>NZ_JBSVWB010000079.1:0-16021 GCF_054071795.1 Pseudomonas sp. SDO5271_S396
GCGGTGTATCAGGCAAACCGCTATCGCAGGCAAGCCAGCTCCCACAAGGGCCACTGCCCATTTTGGACTTGTGGTGTCCTGACAATCGTAACGAGGAATGTTAGCGTGCTTGGCATTCTTCCGTAGTCGATGAGCCCGCCTGCAATGAAAAAGACTGTCCTCGCCTTCAGCCGTGTCACCCCGCAGATGATCGAACGCCTGCAACAGGATTTCGAGGTGATCTCGCCCGACCCCAAGCGCGGAGACATCAATGCCCAGTTCAATGAAGCCCTGCCCCACGCCCACGGTTTGATCGGCGTGGGTCGCAAGCTCGGCCGCGCGCAGTTGGAAGGTGCGAGCAAGCTGGAGGTGGTGTCCAGCGTGTCGGTAGGCTACGACAACTACGACGTGCCCTACTTCAACGAGCGCGGGATCATGCTCACCAATACCCCGGACGTGCTGACCGAAAGCACCGCCGACCTGGCCTTCGCCCTGTTGATGAGCAGCGCGCGACGCGTGGCCGAGCTGGACGCCTGGACCAAGGCCGGTCAGTGGAAAGCCAGTGTCGGCGCGCCACTGTTCGGTTGCGACGTACACGGCAAGACCCTGGGCATCGTCGGCATGGGCAATATCGGCGCAGCCGTGGCCCGGCGCGGTCGCCTGGGTTTCAACATGCCCATCCTGTACAGCGGCAACAGCCGCAAGACCGAACTGGAACACGAGTTGGGCGCGCAGTTCCGCAGCCTTGACCAACTGCTGGCCGAAGCGGACTTCGTGTGCCTGGTGGTGCCATTGAGCGACAAGACCCGCCACCTGATCAGCACCCGCGAACTGGGGCTGATGAAGTCCAGCGCGATCCTGATCAATATTTCCCGGGGGCCGGTGGTGGACGAACCGGCACTGATCGAAGCCCTGCAAAACGGGCGTATCCGTGGTGCCGGGCTGGACGTGTACGAGCAGGAGCCGCTGGCCGAATCGCCGCTGTTCCAATTGAGCAACGCGGTGACCCTGCCGCATATCGGCTCGGCGACGAGCGAAACCCGTGAAGCCATGGCTAACCGTGCCCTGGACAACCTGCGCAGCGCCTTGCTGGGCCAGCGCCCCCAGGACCTGGTGAACCCGCAAGTCTGGAAGGGTTGACATAAATCCCCTGTGGGAGCGGGCTTGTGTGGGAGCGAAATCGGGTTAAAGCCTGGCTCCCCCAAGTCGATAACCTTCCATAGATCGTCATCCCTGATTCACAGAAGGTTTTTATGTCCACCACCAAAGCCCGCGCAGACTCACTCTCGCTTCTGCTCTTTACCTTGCGCAGCGGCAAGCTGATGGCGATCAACCTGCTCAAAGTCAGTGAAATCATTCCCTGCCCGCCGCTGACCCGGCTGCCGGAGTCCCACCCCCATGTCAAAGGCATCGCCACGTTGCGCGGTGCCTCGTTGTCGGTGATCGACCTGAGCCGTGCCCTGGGCGAAATGCCCCTGCAGGACCCGGACGGTGGTTGCCTGATCGTCACCGATGTCAGCCGTTCCAAGCAGGGATTGCATGTGCAGGCGGTAAGCAAGATCGTGCACTGCCTGACCACCGACATTCGCCCACCGCCCTATGGCTCCGGCGGCAACCGCGCGTTCATCACCGGTGTCACCCAGGTTGAAGGCGGTCTGGTGCAAGTGCTGGACATTGAAAAAGTCATCCACGGCATCGCCCCGGCCCAGATCGAAGCGGCCCCCACCGACCTGAGCATGGAAGAAGCCGAAGTGCTGGGCAACGCGCGCATTCTGGTGGTGGACGACAGCCAGGTGGCGCTGCAACAGTCGGTGCACACCCTGCGCAACCTCGGCCTGCAATGCCACACCGCGCGCAGCGCCAAGGAAGCCATCGACGTACTGCTGGAGCTGCAAGGCACCGCCGAGCAGATCAACGTGGTGGTGTCGGACATCGAGATGTCGGAAATGGACGGCTACGCCCTGACCCGCACCCTGCGCGAGACTCCGGATTTCCAGAACCTCTACGTGCTGCTGCACACCTCGCTGGACAGCGCGATGAACAGCGAAAAGGCCCGGCTGGCGGGCGCCGATGCGGTGCTGACCAAGTTCTCTTCACCCGACCTCACCAAATGCCTGGTGGTCGCGGCCCAGGCCGTGGCGCAAAAGGGCCTGTAATCATTGGCCGACTACTTCCAACTGCTGCGCCGTCACCTCGACGGCAGCCTGCCGGCTCCACAATGGCCGGCGCACACCCGGCTGGATCACTACCGCCCTGAACTGGCGCCAGCCATTCACGCGGTACTGCGCATGACCCAGGACCAGGGCGGTGGCCGCGTCGGCAGTCTGGAGGAGTGGCGACAGCAGTTCGTCACCGATGCCGAGTTCGACCCCACGCTGTGCCTGGTCGCCAGCAACGCCGACGGCATTCTGGGCGTGGCGCAATGCTGGACCAGCGCGTTCATCAAGAATCTTTCGGTGCACCCTTGCGCCCAGGGCCAGGGGCTGGGCCGTGCCCTGTTGCTGCATGCCTTCCACGTGTTCAAGCAACGCGGCGAGCCCTACGTGGACCTCAAGGTACTGGAGAGCAACCTGCGCGCACGGCAATTGTATGAAAGCGCGGGAATGGTATTTGTCCTGCGTGATCGGGTTACCCAGGACTGACAGGCACTGGCGCATAACTTGCTTCCAGAGAGCGCGAGCGCTGGACAGAGGTAAAAAACCCGTCACCGCTCACGAGTGCCCTCTGACCTTGCCTGGTGACAGATCCTCCATGAACACTCATTTTTCCTGCGTTGGTTGCGGCAAGTGCTGCTCTGACCATCATGTTCCCCTGACCCTCGAAGAAGCCCGCCAGTGGGCGGCGGATGGCGGTAACGTCATCGTGCTGGTGGAAGGTTTCCTGGGCAATGGCCTGGGGTTGCCGGTGCAACAGCGCGAGCATGCCGAACGCCGGTCGGTGCGGGTGCCCAGCGGCAATACCGAGGCGTTCGTGGCAATCACCTTTGCTGCCTTCAACGCCGGACGCTGCCGGAATCTTGACGAAGACAACCGTTGCCGCATCTACGAACGCCGACCGCTGGTGTGCCGTATCTACCCGATGGAGATCAATCCGCACATCCCGTTGAACCCGGGCGCCAAGGACTGCCCGCCGGAGTCCTGGGAACAGGGCCCGGCGCTGATCGTGGGGGGGGAGTTGATGGACGCCGAACTGGCGGAGCTGATCCGCCGTTCACGTCAGGCCGACCGTGACGATGTGCAGACCAAGGACGCGGTGTGCGCCCTGCTCGGCATTCGCACCACTGCGCTCAAGGGCGACGGGTTTACCGCGTACCTGCCGGACATGGGCGCATTTGCCCAGGCGATCGAACTGGCGGTCGCGCAACCCGCGACGGCCCATGAGTGGGTATTTCATGTGTCCGGCCTGGACATCGCCGAACAGGTACTCGATGCCGGGGCGCAGATTGCCACCGACGTGCCGGCCAACTATGCGTTTATCCCGTTGCGCGCAGCGTAGCCTTTACGCACCTAAAGCCTTGCAGGTGCGGCGTCCAGGCGATAGCGCTGGACGATCCGCTGGTATTCGCCGTTCTGCATCAAATGCTCGAGGGCGCCATTGAGCTCATTGAGCAGCGCCGTGTCGGGTTTGCGCAGCGCAATCGCCACGCCATCGCCCAGTAGATCGGCCGACACGGGGGGACCCAGGAAGTCGAAGTCGTCGCCGCCGGCGGTGTCGAGCAGCAACTCACGGATTTCCACGGTGCCTTGCAGCGTTGCGTCGATTTCGCCCGCCAGCAGGCTGCGGATGAGCTCGGCATTGAGCCAGAAGCTTCTGATTCGCACGCCCTTCGGCGCCCACTGCGACAGTACGAAGGCTTCGCGGTTACTGCCCAGCAGTACACCGACGCACTTGCCCTTGAGCGAGCGCACGGTCGGCATCAGACCGGAGGTCTTGCGCGCTACCAGGTGCGTAGTGAAGGGATAGAGATTGGCGGTGAAGTTCACCCATTGCCGTCTTTTCGACGTGGGCGCAATGCCCATGATCGCATCGAATTGTCGGGCCTCCAGGGCCGGAAAGTTCTCTACCAGCACCTGGTCCACCCAGGTACAGCGGGCGTCGAGCTGCTCGCACAGGGCATTGCCCAGCTCGATATTCAGGCCGACCAACTGCCCTTGCTGATTACGGCTCTGAAAGGGAGGAAACTGCGCGGCGACGGCAAAGCGGATGTCGCGCCGCGGAGAATCACTGGCCGCCACCACATCGGCCACCAGCCATAAGGCGAACAATACACACCTGTGTATAAGAGCCACGGGAAACGTCCTTTTCCGGAAAGACCAGCCTCATCGCCCCACAACCCCGATGATCGGGCGCCGTGGTAGAGCGGAGGCTGTGCAAGCTTTCAAGAAAGGGTCGCGGGCCTTCAAGCGGAAATATCAACGGAAGTTGTAGGCAATCACCCCTGCAACTTGCGGCTTATTACTCTCAGCGTTTACCCATCGAGCGGCGGGTGCCCGGCGGAGCCATGCCTGGCGTCTTGGTGTGGCCATTCTTCGCGCCATTTTTGTACCAGGGTTGGGCCGCGCTTTTGGCGCCGGCCAGTTCGCCCGGCTTGAAAGGAAACTTGAAGGCCGGGATCACGGCTTGTTCAACGCTTTCAGCGCTGGCCGGATCGACAATGTCGACCGCGTCAGCAGGGGGTTGTGTCGGGGAAGTCATGGAAGCTCCGGGGCGTTCAAAAAATGGGGCGGGACCGGCTTGCGGGCCACGCTGGCGCGCAGTATACCTGCGGCCCTGCCCACTTTAACCAGCGTCGTACGGATGAAAAGGCGTTAACTGACACCGCCGTCAGATAGCGGTCACTTTACTGACCGGGTCCGCGCGCTATAAATACCCTCCCATCTCCTTACTCCTGATCCTGGCGTCTTACGGCATGCACATTCTTAGAAGAAAAACGGTCTTGATCGTGGGCGTCCTCCTGGTACTGGCGGTGGTGGCCTGGGCGTTGACCCGGCCCGCCAAAACCAGGCTGGTGGCCTCGACGGCCGTACCGGTACGGGTGATGAGCGTCGTGGAGCAGGACTTGCCGCGCTACGTCACGGGCATTGGCTCGGTGCTGTCGCTGCACAGCGTGGTGATCCGCCCTCAAATCGACGGCATCCTCACCAAACTGCTGGTCAAGGAAGGGCAACTGGTGAAGGCCGGAGACCTGCTGGCAACCATCGACGACCGCTCGATCCGCGCCAGCCTCGATCAGGCCAAGGCGCAACTCGGCGAAAGCCAGGCGCAGTTGCAGGTGGCGCAGGTCAACCTCAAGCGCTACAAGGAACTGAGCGTCGATGACGGCGTGTCCAAACAGACCTACGACCAGCAGCAGGCTCTCGTCAACCAGCTCAAGGCCACGATTCAGGGCAATCAGGCCGCCATCGACTCGGCCCAGGTGCAGCTGTCCTACACACAAATTCGCTCCCCGGTGACGGGCCGAGTGGGTATTCGCACCGTGGATGAAGGCAATTTCCTGCGCATGAGCGACACCCAAGGGCTGTTCTCGGTGACGCAAATCGACCCGATTGCCGTCGAGTTCTCACTGCCACAGCAGATGCTGCCTACACTGCAGGGCCTGGTTTCCGCCAATTACCCCGCCAGCGTCGATGCCTTCCTGGGGGCCGACACTGACAGCGAGAAAAGCGACCTGCTGGGCAAAGGTCGCCTGAGCCTCATCGATAACCAGATCAACAGCACCACCGGCACCATCCGCGCCAAGGCCGAGTTCAGCAACGGCAGCCAAAAACTCTGGCCGGGCCAGCTGGTGACGATCAAGATCCAGACCGCCCTCGACCGCAACGCCCTCGCCGTGCCACCGAACGTGGTGCAACGCGGCCTGGATTCGCACTTCGTGTACCGCGTCAAAGGTGACAAGGTCGAAATCGTGCCGGTGCAGGTGCTGTATCAGGACAGCGAGCGCAATATTCTCAAGGGCATCCAGGTCGGCGACGTACTGGTCAGCGATGGCCAGTCGCGGCTCAAGGCCGGTGCCCAGATCGAAATTCTCAAGGAGCCGCCCCAGCTGATCCAGACCGCTGACGCCAAGGTGCAGCCATGACGTCGCGGGGCTCGGTTTCCGCCTGGTGCATCGACCGTCCGGTCGCCACCCTGCTGCTGACCTTCGCCCTGGTGCTGCTGGGGCTGATTGCCTTCCCCCGCTTGCCGATCGCCCCACTGCCTGAAGCGGAATTTCCGACGATCCAGGTGACGGCCCAACTGCCCGGCGCCAGCCCCGACACCATGGCGTCCTCGGTGGCGACACCGCTGGAAGTGCAATTCAGTGCCATCCCCGGCATGACCCAGATGACCTCCAGCAGCGCCTTGGGCTCCACTCTGCTGACCTTGCAGTTCACCCTCGACAAAAGCATCGACACCGCCGCACAGGAAGTGCAGGCCGCCATCAACACCGCCGCCGGCAAACTGCCAAGCGATATGCCCAGCCTGCCGACCTGGCGCAAGGTCAACCCGGCCGACAGCCCGGTACTGATCATCAGTGTCAGCTCCCACGATATGCCGGGCACAGAGTTGAGCGATCTGGTGGAAACCCTGCTGGCGCGACAACTCAGTCAGGTCGACGGCGTCGGCCAGATCAACATCACCGGCCAGCAACGCCCGGCCATCCGGGTACAGGCATCGCCCGACAAGCTCGCGGCCATCGGCCTGACCCTGGCGGACGTGCGCCTGGCGATCCAGCAATCGAGCCTGAACCTGGCCAAGGGTGCGCTGTACGGCAAGAACAGCGTGTCGACCCTGGCCACCAACGACCAACTGTTTCACCCGGACGAATACGGCGACCTGATCATTTCCTACAAGAACGGCGCGCCCGTACAACTGCGGGATGTGGCCAAAGTGGTCAACGGCTCGGAAAACGCCTACGTCCAGGCGTGGGCCATCGACACCCCCGGCGTCAACCTGGTGATCACCCGCCAGCCGGGCGCCAACATCGTCGAGACCGTGGAACGCATCCAGGCTGAAATGCCGCGCCTGGAAGCCATGCTGCCGGCGTCGGTACAGGTCAGCGTGCTGATGGACCGCACCACCACCATCCGCGCCTCGTTGCACGAAGTGGAAATGACCCTGCTGATCGCCATTCTGCTGGTGGTCGGAGTCATGGCGATTTTCCTGCGCCAATGGTCGGCCACCGTCATTGTGTCGAGTGTGCTGGGGGTGTCGCTGATCGCGAGTTTTGCCCTGATGTATGTGATGGGCTTCAGCCTGAACAACCTGACCCTGGTGGCCATCGTGGTGGCCGTGGGGTTTGTGGTGGACGATGCGATCGTGGTGGTGGAGAACATCCATCGCCATCTCGAAACCGGCTTGGACAAGCGTGAGGCGGCGATCAAGGGCGCCAGTGAAATCGGCTTTACCGTGGTGTCCATCAGCGTGTCGCTGGTGGCGGCCTTTATTCCGCTGCTGTTCATGGGCGGCGTGGTCGGCAGGCTGTTCAAGGAGTTTGCGTTGACCGCCACCTCGACCATTCTGATTTCCGTGGTGGTGTCGCTGACACTGGCGCCGACCCTCGCCGCACTGTTCATGAAAGCCCCGAGCCATCGTCCCCACGACCAACCCGGCTTTGGCGAACGCTTGCTGGCCGGCTACGAAAAAACCCTGCGCCGCGCCCTGGCACACCAACGCAGCATGGCCGGGATCTTCCTGCTGAGCCTGGTCCTGGCGGTGGTCGGCTACGTGTTTATCCCCAAGGGCTTTTTTCCGGTGCAAGACACCGGCTTCATCCTCGGCACCAGCGAGGCAGCCGCGGATGTGTCGTACCCGGACATGGTTGCCAAGCACAAGGCGCTGGCCGAAATCATGAAGGCAGACCCGGCCGTACGGGCGTTCTCCCATTCGGTCGGCGTGACGGGCAGCAACCAGACCATCGCCAACGGTCGTTTCTGGATTTCCCTGGTGCCCCGGGGTGACCGGGATGTGTCCGCCAGCCAGTTCATCGACCGCATCCGGCCCAAGCTGGCCAAAGTGCCGGGGATCGTGCTGTACCTGCGCGCCGGCCAGGACATCAACCTCAGTTCCGGCCCGAGCCGCAGCCAGTACCAGTACGTGCTCAAGAGCAACGACGGCGCGACGCTCAATACCTGGACCCAGCGCCTGACCGAAAAACTGCGCTCCATCCCCGCGTTTCGCGATATTTCCAACGACCTGCAACTGGGCGGCAGCATTACCCATATCACCATCGACCGACGCGCCGCTGCGCGTTTCGGCCTGACCGCCACCGACGTCGACCAGGCGCTGTACGACGCCTTCGGCCAGCGCCAGGTCAATGAATTCCAGACCGAGATCAACCAGTATCAGGTGGTGCTGGAGCTGGATACGCACCAACGGGGCAAGGCCGAGAGCCTGAATTACTTTTACCTGCGCTCGCCGCTGACCAACGAAATGGTGCCGTTGTCGGCGCTAGCCCAGGTCGACCCGCCCACCGTCGGGCCGTTGTCCATCAGCCATGACGGCATGTTCCCGGCGGCCAACCTGTCGTTCAACCTGGCGCCCGGCGTGGCCCTGGGCGACGCGGTGATCCTGCTCAACCAGGCGAAAAACGAAATCGGCATGCCGACATCGATCATCGGCAACTTCCAAGGCGCGGCCCAGGCGTTCCAGAGTTCGCTGGCCAGCCAACCCTGGCTGATCCTCGCGGCGCTGGTGGCGGTCTACATCATCCTCGGGGTGCTGTATGAAAGCTTCGTGCACCCGCTGACCATCATCTCGACCCTGCCGTCGGCGGGCCTGGGCGCATTGATCATGCTGTGGCTGCTGGGCCAGGACTTCTCGATCATGGCGCTGATCGGCCTGGTGCTGTTGATCGGCATCGTGAAGAAAAACGGCATCCTGCTGATCGACTTCGCCCTGGAGGCCCAGCGCACGCGGGGTCTGACGCCCCATGACGCGATCTTCGAAGCCTGTATCACGCGGTTCCGGCCCATCATCATGACCTCCCTGGCCGCGCTGCTCGGCGCCCTGCCGCTGATGCTCGGCTATGGCGCCGGCGCCGAACTGCGCCAACCGCTGGGGATCGCGGTGGTCGGCGGCCTGCTGGTGAGCCAGGCGCTGACGCTGTTCACCACGCCGGTCATATACTTGTACCTTGAGAAGTTTTTCCATAAGCCCAAACCAGCGCTCGAGCTGGCAACCACACAGTGAGGCCAAGGCCCCGCCCTGGAGCAAAAGGCTCATGCGCGTCCTGATTATCGAAGACGAAGAAAAAACCGCGGACTACCTGCACCGCGGCCTGACGGAACAGGGTTATACCGTCGACGTGGCCCGCGAAGGCGTCGAAGGGCTGCACCTGGCACTGGAAAACGATTACGCAGTGATCGTGCTCGACGTGATGCTGCCCGGCCTCGATGGCTTCGGCGTCCTGCGCGCCCTGCGCGCACGCAAGCAAACACCGGTGATCATGCTCACCGCCCGCGAACGCGTCGAAGACCGCATTCGTGGATTGCGCGAAGGCGCCGACGATTACCTGGGCAAACCGTTTTCCTTCCTGGAACTGGTGGCGCGCCTGCAAGCGTTGACGCGCCGCAGCGGCGGCCATGAGCCGGTGCAGGTCACCGTCGCCGACCTGTGGATCGACCTGATCAGCCGCAAGGCCAGTCGCAACGGCACGCGTCTGGATCTGACCGCCAAGGAGTTCTCGCTGCTCAGCGTATTGGCGCGGCGTCAGGGTGAAATCCTCTCCAAGACGGCCATTGCCGAGATGGTCTGGGACATCAATTTCGACAGCGACGCCAATGTGGTGGAAGTGGCGATCAAGCGCCTGCGCGCCAAGCTCGACGGGCCGTTCGACACCAAGCTGCTGCACACCATCCGTGGCATGGGGTATGTGCTGGAGAATCGCAGTGTCGGCTAACTCCATTGCCCTGCGCCTGAGCGGTATGTTCACGCTGGTGGCGCTGCTGATTTTCGTATTGATCGGCGGTGCGCTGTACCAGCAGGTGGACCGCGGCCTGGGCCTGTTGCCGGGTGCCGAACTGGACGCGCGCTACAGCGTGCTGGAATCCTCTGTGAACCGTTTCGGCACGCCGGACCACTGGGCCAAGATCACCGCCAAGCTCAAGTTGCTCGGCGAAGAAGACAAGCGCATCCGTTTCTGGGTGGTGAGCAGCGACCCGACTTACGAGTACGGCAACCCCGACCCACAGATCCGCGCCTTCGCCCAAGGGCAGACCGGCAAACGCGACCTGCGCCTGCCCGGGCGCGAGTACCCGCTCAAGGTGCTGGTGAGCCAGTTCCCGGCCAAGGATCAGCGCCCGCCGCTGCGGTTCATGATCGCCATCGACACCGAGAACTTCCGCACCACCCAGCACCAACTGCTGGTGGCGCTGGTGAGCCTCGCGATGGTCGGCGTGGTCCTGGCCGCGCTGCTGGGTTTCTGGGTGTCGCGCATTGGCCTCAAGCCCTTGAGCAAGCTGTCTGATGAAGCGCAGAAACTCGCGCCGCCCAAGCTCTCCGGGCGCCTGCAACTGTCGCCGCTGCCGCCGGAGCTAAGCCAGTTCGTCAATTCGTTCAACTCCACCCTCGACCGGGTCGAGCAGGCTTATTCACGGCTGGAGTCATTCAACGCCGACGTCGCCCATGAATTGCGCTCGCCGCTGACCAACCTGATCGGCCAGACCCAAGTGGCGCTGACCCGTGGGCGCTCGGCGGAACATTACTTCGAGGTGCTGCAATCGAACCTGGAAGAGCTGGAACGCCTGCGATCGATCATCAACGACATGCTGTTCCTCGCCAGTGCCGACCAGGGCAGCAAGGCCACCAAGCTGATCGAAACCTCCCTGGCCGATGAAGTGGCCACCACCCTCGACTACCTGGATTTCATCCTCGAAGACGCCCAGGTCAAGGTCCAGGTCTATGGCGATGCGCAAGTGCAGATCGAAAAAGCCCATCTGCGCCGCGCATTGATCAACCTGCTGAGCAACGCCGTGCAACACACCTCGCCCGGGCAGGTGATCCAGGTGAACATCGACGTGCAGGACCATCAGGTAGCAATCGGCGTAACCAACCCCGGTGAAGCGATTGCCAGTGAGCATCTGCCACGGCTGTTCGAACGTTTCTATCGGGTGGATGCGTCACGCAGCAACAGCGGCGCTAATCATGGGCTGGGACTGGCCATCGTCAAGGCGATTGCGCTGATGCACGGCGGCGATGTATTCGTACGCAGTGACGGGGGCGGGAATACCTTTGGGATAACCCTGCCCGTCTGAGCCCGATCAGCGATCACAGACTGTTGCGGTTTGGGCAACAGTCCTTATCTTGTTACACTCTGTATCGCACCGCTCGCCTGCGCTACTTTGACGCACCGATGAGCGCGACGGCAAAGACAGCTTCCCGCTTACCCGAATTTCCCTCGACATATTTCCAGGGCTCTACGCTGGGAATCTGTGCCAAAGCCGCTGAGTTCAGCGGCTTTTTTTTGCCGTAAAAAAAGGCCAGGCACGCCCACGACACTGGCCGTTTCCGATTGACCCAAGGAGCTTCACCGGTGAAGAACTCACTGACGTTCACCCCGTTATTTTTCGCAGTAGCCGCAACGATCGCACCCCTTGCCCACGCGGCAGACACCACCCCCGCCGACGGTTTCGTCGAAGGCGCTCACCTCAAGATCAACGCCCGCAATTACTACATGAACCGCGACCGTCGCGACCTGCACACCGATGACAGTAAAGAGTGGGGCCAAGGGTTTCTCGGCCTCTTCGAGTCCGGCTACACCCCCGGTGCGGTCGGCTTCGGCCTGGATGCCCATGGGATGCTCGGCCTCAAGCTCGACGGCGGCGGCGGCACCGATGGCTCCAGCATCCTTCCCTACGGCGGCGGCAACGGCAAAGCGCCTGGCGCGTTCTCCACAGCGGGCGGGACCTTGAAAATGCGGGCTCTGGACACCGAATTGAAGGCCGGCGACCTGTTTCTCAACAATCCGGTAATCGCCGGCGGCATGACCCGCATGCTGCCCCAGACCTTCCGTGGAATTAGCCTGAGCAACCACAGCCTCGATGGTTGGCTGTTCGAAGGTGGCCGGGCCAGCTTCACCAAGCTCTACAACCAGAGCGGTCACCGACGCATCGGCACCAGCTACGGCGCACTGCCGGCTCACACCGACAGCCAGCACCTGGATTGGGCCGGCGTGTCGTTCAGCGGCGTACCAGGGCTGACCAGCAACCTCTACGCCGCCGAACTCAAGGACGTGTGGCACCAGTACTACTACGACCTGGACTATACCTACGCACTGAACGACCTGATCAGTCTCAACCCGGGTCTGCATTACTACCACACGCAGGACACCGGCCAGTCGCTGCTGGGGGCGATCGACAACAACACCTACAGCCTGCATTTCAGCGTGGGCGTGGGCAACCACAACGTGACCGCCACCTACCAACGGGTCAACGGCAATACCCCGTTCGACTACGTCACCCAGGGCGACAGCATCTACCTGGACAACTCCCAGCAGTATTCGGACTTCAACGGTCCCAACGAGCGCTCATGGAAACTCAAGTACGCCTATGACTTCGTCGGCCTTGGCTTGCCCGGCCTGACGTCTGCCGTGTCCTACATCAGCGGCAAGACCGACTTGACGAAGGTCGATCCCGACAGCCGTGGCTACAGCGCCTGGTACAGCGCCGATGGCAAGGATGCCAGGCACTGGGAACGGGACATCGACCTGAAATATGTGGTGCAGGGTGGCCAAGCCAAGGACCTGGCGGTACGCCTGCAATGGGCGACCAACCGGGGTGGCGATGGCTATTCTGCGGTGGATCGGGATGTGGATGAATACCGCGTCATCGTGGATTACCCCGTCAGCCTGTTCTGATTGGTTCTCGCGGGCACACACAAGAGCGTGCAGCTACTACGCTATTGGCATCCATGCCGCAAAAGTGTGCCCGATGAGTCCAAGCCTCGCCCGCCCTACCCGTCGTCCCGAGCGCCTGCTGATTGTGGGCAGTTGCCTCACGGTCTTGCTGATCGTGGCGATCGTGACCGCGCTGATGATCCGCGAACATGCCAATACCTTGCAGACCGCCAAGCGCTCGGCCAACAACATCACCCAGTTGATCGATGCGGATGTGCTGCGCAACGTCGAGCTGTACGACATGGCCCTCAAGGGCCTGATCGCCGCCACCGAGCGCAGCGACCTGCAGGGCGTGTCTGCGAGCATTCGTCATCTGGTGCTGTTCGATCGTTCCGCCGCCGCGCCGTACAAGGGCGATATTCTGTTGCTGGACGCCAATGGAGAAGTGATCGCCGACTCCTCCTTGCTGACCCCCAAGACCGGCAACTTTGCCGACCGGGACTATTTCCAGGTCCATCGCAAAAACCCTGACGCGGGCCTGTTCGTCAGCCGACCATTCATGGCGCGCTGCGTGTGCGACGACCAGTGGCGCATCGCGTTCAGCCGCCGAATCTCGACCCCGGACGGACATTTCCAGGGGGTGGCCGTGGCGTCCATGCGACTGTCGTATTTCCATCAGTTGTTCAGCAGCCTGAACATCGGCACCAACAGCACCATCAACCTGATCAACCGCGAGGGCGTGCTGTTGGCCCAGCACCCGATGCTGGAACTGGACATGATCGACAAGGACCTGAGCCAGCGCCCGAACGTGCTGCGCATCCTGCATGAAGGTGACGGCGGCTTCGAAGGCGTCTCCAGCGTTGACCACCAGCCACGGCTCTACACCTTCTCCACGGTGGGCAACTTGCCGTTGATCGTGGTGGTGGCGCTGTCCAGCGACGAGATCTTTGCCCAATGGCGGCGCGCGGCGTTGCTGGTGGGGGTTGCCACGGGCGTGCTGTGCACCGGACTGCTGTGGCTGACCTGGATGCTGTGCATGGAGCTGCGACGACGCCACCACGCCGAGCAAGTGCTGTCAGAACTGGCAGGCACCGACGCGCTCACCGGCCTGGCCAACCGCCGAGTGCTCGACCAGCGCCTGCGCCTGGAGTGGGACCGTGCCCAGCGTTCCACCGAGCCGCTGACCCTGCTGATGATCGACGTGGACCATTTCAAGGCGTTCAACGACCGCCACGGCCATCATGGCGGCGATGCAGCGCTGCGCAGTGTGGCTCAGGTGATCGTCGACAATATTCGCCGCCCGGCCGATTTGGCGGCGCGTTATGGCGGGGAAGAGTTTGCCGTGGTGCTCCCGCACACCGACGCCAAAGGCGCCTGGGTGATTGCCGAGCATATCCGTTGCAGCGTCGAACGCTTGCCCCGCGTGGCGGCCGAAGAGCCGCCGGTCACAGTGAGCATTGGCTTGAGTACCTGGGACAAACGCAGCCGTCTCTCCCTGGAAGCCTTGCTGCTCAGTGCCGACCAGGCGTTGTATGAGGCCAAGCACACGGGCCGCAACCGGATCGTCGACGCGACGGCGCTCTAATGATCGTTCCCACGCTCTGAACTGCCCCCCAAAGGCTGGACACAACCTTTGGGGGCGTCATGGGTAAGTACACAGAGCAAGCAAAACTCGCAGCAGTGCAGGATTATTGTTCCGGTAGCGCGGGTTTGAGGGGTGTTGCACACCGTCACAATGTGGACTTTTCATCCCTTCGCCAATGGGTTGCGGCCTATCAGGTACATGGCGCTGCTGGGCTGAAACAGAAAAGGCTGCAGCGCTACAGCAACAACTTCAAACTGTCTGTTTTGAAGCGTATGCGTGAGGAGCAGCTGTCCTATCGACAGACGGCGGCCTTGTTCGATATCCGTAAATTCGACATCATCGGTCTCTGGGAGCGCCGCTATGATGAGGGCGGTTTTGATGCCCTTACCAAGCAGCCTGATAGAGCCGGACGTCCGAAAAAAATGCCAACCTCCATTCCTCCTGTTCAACCCAACTCACCTGATGACGAGTCGCGCTCACGCGATGAATTGCTTGCTGAAGTGAAGCAGTTGCGGATGGAAAACGACTACCTAAAAAAGCTCGATGCCTTGGTCCAGGAGAAGAAACGAGTAGCGCAGCAGAAAAAGCGCAAATCGTAATAGGACTGAGGCCGCTGCACTCTCTAGAAAGTCTGCTGACGTTTGCCGGTTTGGCACGCAGCACCTTTTACTATCAGCAAAAGGCGCTGCAAGCGGCTGATAAGTACGCCGAGCTGAAAGACAAGATTCGTTCTACGTTCGATGAGCACAAGGGCCGGTATGGCTATCGTCGGATAACGGCTGCGGTACGAAGCGCCGGTCATCTCGTCAATCACAAGACGGTTCAGCGACTGATGGCACAACTTCAGCTCAAGAGCTTAGTGCGTGTGAAAAAATATCGAGCTTACAAAGGCGAGGTAGGCAAGGCAGCGCCTAATCTTTTGAAGCGAGAGTTTGAAGCGCCGTCCCCCAATCAAAAGTGGGTGACCGACGTTACTGAGTTCAAAGTTGGAGGTCAGAAGCTTTATCTGTCTCCCGTTTTGGATCTGTACAACGGCGAAATCATTTCCTACGAGATTGCCAGAAAGCCGCTGTTCGACATGGTCGGGAAGATGCTCAAAGGTGCATTCAAGCGGCTTCAGCCGCATGAAAAACCGGTTTTGCATTCAGACCAGGGCTGGCAGTATCGAATGCCAATTTATCTAAAGGCTCTTAAGGAACGCTCAATCACGCCAAGCATGTCGAGAAAAGGTAACTGCTACGACAATGCGGCCATGGAGAGTTTCTTCGGTACGCTGAAGTCAGAGTTTTTTTATCTAAATAAATTTAGCGATCTGGATGAGCTTCAGACAGGCATCGACGAGTACATCCAGTATTACAATCACTCGCGTATCAAGCTGAAGCTAAACGGCCTGAGCCCTGTTGCATATAGAACTCAGGCTGTTCAGGCATAGGCATGTAATCGTCCAGCTTTGTGGGGTCAGTTCACTCCGCGTGGGAATGCCTCTTGTGACGCTTCGCGTCACGCTTGGGAACGCAGAGCGTTCCGGGCTGCGTTCCCACGCGGAGCGTGGGAACGATCAGGACAGCGGCGCACACAAATTAGCGGGAATCGGCATAGGGGACGGCTTCATAGGCCGCTCCCCTGCCACACCACCCGGCATG
>NZ_JBSVWB010000080.1:0-15753 GCF_054071795.1 Pseudomonas sp. SDO5271_S396
GTCGGATTACGGGTACACCGAGCCTGAGCGAGGTGCCGAGTGTTGGGGCAAGAGCCTTTTGCTTACTTTTGGACTCTTTTCAAAAGTGAGCCGCCGTAAGGGCGGAACCATAACCCAGCCATAACCGCAGCAACGGATATGCACTCAATCAAAAAAATTGCCCCCCACCCAATCCCAAATGAAGCTTTCATGACAAAAGTTCGGTAGCTCCCGACCACTCCCGTCTTGCCTATGTAACGCGCTGGATACGACCAAAAGTCGTCTCCCAAGCCGTCAGCAGGACGCCAGGAGTGGGGCAGATGGGAACTATGGAACGTTACTCGAAAGTAGGCATGCAGGAGCTCGACCAGCGCCTGTCGAAGATCGTCGAAGCGGCGCGCAAGAAGCCGGTTTCGGTATACCGCTACGGCGCGCCGTGGGTATGGATCGTCTCCCAGGAAGACTGGCAGGGCGCGCTGAAGGAAGTGTCCAGCTACATCCCGGCGGGCCATTCACTGGTGCTGCTGCGTCCGCAGATCGATGAAGTGCTCGAACAGAACCGCGACTGGCTGTTGCCCGAGCCGGGCATGCTGATCGCGCCGCACACCGTGGTGCACATCCTGCTGCTGCAACTGCTGTATTCGGTGCCCAGCGAATCCCAACTGCACGAACAGCTCAACTACAACCTGCTGTTCCGCTGGTTCGTCGGCCTGGACCTGAACCAGAAGGTCTGGGGCATTCACGTCTTGCAGCGAGACATCGCCACGCTGTTGAACAACCCGCGCGCGGTGCAACTCATCCAGAAAATCATCGGTGAAGTGTTTTGTGGCGCCTTGCTGCACATGCCGGAGTTCTCCTTGAACTTCGCCTTGCTGCATACCTGGCTGGCCCGGCACAGCCAACTTTCGACAACCCGCAATTGAGCAGGCCGAACGCTGTGCAATCGGCGAAGGCAGATCACTTTTTCAGAAAACCAGGGGGCGGTGTGGAGCATCTGTTCAAGTCAACGCTGGCGCTGTGCCTGACGCTGGGCGCCTTGGCGCAGCCCGCGTGGGCCGAGGAGGAGGGGGCGGCGCGCCGGGTGGACGTCAACGAGTATTTCGTGCGCGGCAATACCGTGCTGGATGCGGCGACGATCGAGGAAGCGGTGTACCCGTTTCTTGGCCCGCAAAAGACCCTCGACGATATCGAAGGCGCCCGTGATGCCTTGCAGAAGATCTACCAGGCGCGCGGCTATCAATCGGTGTTTGTCGAGCTGCCGGAGCAAAAGGTCGATGACGGTATCGTCTATTTGCAGGTCAGCGAAACCAAGGTCGGTCGCGTGCGTGTGGTGGGTGCCAAGCACTACTCGCCGGTGGAGATCCGCGAGCAGGTGCCGGCGCTGGAGGAGGGCGCCGTGCCGGACTTCGCCACGGTGCAAAACCAGTTGGCCGGGCTCAACCGGGGCGCCGGGCGCCAAGTCACGCCGCTGGTGCGCGAGGGCGCGCGTCCGGGCACCATGGACGTGGACTTGCAGGTAGAAGACCAGAACCCCTGGCACGCCAGTCTCGGCCTGAACAACGACTACAGCGCCGACACCGAGAAGCTGCGCTCCGTCGCCACCCTGGGCTACGACAACCTGTGGCAGCTGGGCCACAGCATTTCGCTGACGTATTTCACGGCACCCGAGGACAGCCGCAATGCCAAGGTCTGGTCGGGGTCTTACAGCGCACCGCTGAACGAGCGCTGGACCTTGCAGTTCTCCGGTTACCAGTCCGACAGCAACATCGCCACCATCGGCGGCAGCAACGTGTTGGGCAAGGGCCACTCCTACGGCGTGTCGGCGATCTACAACCTGCCGGCGGCGGGCGTCTGGGCCAACTCGTTCTCGTTCGGCGTCGACTTCAAGGACTTCGACGAAGAGATGAAGTTCGGCTCCAGCAGCGACCAGGTGCCGCTCAAGTACGCGCCGTTCACCCTGGGCTACAACGGCTACCGCTACACCGAGCAATCCCAGGTGGGCCTGGGCCTGAGCCTGATTGTCGGTACCCGCGCGTTCTTCGGCTACGGCAGCGATGCCGAGGAGTTCGAGTACAAGCGCTACAAGGCCAGTGCCAGTTTTGCCGTACTCAAGGGCGACCTGAATTACACCTACACCTTCGCCAACGACTGGCAGTCGGCAAGCAAGGCCGGCTTCCAGCTGGCCTCGGGGCCGCTGGTGTCCAACGAGCAGTATTCCGCCGGCGGCGCCACCTCGGTGCGCGGCTATCTGGCGGCGGAGCGTACCGGGGACGAGGGCTACTTGTTCTCCCAGGAGTTGCGCACGCCGTCGCTGGCCAAGTTCCTCGGCAGTTATGTGCAGGAGTGGCGCTTCTATGTGTTCGCCGAAGGTGCGCGTATGCGCCTGCACGACCCGCTGCCCGAGCAAGAAGACGAATACAGCCTGGCCAGTGTCGGCCTGGGCACCCGCGCCAGTTTGAGCAAGTGGTTGTCCGGCAGCCTGGATTGGGGCTACCCGCTGCTCGATGGACCGAACACCCAGAAACAGGACTCGCGACTGCACTTCAGTGTGCAGGCGACTTTCTGACTTTTTCTTCCGGAGACTTCACCCATGCAACGCCTATTTCTGAGCCTGTTGATCTGCCTGGGCTTCGCGCTCCCGGCCACCGCCCATGCCTGGTGGCAGGACGATTGGCACTACCGCAAACAGATTTCGATCGACACCACCGCCCAGGGCGCGGCGATCAACCAGGCGCTGGGCCGTACCGCCTTGCTGGTGCGCCTGCACACCGGCAATTTCACCTTTGACGGGGTCAAGGACGACGGTGCCGACCTGCGTTTCGTCAGTGCCGACGACAAGACCGTGTTCAATCACCAGATCGAAAGCTTCGACCCGCTGATGGGCATGGCGCTGATCTGGGTGGATGTGCCCAAGGTCGAAGGCGGTCAGCGCCAGGACCTGTGGATGTACTACGGCAACCAGAAGGCCCCGGCCACCGCCAATGGCCAGCTGACGTTCGACCCGAACTACATCGCGCTTTACCACTTCGATGGCGCCAACGGCACGCCGGCGCGGGACACCACGGCCTATGCCAACACCGCGCTGAACGCCACCGGCGCGAGCATCGACGGCGTGATCGGTCGCGCCCTGCAGTTCGGCGGCCAACCCTTGATGCTGCCGGCCAGCCCATCGCTGCAACACGCCGCCGGTGGCGCGTTCACCTTCAGTGCCTGGTTGCGCCTGGACCAGGCCAGTGGCGAACAAGTGGTGCTGGCTCGTCGCGACGGTGCCCATAGCCTGCTGCTGGGGTTGAACCAGGGCATGCCGTTCGTGGAGATCGACGGCCAGCGCGGCGTGTCGAGCCAGCCGCTGAACCCTGGCCAATGGCAGCACCTGGCGTTCACCGCCGAGGGCGAGAAGGTCACGCTGTACGTCAATGGCCGCGAAACCGCGACGCTCGCCGTGGCCTTGCCGGCCTTCAATTCCCAATTGGCCATCGGTGCCGATCTGCCGGAAGCCGGCAGCGCGCACCTGCCGTTTGCGGGTGCCATCGATGAGTTGCGCTTGTCCAAGGTCGCCCGTCCGGCGGCGCTGCTGCTCGCCGACGCGAGTGCCCAGGGCGCCGAGTCGAAACTGGTGGCCTACGGGGTGGATGAGGAACAGTCGGGCTTCGGTTTCGGCAGCCTGGGCTTTTTGCTCAACGCAGTGCCGGTGGACGCCTGGGTGATTATCGTGGTGCTGGTGGCGATGATGTTTCAGTCGTGGTTCATCATGCTGCGCAAGAACCGCCAGGTGGGCCGCGTCAGCAGTGCCAACGAGGTGTTCCGCGAGCACTTCGCCCAGATCGGTACGCGCCTGGAGATGTATGCCGACGACGCACTGCTGGCCGAGCGCCTGACCCACTCTTCGCTGTGGCGCCTGTACCTGGTGGCCGTCAAGGAAATCCGCACCCGCCGTGCCCAGGGCGCCGACACGTCGTCGGTCTCGGCGGCGACCATCGAAGCGATCCGTTGCTCCATGGACGGCGTGCGCACCCGGGAAAACCAGGCGCTCAGTGCCAAGCTGTCGACCCTGTCCAACGCCATCGCCGGTGGCCCGTATATCGGCCTGCTCGGCACGGTGCTGGGGATCATGGTGGTGTTCCTCGGCACGGCCATGGCCGGTGACGTGAACATCAACGCCATCGCCCCGGGGATGGCGGCGGCCTTGCTGGCCACGGCCATGGGCCTGTTCGTCGCGATCCCGGCGCTGTTCGGCTACAACCGCCTGATCACGCGCAACAAGGAAGTCAGCGCCGACATGCGCGTGTTCGTCGACGAGTTCATCACCCGCCTGGCGGAGATGCACGGCGAAAGCCAGTCCAGTGAAGCCGCGCACCGTCGCGAGCATCACGCTGCGGTTCCGGCCTGAGGAGAATCGCCATGGCTTCCGTGAATGCCTCCCACGACGATGACGATGACGCCGCCGTCGACAGTATCAACATCACGCCCCTGGTGGACGTGCTGATGGTGGTGCTGGTGATGTTTATCCTCACTGCCACCGCCCAGGTCTCGGGTATCCAGATTCATTTGCCCAAGGCCAGTGCCTCGGTGTCGCTGTCGGAGGCCAAGACCAAGGCCATTTCGGTGAACGACGGCGGCCAGGTGTTTCTCGATGCTTACCCGGTGACCCTCGGTGAGCTGGAAGAGCGCCTGCGTATCGAGAAAGCGCTGAATCCGGACTTCCCGGTGATCGTGCGCGGTGACGCGCTGGTGCAATACCAGAAGGTGATCGAAGTGCTCGACTTGCTGCGGCGGCTGGAGCTGTCCCAGGTCGGGTTGGTCACCGGCAAACCGAGCCAGGGCTGAGCCATGACCGCACAGATCCCGATCGCACCATTGCCCGTGAAGAAAAAAGCGCCGTTGCGCCCGCTGAAGTGGGGCGCCGGTCTGTTGCTGGGCGCTGTGGCTGCCTGGTTCCTGTGGCAGTGGGCCAATGACATGAGTGGCGTGCGCCGTGAAGCGCCCAAGGTGCCGACGATTATCCCGTTGCCGCCACCACCGCCGCCGCCCCCGGAGAAACCCAAGGAACCCGAGCCGCAGGTGCAGGAAAAGGTGCCCAGCCCTGAACCCGAGGAGGTCAAGCCGGTGGAGGAGGCGCCGCCGAGTCCCGCCGACGACCTGGCCAACCCGATGCAGATCGATGGCGATGCGCAGTCCGGCAACGACGGTTTCAACATCGGCGCCGGCAAGGGCGGCGGCATGGCGGGCAGCGGTGGCGGCGGCTTGGGCACCGGTACCTACAAGCAGTACCTGGCGGGCACTTACCAGCGCTTGATGCGTGAGGACCCGGAGCTGCGCCGCAAGGCGTTTGCCATCCAGATCGACCTGTGGCTGGGCGCCGATGGCCAGGTCACGCGGGCGGTCGTGGCCAAGTCCAGCGGTGATAGCGAGACCGACGCCCAGATGCTCGCGCTGGTGCAGGCACCGCGCGCCATGCAGAAGCCCCCGGCATCGCTGACGTTGCCCATGCGCCTGTCCCTCAAGGGCCGGCGTCCGGATTGATCGAACAGGTTTTCAACGGCTGTTTTCAACGGTTTTTTACAGGAGTTGCGTACACATGATTTCCCCCGTGAATCGACTGACCCTGGCGGTCGGCATGGTCATCGCGACCCTGGTCGGCCAGGCGGCGGCTGCCCCGGTCGCCCCCTCGGAAAACGTCACCATCAACCTGATCCGTCTGTTGGTGCAGCAAGGTGTGCTGACCCAGGACACGGCCAACGGGCTGATTGCCCAGGCCGAGAAAGAAGCGCAGCAGGCCCGCCAGGCCAACGCCGCGCCGGTGGTTGCCAGCGGCCCGACGGCGGCGCCTGGCGACGTGCGTGTGCAGTACGTGCCACAAGCGGTGCGCGACCAGATCCGTGACCAGGTCAAGG
Source organism: Pseudomonas sp. SDO5271_S396 (assembly GCF_054071795.1). Classification (NCBI taxonomy): domain Bacteria; kingdom Pseudomonadati; phylum Pseudomonadota; class Gammaproteobacteria; order Pseudomonadales; family Pseudomonadaceae; genus Pseudomonas; species Pseudomonas sp. SDO5271_S396. The sequence goes on from NZ_JBSVWB010000080.1 coordinate 5,874, forward strand.
CCGAGGTCATGGCCACCGCCAAGCAGGAAAACTGGGCCCAGCCCAACACCTTTCCGGACTGGGTCTCGCGCGTGACCTTCGATGGCGATATTCGCCTGCGGGACGAGTCGCGCTACTTCTCGGGCAACAACAGCAACGAGATCATCGATTACGCCAAGCTCAATGAAAGCGGCCCCTACGACACCAACAAAGACACCAACACCAAGCTGCCGCCGCTGCTCAACACCACCAAGGACCGCGAAAACCTGTTCCGTCTGCGCGCACGCCTGGGCATGAAAGCGGTGATCTCGCCGGAATGGACGGCGGGCATTCGCATCGGCACCGGTTCCGACAACAACCCGGTGTCCACCACCCAGACCCTGGGCGGCGGGTTCGGCAAGAAGGACATCTGGCTCGACCAGGGCTACCTGAGCTGGAAGGCCTCCCAGGATGTGACCCTGACGGCGGGGCGCTTTGCCAACCCGTTCTATTCCACCGACATGATGTATTCGGGCGACCTGAACTTCGACGGTATCGCCGCCAATTTCAATCATGCCCTGAGCAACCAATGGGGGCTGTTCGGCACCCTCGGGGTGTTCCCGGTGGAGTACACCTCGGACACCGCCAGCAGCAACGGTTTCGACAAGGAAGACAGCGACACCAAGTGGCTGTTCGGCGGGCAGATCGGCGCCAACTGGAAGCTCAACCGCGACAACAGCCTGAAGGGCGCGGTGGCCTACTACCACTTCGACGACATTGAGGGTAAGCGTTCCAGCCCCTGTACACCGTGGGCCGGTGCGCCCGGGTGCGATACCGACGGTTCGCGCCTGGCGTTCATGCAGAAGGGCAACAGCGTGTTCCTGCTGCGCAATATCTCGCCCAACCCGGCCACGCCTGGCTTGACGCCGCAACCGCAGTACGTGGGGCTGGCCTCCAAGTTCGATGTGCTGGACCTCAATCTGGCGTGGGATGCCGAGCTGCCGAGCGATTTCAAGCTGCGCACCCAGGGCAACTTCATCCACAACCTGGCCTACGACAAGGGCGAAATGCTCAAGCGCAGCGAAGGCGAGATCGTCAACAACATCAACAGCAAGGGCCAGTTCGAGAGCGGTGGCAATGCGCTGATGGTGCAATTCACCCTCGGCAGTGCCCTGGAGATGCGCAAGCGCGGCGACTGGAACGTCCTGGCCGGCTACAAGTACATCCAGCCTGACGCCTTGCCCGACGGTTTCAACGACTCCTCCTTCCACCTGGGCGGCACCAACGCCAAGGGTTATTTCATCGGCGGCAACTACGGCCTCGACAAGAACATCTACGCCAGTGCGCGTTGGTTGAGCGCCTCTGAAGTGTATGGCGCGCCGTTCGAAGTGGATGTGATGCAACTGGAACTCAACACGCGCTTCTGATGCGCAGGGAGATGCCACATGAACACGCGAATCTGCGGGCTGCTGTTGCTGTTCGTCGCCACGGCGGCGTCGGCCGAAGGCATGGAAGAACGCCTGCGTACTCAATTGCGCAGCACCACCCAGCAATTGCAGGCCCTGCAAAGCGAGCAGGCCCAGGCCGCTGCCGCGCGCATTGCCGCCGAAAACCAGGCCAAACAGGCCCAGGCGCAAATCAAGCAATTGACGGCTGAACTCGCCCAGGCGCGTGGTACCGCCGAGCAACTGGCCGGCCAGCAACAAAGCCTGCACAGCCAGGCCCAGGCCCAGGTGGCGGCGAGCAACGAGCAGGTCGGCAAGTTCAAGAAGGCCTATGACGACCTGCTGGTGCTGGCCAAAGGCAAGGAGGCCGAGCGCGCCCGCTTGCAGGCCCAACTGAGCGAACGTGACACACAAGTGCAGCAATGTTCAGTCAAGAATCAACAGATGTACGGCGTGGCCCGCCAGTTACTCGCGGCCTACGAAAAAATCGACGTGGCCGAGGTGATGAGTATCCGCCAGCCCTTCGCCAGCAGCGCGCGGGTCAAGTTCGAAGAACTGGCCCAGGGCTTTGGCGACGATCTGTACAAGAGCCGTTTCGATGCCCCCCAGGCAACCGCCAATCACTGACAGACAAGGAAGCGATCACCATGAGCGAATTGATCACCAGCGTTACGCCCCAGAGCCTCACCGAGTTGTTGCAAGAGGCTGGCTACCGGGTCAACCAGACCGACCAGAACGGCGTCGTGCAACTGCTCAGCGCCAGCCAGGGTATCGGCTTTGCCGTGCGCTTCGGCAACGCGGCGGCAGAGGAGGGCCATTACGTGGACTTCACTTACAGCTGCGCGCTGCGGGTGCAGGGCGATTTGCCCGAGGGGCTGGCCCAGGTGTGGAATGCCTCGCGGCGTTTTGCGCGGCTGTCGGTGCAGGGTGAGTTCCTGTTGATGGAAATGGATGTGGTGGTGGCCGGCGTGGGCGCCACGCACCTGCGCAGCCAGCTGGAATTGTGGGACCGTCTGTTGCAGGAGTTCATTGTCTACTTGCGCGAGTACAGCCAGCACGCTGCGCAGTTGCAGGCGCAGACAGAGGCCGCACCGCTTGGCGAAGAGGCACCGGCCCTGTGAAAAAACCTGCCTTGATGCTCAGTGCGGGCGCGCTGGGGTTGCTGGTGGTGGCGGTCGCGTTGAGCCTGCGCCCGGGCAGCGACCCGGTGGCGGCCCAGCAACCGGCGCCGATGGCCAGCGTTGCACCGGCGGGCCCAGCGGTGGCGCGCCTGGGTAACCAGCAGGTCGACGTTGCCGAACTGAAAAGCGTGTTGGCCAGCCTGCCGGCGGAGTCCCGTGAGCAACTGCGGGGCAATCGTGGCGCGCTGGAAACGTGGATTCGCTCGCGCCTGGCGCAAAAGGCCGTGCTCGAACAGGCCGATGCCCAGGGCTGGCGCCAGCGACCCGAGGTTGAGCAACAGACACGCGCCGCCACCGAGCAGATCGTGTTTCGCGATTACATGCTGTCGGTCAGCCAGGTCCCGGCGGATTACCCGAGTGCCGCTGAACTGCAACAGGCCTACGACAGCGGCAAGGCGCAGTGGGTGACACCGCCGCTGTACCGGGTCAGCCAGATTTTCCTTGCGGTCAATGACCCGCAAAGCGCCGACGCAGTGCGCCGCCAGGCCCAGGAACTGAGCCGTCGCGCCCAGGCTGCGCCGGGTGAATTTTCCGCACTGGCCACGCAGTTTTCCCAAGACCCGGACACCGCCGCCCGTGGGGGGGATTCGGGCATGCAGCCGCTGCAACAACTGGTGCCGGCGGTGCGTGAAGCGGTGTCGCGTCTCAAGTTGGGCGCTGTGTCGGACGTGGTGCAAAGCGCCGCCGGGTTCCATGTGCTCAAGCTCACCGGCCAGCAACCGGCCCGTACCGCCAGCCTGGATGAGCTGCGCGAACGCCTGACCCAGGCCCTGCGCGCCCAGCGCCAGGAGCAGATCGCCAAGGCTTACCTCGAAGGCATGCTCAACACCGCGACCTTGAGCATCGACGGTGCCGAACTGAACAAGGTGCTGGAGTAAGTTGCATCAACCCGCATTGGATGCACAGACCACAAGACAGGGAGTCTCCCATGGCATTTCTTGAACCGTCCGGCCCCCAGGGGCCTGCCGTTTATCGCGCGCCCGCCGAGCCACGCAGTGCCTGGCGGGCATTGGCCGCTGACATTGACCCGGAAGTGGCCCGTTACTTTCTGGTGAGCGCGCGCTGCGGTTGTTTCATGCAGGCAGCGCGCAGTTTGAACATCAAGGCCACCTTGCTGCGCAAGCGTCTGGCGCAACTGGAGGAACACCTGCGCCATAGCTTGTTCAGTTACCAGGGCAACGGCTTGGTGCTGAGCCGTGATGGCCAGCAGTTGCAGGCCCAACTGATCGCCCTGGCCCATGAGCGGCGCTTGCCGGTGGTAGAGCAGCCGCTGATTCGCCTGGCGGTGGCCGAGCCGATCCTGCACGACATCCTGGGGCGTGACCTGATCGCCTTGCTGCGCCGCAATGCCAGCGTGCGCCTGGAGATCATCTCCATCGACAGCCAACTGTCCCTGCAAGCAGTGGACGTGGATGTGGTGCTATGGCTGTCGGAAGGAGACGGCCCGCTGCCCGGACCGAGCTTCGCCACCGGATCGCCCCGGGCGTTGGCGCGCCTGCAGTACCTGCCGCACATCGCCAAGCGCTATTCACGGCAGACATCCCGCCCGGACAGCGTCGAAGACCTCAATGACTACATGCTGGTGCAATGGCAGCCGGATGCCCGGGTCGATGCCTTGCAACCCTGGAACCGCGTGGTGGAACAACGCCTGGCGGCGGTGGTGCAGGTGCAGGCCTATTCGCTGATGCTGGAGATGATCCGCTGCGGTGCGTGCATCGGGTTGTTGCCGCACTACATGAGCAGCTTCGACCGAGGGTTGGTGGCGTTGCCGGGATTACTGGCCGAAAGCATGCAGCGCCAGGTGTGGCTGGCGATGAATGCGCACGTGCAGCATGCCGAGGCGGTGGGCATGATCGTGGAGTTGATCGTCAGCACGTTCGAGGGACGCAGGGAGTGGTTCGACTGACGGATTGGATGACCTGTCGAACAAGTCTAACTCCGTCCAAAGACACAAGCTGTCGAGCCCCGGCGAGGCTGCGAAGGCGGTGGGTCAGGTGGCATCTGTGTCGGCTGTGCCGCAGTCTTCGCAGGCAAGCCAGCTCCCACATTGGAATTCTGTTGTTGGTGAGAAAGTGTCCGGCACGATGGCCCTGTTGGCAGTGTTTTTTCAGCCACTGCAAGACCTCTGTGGAAGCTGTCGAGCCCCGGCGAGGCTGCGAAGGCGGTGGGTCAGGTAGCATCTGTGTCTGCTGTGCCGCAGTCTTCGCAGGCAAGCCAGCTCCCACATTGGATCTGTATTGTTGGTGAGAAAGCGTCCGGCCCGATGGTCCTGTTGGCAGCGCTTTTTCAGCTACTGCAAGACCCCTGTGGAAGCTGTCGAGCTCCGGCGAGGCTGCGAAGGCGGTGGGTCAGGTGGTATCTGTGTCGGCTGTGCTGCAGTCTTCGCAGGCAAGCCAGCTCCCACATTGGAACTCTGTTGTTGGTGAGAAAGTGTCCGGCACGATGGCCCTTTGGGTAGCGTTTTTCCAGCCGGGTTCAGCGTTGCAGGACCCCACGGAAGGTTGCACTCAGCGCTCGCAATGTTTCCCTGGAGCGGCCATCCGTGATGCGGCTGTAAAGCACCACTTCGCTCACCGGCAATGCAGGCAAGCTGTATTGCGCGCTGACTTCCACTGCGCCGGAGGGGGCAACGCGGTGGGCGAGGGCGGCGACGCCGAGGCCGGCGCTCACGGCTGCGCCGACGGCCATCACTCCACCGCCGACGAACACTTCGGTCCAATCGATGCGCGCTTCATCCAGCGCACGGGTCGCCAGGTGCCGTACGCCGCAGGGTGCGGCCAGGGTGGCCATGCGCAGGGGGTTCCCGGCGTGTGTTGCCAACCGGGCGCGGCAAACCAGCCGAAGCGTTCCACCGCCAGCACTTCGCCGTCCTGGCGGTCGCCTTCGTTGCGCACGATCACCGCGTCCAGTTCATGCCGGTCGAAGGCGGCGACCAGTTCGCGGGAGGCGGCAATCCGTACTTCGAGCAATACCAGTGGGTCGTAGGCGGCGAGGCGACTGAGCCATGTCGGCAGGTCGGGGCCGGCCACGTGGTCGCTGATGCCGATTACCAGGCGGCGCGGTGCATGGGTGCCCAGATCGGCCAGGGCGCGTTCATGGGCGTTAAGCAGGGCTCGGGCGGCCACGATGAATTGCTCGCCCTGGGGCGACAGCCGCACATGCCGCGGGGTACGTTCCAGCAGGCGATAACCCAGGCGTTCTTCCAGGCGCTTGAGCTTGAGGCTGATCGCGGCCTGGGAGGTGTCGAGGGCTTCGGCGGCGCGGGTGAAGCTGGTGAAGTCGGCTACCAGCACGAAGGCCTGCACGGTATCGATATCCAGAGGCTTGAGTGCTTCAGTCATATCCATTCCTTATCATACGTATATTGATTGATATCTTGCTGAAATTATGCAGTCTGCGCAAGCTGACACCTCGACTTGCACAGGAGCTTTGCCATGTTCGCCAAACAGTATTCGCACCGCTTGCCCGCCGATTTCGACATGGGCCTGATCCGCCAGCGCGCCGCGCAGTTGGGGCCGTTGTGGGATCACGCCGAAGGACTGCTGTTCAAGGCGTTCATCGCCCAGGAACGCGGGCAGGCGCCGGGGGGAGGCAACCTGTATTCGTCGGTGTATCTGTGGTCCGACCCGTTACAGGCCGGCGATTTTCTGTTGGGAGAGCGTTTCCAGAAGGTGCTCGACAGCTTCGGCAAGCCGCACATCGAAAGCTGGCTGCCGCTGGATGTGCAGCGCGGGCCGGCACTGCAGGCCTTGAGCCTGTACCGCGAAGAGTGGGCGCTGGCGCCAGGGGCGGACCGGGCCGCGATACTGGCTGAAGAGAAAGCGCGCAACCGGCAAATCGCCGATGGCAGCGATACCTTTGCAGTCTTCCTGGCGCTGGATGTACAGGCCTGGCGCCTGGTGCGCGTCACCCTGTCGGCAAAGGCGCTGGAAGCAGGGCATCCCGGGACGGGCTATCAGGTGTTTTACCTGGCCCGTCCCGGGATTTGACGGACTCAGGAGTTGAACAGTGCCCGTGGCTGGCTGACCTTGCGCTCGGCCACGGCGCCAAACACCAGGCCCAGGGTGGTCCACAGCACCACCTGGATGCCCAGCGACGCCACGCGGAATTTCCACAACAGTACCGCCGAGAATTGCTCCGGCACTTCGTTGATCACCGGGAACAGGCTGCCGGCCACCGAGACGATCACGATGTACAACGCCACGCCCAGGATTGCCCCGGCCCACGCGCCACGGCGGGCGATGAGCTTGCGCGCGGCGTTGATCGCGATCACCGCCGCCGCCACCGACACCAGCAGCATCAGGAAGAACAATTTGGTGCGTTGGGCGATGGTATCCGGGTCGCCCACTGAAGGCGGGTTGGCCGGGTACTTGAGTCCCGGCACCAGGATCAGCGTCACGAACGCTGCCAGCGCCAGCAGCGCGGCCAGGCCTCGCGGGCCGACCTTGCCGATACGGCCCAGGGCGTAGGCGAACACCAAGGCGAAAATGCCGCCCAGGGACACGCTGTACACCACCACGCCGGTGAACAGGCCGAAGGTGCTTTGTACCTCGCGGCTCACCAGCTCTTCTTCCGGCGCATCGCCGTGCATCTGCGCCATCTGGTCTTCAAAGGCGATGGCCTTGTCGATCTGCGGCTCGCCAAAGACCTTGGCGAAGCCAAACGCCAATACGCCGGCGAGCAAGCCCACCAGCATCCCGCGTACGAGTAAATGCCCTGTCATGTCATGTCTCTCTGAGGGATTAATGGCAGGGAAAACCCAGCAGGTGACGACCGTCGTGCACGAATTCATGCACGTACATGCCCTTGAATACGGCAGTGGCGCCTTGCTCGGCGCCGACGAAGTAGATCGCCAGCAGCAACAGCAGGCCGCCGAAGATCGCCCAGGGCAGGATTTCGCCCAGAGGAATGGTCGGCAGGTAGACATCAGGATTCGTTGCAGCGGTGTTGGCCATGGGAATCTCCAGGGATGACGCGTCCCGAATTGGATAGTGATTGGGCTGAAACAGGGTCTGGCTTACGGCTGTGGGGCCGAATACAGTGGCGCGACCGCGCCGGCATTGAACCGGCTTCCTCTTTCATGTTCGTTGTAACATGTTGAAACAACTTTGCCAGTCTACGCTGACTGCGCGCTGAAACAGAGTGAAATTGCGATGCAAGCCACCCGATTGACCCTGATTTGCCACGCCGCCACGCCGTTCCAGAAACAGGGCCGGTTCCCGGATGACGAGTCGGTGGCGATGGCGTGGCAAACCGCGGCGTTGTCCCTGGCCGATCGTTACCGCAAAGCCCCGCGCTTGCTCTGTGGGCCGGAAGCGCGGACCCGCCAGACCGCGAATTTTTTCGGCGCCGAGCCGGTGGTCGACGAGGCCCTGCGGGATGGTGATTTCGGTGAGTGGAAGGGGCGCGCGATCAGTGAACTTGACGGGGAAATGCTGATCGACTGGATGACCGACAGCGCCTGTGCGCCCCATGGCGGCGAGTCGGTGGAGCAGATTTGCACGCGGGTTGCGACATGGATGCAGGCCCTGGAGGCGCAACCCGGGCATGTGATCGCCGTAACCCACCCGTTCGTGGTCCGTGCTGCGCTGCTGTACGTGATGGGCTTTCCGATGTCGATGTTCTACCGGATCGACGTCGAACCGCTGTCGGCAACCGAGCTGCGCTTCAACCAGGTCTGGCGCCTGCGCCTGGAAACTCACGCCTGACCCCGGAACATGGCAAAATCCACGCCCCGCATTGAGAGCAACCCATGAAACGCATCCTGATCATCGGCATTGGCGCCGGCAACCCTGACTACATCACGATGCAGGCCGTGAAGGCGCTCAACCGCACCGATGTGTTTTTCCTGATGGACAAGGGCCAGAGCAAGGACAAGCTGATCGACCTGCGCCGCGAGATCTGCGAAACCTACATCACCGAGCCCGGCTATCGCTTCGTCGAGGCCGACTGCCCCGAGCGCGTGCGCGGTGATATCGACTACACCACTGCCGTGCAGGACCTCAACCGCGACAAACAGCAGACCTTCGAGCGCATGATCAACGAGGAAATGGCTGACGGTGAAGTGGGCGCCTTCCTGGCCTGGGGCGACCCGGCGCTGTACGACAGCACCATCCGTATCCTGCAGGCGATCCTGGCCAGTGGTCGTTGTGTCTTTGAGTTCGAAGTGATCCCCGGCATCACCAGCGTGCAGGCCCTGGCGGCCCGGCATAAGGTGCCGTTGAACCGCATCGGCAAGTCCGTCGAAATCACCACCGGGCGTCGGTTGGCGGCGGGGCAGGCGAGTGATGCCGATACCCTGGTGGTAATGCTCGACGCCGAAGATTCCTACCGCACTGTGGCTGACCAAGGCCTGGATATCTATTGGGGCGCCTACCTGGGCACGCCGGATGAAATCCTTATCAGCGGCAAGGTCAGTGAGGTGGCCGAGGAGATCGAGCGGGTGCGCAAGGCCGCGCGCCTGGAGAATGGCTGGATCATGGATACTTATTTATTGCGTAAACCGTGAGGGATCGCTCCATGCTCAAACTACTCGCCGTGACGCTGGCCCTGGTGGCTGGCGCCGCCCATGCCGACGATACGCTGCACACCGACTTGCCGTTGTCGTACCTGGAGCAGACCCAGGGTGACGCGCGCAACCAGCCGCTGGTGATTTTCCTGCATGGGTTCGGCAGCAACGAGGAAGACCTGTTCGGCCTCAAGGATGCCTTGCCGTCGACCTGGACCTACCTGTCGGCCCGTGCACCGATGCCGGTGGACCCCCATGGTTATCGCTGGTTCACCAAGACCACGGGGGACGCCGAGTACAACGGCGAGACCGTCGACCTGCAACGCAGCGCCAGGCTCATCGAAGACTTCGTGGCCAAGGCCACCGCCAAATATCACACCCAGTCCGACCGGGTGTTCCTGGTGGGCTTCAGCCAGGGCGCGATCATGTCCTACGAAGTGGGGCTGCGTCAGCCGCAATTGATACGTGGCATCGCCGCGCTCAGTGGCAGCGTGCTACCGGTGCTCAAGGCCGAACTGAAACCGGATGATTCACTGGGCAAACTGGCGATCTTCATCGGCCATGGCACGCAGGATCAGGCACTGCCGTATGCCTCGGCGACCCGCGCCAACGAGGTGTTGACGGGATTGGGGTTGAAGCCTGAGTTCCACGGCTATCCGGGCATGCCGCATACGATTGGCGAGGCGGAAGTGCAGGACCTGAAGGCCTGGCTGGAAAAAAGCCTGCGATAGCGGCGGCACAGCCGACACAGATGCTACCTGACCCACCGCCTTCGCAGCCTCGCCGGG
>NZ_JBSVWB010000081.1:0-15455 GCF_054071795.1 Pseudomonas sp. SDO5271_S396
GACTGACAGTCCGTCTTCGCGAGCAAGCCCGCTCCCACATTTTTTATTGCATTTCAATTCATGATCAGGCGATGTCGCGCAATTCCCGCCGCAGAATCTTGCCCACCGGCGTCATCGGCAACGACTCACGCAACACAATGTGCTTGGGCACTTTGTAGCCGGTGAAATTGGCCTTGCAGTAGGTCTTCAGCTCCTCAAGGCTCACGCCCTGGGCACGTGCCACCACGAACAGCTTCACTGCCTCCCCGGTGCGCTCGTCCGGCACGCCGATCACCGCGCAGTTGGCTACCGCCGGGTGCGCCATCACCACGTCCTCGATCTCGTTGGGGTACACATTGAAACCCGAAACGATGATCAGGTCTTTCTTGCGGTCGACGATGCTCACGAAGCCATCGCTGTCGATCAGGGCGATATCGCCGGTCTTGAGCCAACCCTCGGCGTCGAGGGTCTCGGCGGTGGCGACCGGCTGTTGCCAGTAGCCCTTCATCACCTGCGGGCCCTTGATGCACAACTCGCCCCGCTCGCCCAGGGGCAATTCGCGCCCTTCGTCATCGATCACCTTCATCGCTGTGCCCGGCACCGGAATCCCCACGGTGCCCAGCCGCGATTGGTTGCCATAGGGATTGGTGCTGGCCACCGGCGAGGTTTCGGTCAGGCCGTAACCCTCGCCGATGGAGCAACCGGTCAGGGCCTTCCAGCGCTCAGCCGTGGCTTTGACCAGCGCGGTGCCGCCGGAGTTGGTGATCTTCAGGTGAGAGAAGTCCAGGGTCTTGAAGTCCGGATGATCCATCAACGCGACAAACAAGGTGTTCAGCCCCAGCAGGCAGGAGAACCGCCATTTTTTCAGCTCCTTGATAAAGCCGCCGATGTCCCGCGGATTGGTGATCAGCACGTTGTGATTGCCGGTCACCATCATGCACATGCAGTTCGCCGTGAACGCATAGATGTGGTACAGCGGCAGCGGCGCGATCATCACCTCCTGCCCTTCCTTTATCAGCGGCTGGCCATCGTCGGAGACCTGGGACATGCATGCGCGCGCCTGCTGCATATTGGCCACCAGATTGCCGTGGGTGAGCATCGCGCCCTTGGCCAGGCCGGTGGTGCCGCCGGTGTATTGCAGCACGGCGATGTCATCGAGTGTCACGGGATGGCGGGTCACGCCCAGCCCCGCGCCCATGCGCAGGGCGCGTTTGAACGAGACCGCGCGCGGCAAGTGATAGGCCGGCACCATCTTCTTCACCTTGTCGACCACGGTGTTGACCAGCCAGCCTTTGGCGGCGGGCATGAAATCCCCCATTTTGGCTTCGATCAGGTAGTCGATCTCGGTGTCGGCGCACACTTCCTGCACCCGCGAGCCGAACAGGTTGAGGTAGACCAGCGCACGCACGCCGGCGTCCTTGAACTGATGGCGCATCTCGCGCGGGGTGTACAGCGGGTTGGTGTTGACCACAATCAACCCCGCACGCAGGGCGCCGAACACGGCAATCGGGTAATGCAGCACGTTGGGCATCTGCACGGCGATGCGCTCGCCGGGCTTGAGGTCGGTGTGGTTTTGCAGGTAACCGGCGAACGCCGCGCTCTGGCGCTCCAGCTCGGCATAAGTCAGGGTGATGCCCATGTTGCTGAATGCCGGACGGTCGGCAAAGGCCTTGCAGGAGCGCTCGAAGACTTCGATCACCGACTTGTAGGTGGTCAGGTCGATATCATTGGCAACGCCCGCCGCGCGTTTGTCATTCCAGAAATCAGGTTGCATTATTCTTGTCCTCTTACCTGAGTGTGTCCGGCCGCTTTTGCACTGCATGAAAAGCGGAGCTTTGGGGACGTTAGCAGCTATGGCCAAACAGGCAAATACGGGTAATCGTGTCATTGATTGTATGAATCTTGCCCCTGATGTGTAGGCAGATACCCCGGTCTCCCGCAGATGAGCTATACACTGCAACGACCCCGAGCAAAGGAAGCGCCATGAACCACAGCACCTTCTGGCTGACCGCGAATGACCACAGCCGCCTGTACGTCAATCAATGGCTGCCCGAAGGCGAGGCCAGGGCCGTGGTCATGTTGTCCCATGGCATGGCCGAACACAGCGGCCGCTACGCGCGCCTGGCCGACGCCTTGTGCGGGGTAGGATATGGCGTGTATGCCCTCGACCAGCGTGGTCATGGCCGTACCGCCGACACAGGCACCCTGGGCCTCTACGCCGAACAGGATGGCTGGAACAAAGTGGTGGGCGACCTCGCCAGCCTCAACCAGCATATCGGCCAGCAACAGCCGGGCGTGCCGATCATCCTGCTGGGCCACAGCATGGGCAGCTACATCGCCCAGGCCTATCTGTTGCACCACAGCGCCAGCCTGAACGGGGCGATTCTCAGCGGCTCGAATTTCCAACCGGTGGCGCTGTACCGTGCCGCGCGGTTGATCGCCCGGGCCGAACGCCTGCGTCAAGGCGTGCGGGGGCGCAGTGCGCTGATCGAGTTCCTGTCCTTCGGTTCGTTCAACAAGGCGTTCAAGCCCAATCGCACGGCGTTCGACTGGCTCAGCCGCGACCCAGTGGAGGTCGATCGCTATATCAATGACCCACTCTGCGGTTTCCGCTGCACCAACCAGCTGTGGATCGACCTGTTGGGCGGCTTGCAGCAGATCAGCAAAGCGTCCAATCTCGCGCAGATCGACCCTGGCCTGCCGATCCTGGTGATCGGCGGCGAATGTGATCCGGTCAGCGAGGGCAAACGTCTCAAAAGCCTGGCCCATGCCCTGCGTGACGCCGGCTGCCAGCACTTGCAATTGAATATTTACCCGCAGGCGCGTCACGAAGTGTTCAATGAAACCAATCGCGACGAAGTCACAGCGGATGTGCTGACGTGGCTGGAACACGCACTGAGGCTGCGCAGACCCGCCCGCTGCGAATAATTTTTCCAGTAAAATCAGATCATTACATTACCGATTAGCCACAGGATGCACCTTTAGATGACTCAGGTTACCAACACTCCGTACGAAGCCCTCGAAGTCGGCCAGACCGCCAGCTACAGCAAACTCGTCGAAGAACGCGACATCCAGCTGTTCGCCGCCATGTCGGGCGACCACAACCCGGTGCACTTGGATGCCGAATACGCCAAGGCGACCATGTTCAAGGAGCGTATCGCCCACGGTATGTTCAGCGGTGCGCTGATCAGCGCGGCGGTAGCCTGTGAGCTGCCTGGGCCGGGCACTATTTACATCGGCCAACAGATGAGCTTCCAGAAGCCGGTGAAGATCGGCGACACCCTGACCGTGCGCCTGGAAATCCTTGAGAAGCTGCCCAAATTCCGAGTGCGCATCGCCACGCGTGTCTTCAACCAGCGCGATGAGTTGGTGGTGGACGGTGAAGCCGAGATTCTGGCCCCGCGCAAGCAACAAGTGGTGGAACTGACCGAGTTGCCGCCGATCAGCATTGGCTAAAGTCCACGCAAAATAAATGTGGGAGCGGGCTTGCTCGCGAAAGCGGTGGATCAATCACCATAGCGCTGACTGACCGTCCGTCTTCGCGAGCAAGCCCGCTCCCACAGGGGTTACAACACAGGGCTTACGACTGAGCGCGGGCCTGGTTACGCAGGGCTTTCACTTGGTCGTGATTGCGTTGCGCGCCGTGGTACTGACGCTCGACCAGATCACGAATGCCCAGCAGATTGTGCTTGTTGATCTTCTCGATCGCTTCTTTGTAAGCCTTCAGCGCATGGTCTTCGCCACGCTCGGCTTCGTTCAGCACAGCCTCTTCGTCCTTGCCGGTAAGCATCGACTTGACGTCGACCCAGCCACGGTGCAGTGCACCGGCAACGCTGCCGGAATTTTCCGGGTCTCCGCCCAAGGCACGTACGGCGGTCTTCAGCTCGGCGGCGGCCGTAGCGCAGTCGGCGGAACGCTTGGCGAACAGAGCCTTGAGTTCTGGGTGCTTGATGTCCTCAGCGCACTCCTTGAAACCCTTTTGGCCGTCGATGCTGGTTTCGATCAGGTCGTTCAGTACGGAGATCGATTCTTTATTGATGTCAGTCATTTTTCAATTCCTTGTACGGGTTAGAAGGTTGTCTTAGTGGTTGCAGCGCCCGTGCCAGGTTTTAAATTAAAAAATTAACTATATATTTCAATTAGTTACGATAAATTGAACCATCTGTATGAACGTTATTTGCATGATCTGTCATTTGGCCTTCATGCAGAATGCCTGTATTTTCCAGGCTCCCGATACGAACACCCGAGCCTTCATGAATCCCGAAAAACTCGAGCTGCTGATCACCCGCGAGATGCCCTACGGCAAGTACAAGGGACGGATCCTCGCGGATCTGCCCGGCCCTTACCTGAATTGGTTTGCCCGTCAGGGGTTTCCCCACGGCGAGCTGGGCGGCCTGCTCGCGCTGATGCATGAAATCGACCACAACGGCCTCTCCGATCTGCTCGAACCGCTGCGCGTCAAACACGGTAAACCCGCCCCTCGCCATTAAGAGCGCCCCACCCATGCCACGGAATGCAGATAACGAACGTCACTGGCACGCGATCGCCCAGCGCTATGACCTGGAGCCCGGGCCGATCAATCTGGAAAACGGCTACTTCGGGCGCATGAGCCGTGCGGTCCAGGCGCAGTACCTGGAGCATCTGGCGTTTATCAACCGCAGCAACTCGGTGTACGTGCGCCAACGCTTCGAACAGGGCGAAAACGTCGAGCTCCGACGTCAGTTGGCCGCGTTGATCAACGCCGACCCCGAGTCCGTGGCGTTTACCCGCAACGCCACCGAAGCCCTGCAATCGCTGATCCGCAACTACAATCGCCTGCAACCGGGTGATCAAGTGCTGATCAGCGACCTGGAGTACGACACGGTCAAAGGCGCCATGCGTTGGTTGGCGGGCACGCGTGGTGTCGAGGTGATAGAACTGTCCCACACGCATCCGGCCAGTTTCGACAGCCTGGTGCAAACGTATCGCACTGCCTTCGAGCAGCACCCGCGTTTAAGGCTGATGGCGCTGACCCACGTCACCCATCGCACCGGCCTGGTGATGCCGGTGGCGGCCATTGCCCAAACCGCGCGGGAATATGCCATCGACGTGATTCTCGACGGCGCCCACGCCCTCGGCCAGCTCGACTTCAACCTCGCCGAGCTGGGCATTCAGTTCGCCGGCTTCAACCTGCACAAGTGGATCGGCTCGCCGCTGACCCTGGGTTTCCTGTACATCGCCCCGGAGCGCCTGGCCAATATCGACCCGGATATGGGCGAGTTTCACTACCCGGCGAGCGACGTGCGCGCACGCACGTCCTACAGCACACCGAATTTTCCGGCACTGATGACTTTGCCTCTGGTGCTTGAAGAGCATCGTGCATTGGGCGGCGCTGCGGCCAAAGGCGCACGGGTGAATTACCTGCGGGATCTGTGGGTGCGCCAGGTAAGGCCGTTGCCGGGCATTGAAGTTCTGACGCCGGATGATCCACGCCTGTATTGCGGGATTACGGCGTTCAAGTTCAGCGGGCGCGATCAACAGGTGATGGCCGAGCGCTTGCTCACGGACTACAACCTGTTCACCACCACCCGCGTCGGTGCGTCGTTTGGTACCTGTATTCGGGTGACACCTGGGTTGGTGACCTCGGCTGCGGACATCGATGTCTTGGTCAACGCCATCACCGAACTCAACACCCACTAAACCTGTGGGAGCTGGCTTGCCTGCGATAGCTGTGGGTCAGAAAATACAGGTGTGGCTGATGTACCGCTATCGCAGGCAAGCCAGCTCCCACCTTTGAACCTCGGCGTTCTTGGTTTTTCTGCGGGCAAAAAAATGCGGTACACCGACCAAGTGCACCGCAAAAATGCCGTCAAGCACAGCAACAACGATTCGATAAATCAGATCAATCCAGCAGCGCCAGCGCCTCGGCGGTGACTTCCTGGATACGGGCCCAGTCGCCGTTCTTGACCCACTCCGGGTCCAGCATCCAGCTACCACCCACGCACATCACGTTTTTCAACGCCATGTAGTTTTTGATGTTGGCCGGGCCCACGCCGCCGGTCGGGCAGAACTTCACCTCACCGAACGGGCCGCCCAGCGCCTTGATGGCCGCCACGCCGCCGCTGACTTCAGCGGGGAACAGCTTGAAGCGGCGATAACCCAATGCGTAGCCTTCCATGATGCCGGAGGCATTGCTGATGCCCGGCAGCAGCGGAATCGAGCTGGCGACCGAGGCTTCCAGCAAGTCGCGGGTGATGCCTGGGGTCACGATGAACTGCGAGCCGGCCACTTCTGCCGCTTCGAGCATGTGACGGTCGAGCACGGTGCCGGCACCGGTGCACAGCTCGGGGCGCTGCTCACGCAACACCTGAATGGCCTTGAGACCGAACTGGGAACGCAGGGTCACTTCCAACGCGGTCAAACCACCGGCTGCCAGGGCATCGGCCAGCGGCAGGATGTCCTGTTCGCGGGCGATGGTGATCACCGGCAGGATCCGCGCCTTGGCGCAGAGGCTGTCGATCAGGGCAACTTTGTCCGCCATGGACACGGTCGGTTGAGGGCTTTTCATAGCGGCTGATCCTTGGTTCATGGGCACCAGTAAATCTCTAATGTAGGTTGCAAAAACGCGCGAATCGGCATGGCAGCGACATCGTCACTGGCCAGCGCGGCGCTCAAGGTAGTCAATTTCGAACTGCCGGAAATCGACAGCACGGTGTAGCGAGCGGTGGCCAACAACGCGCGACTCATGGTCAGGCGTTGATGCGGTACCGTCGGCGCCAGCATCGGCCAGCAACGGCGGGTACCGTCGGCCTGCAGGGCTTCGTTCAGGTTCGGGCTGTCGGGAAACAGCGATGCGGTGTGGCCGTCATCGCCCATGCCCAGCACCAGCACATCGATGGCTGGCAGCTCGCCCAGCAGGCGGTCGGCCTGCAAGGCAGCGTCTTCAAGATTGGCCGCGGCGTTGTAGAGGCTCAGGAACTTTGCCTTGGCCGCCGGCCCTTTCAACAAATGCTGCTTCAATAAACCGGCGTTGCTGTCGGCGTGCTCCACCGGCACCCAGCGCTCGTCGGCCAGGGTGATGGTGACGTTGGACCAGTCCAGTTCCTGCTTGGCCAGGTTCTGGAAAAACGCCACCGGGCTGCGTCCACCGGACACCACCAGCGTCGCCTGGCCACGGGCGCCAAGGGCTGCGCGCAGTTGCGCGGCCACGTCATCGGCCAGCCCTTCGGCCAGCAGCACCGGCGTGCGGTACTCGTGGGCGCTCACGCCCTGGGGCAGTTTCAATTCAGATATCGCCATACCATGACCTCCCATCCCGCGTGATCAGTGCAATGGAGCTCATCGGCCCCCAGGACCCGGCCGCATACGGCTTGGGCGCATCACCGGATTTCTTCCATCCGGCGATCAACTGGTCACACCACTTCCACGCGGCTTCGATTTCATCTTTGCGCACGAACAGGTTCTGATTGCCGTGCATGACTTCCAGCAACAACCGCTCGTAGGCATCGGGAATCCGCGCGCTGCGATAGGTGTCGGAAAAATTCAGTTGCAGCGGGCCACTGCGCAGTTGCATGCCCTTGTCCAGGCCCTGCTCCTTGGTCATCACGCGCAAGGAAATGCCTTCGTCCGGTTGCAGGCGAATGATCAGTTTGTTGCTGATCTGCAGGCGCTGCTCAGGGGCGAAGATGTAGTGGGACGGTTCCTTGAAGTGGATGACGATCTGCGACAGCTTCTGCGGCATGCGCTTGCCGGTGCGCAGGTAGAACGGCACCCCGGCCCAACGCCAGTTGCGGATATCGGCCCGCAGGGCGACGAAGGTTTCGGTGTCGCTCTGGGTGTTGGAATTCTCTTCTTCCAGGTAACCCGGTACCGGCTTGCCGGCGCTGTAACCGGCGATGTACTGGCCGCGCACGACCTGAGTGGTCAGGCCTTCCGGACTGATCGGCGCCAGGGCCTTGAGCACCTTGACCTTCTCATCGCGAATGCTGTCGGCGGACAGGTCGGCCGGCGGGTCCATGGCAATCAGGCAAAGCAGCTGCAACAGGTGATTCTGGATCATGTCGCGCAGTTGGCCGGCCTTGTCGAAATAACCCCAGCGGCCTTCGATACCCACTTGCTCGGCCACGGTGATTTCCACGTGGGAGATGTAGTTCTGGTTCCACTGGGTTTCGAACAGGCTGTTGGCAAAACGCAGGGCAATCAGGTTCTGGACCGTTTCCTTGCCCAGGTAGTGGTCGATGCGGTAGGTGCGGTTTTCCGGGAAGAACTGCGCCACGGCGTCGTTGACCTTGCGCGAGGATTCCAGGTCCGAGCCGATGGGTTTCTCCAGCACCACGCGGGTGTTTTCCGCCAGGCCGACCTTGGACAGGTTCTCGCAGATCGCGCCATACACGGCTGCCGGCGTGGCGAAGTAGGCAATCAGGGTTTGTGCGGTACCGGCGATTTCCGCCAGGGCGACATAATCGTCGGCATTCTTGAAGTCGACGTGCACGTAGGTCAGACGGGCCAGGAAGCGCTGGGCGATGGCTTCGTCCAATTCCTTGCCGACGTATTTACGCAATTCTTTTTCGATGTGGGCCACGTGCTTCGGCGCATCACCGGCCTCACGGGCCAGGGCGAGAATGCGGGTGTCGTCGTGCAAGAGCCCGGCGCCATCGAGTTGATAGAGGGCAGGAAATAACTTGCGCAGCGCCAGATCACCCAAGGCGCCAAACAGGGCAAAGGTGCAGGGTTCTACGGTTATCGAAGGCATGATGTTTGTTCTTTTATCAAGTTAAGCTACAAATACCTTTTTTTAAGGCATCACTCAAGGAAAAATGTAGTAATAACCACAACATTTTCCCAAAATACGCATTCCGAGTGGTGGTGTTCAGCTACCCTCAGTAGGATAGGCCACCGCAAAGGGCCACTGGTCGATTGGCCGCCGCCCCCTAATTTGCATCGTCGCCCGAAGGAAAGATTGAATGGACCGCGTGCGAAATCTCCTGGAACAGATCCAGAGCCGCCTCGAAGAATTGAACAAGGCCGAGCGCAAAGTCGCAGAAGTCATCCTGCTCAACCCGCAGCAGGCCACCCGCTTCTCGATCGCCGCCCTCGCCCAGGCCGCCTCGGTCAGTGAACCGACGGTCAACCGCTTCTGCCGCTCGTTCGGCGTGAGCGGCTACCCTGAACTGAAATTGCAGTTGGCGCAAAGCCTGGCCAGTGGCGCGGCGTATGTCAGCCGCGCCGTGGAAGCCGATGATAACCCTGCGGCCTACACCCAGAAGATCTTTGGCAGCGCCATTGCTTCCCTGGACAGCGCCTGCCAGGCCCTGGACCCGACCTTGATCAGCAAGGCCGTCGACCTGCTGATCCAGGCCCGGCAAATCCACTTCTTCGGCCTGGGTGCGTCAGCCCCGGTGGCAATGGATGCGCTGCACAAATTCTTTCGTTTCAACCTGGCGGTAACCGCCCATGCCGACGTGCTGATGCAACGCATGATCGCCTCGGTGGCGCATACCGGTGAGTTGTTCGTGATCATTTCCTACACCGGGCGCACCCGTGAGTTGGTGGAAGTGGCGCGCATCGCACGCAGCAACGGCGCGTCCGTGCTGGGCGTGACCGCCGAGAACTCGCCGCTGGCCAAGGCCAGCACGGTGAGCCTGAACATCCCGCTGCCGGAAGACACCGATATCTACATGCCGATGACCTCGCGGATCATCCAGCTGACGGTACTGGACGTGCTGGCCACCGGCATGACCCTGCGCCGTGGCGTGGACTTCCAGCCGCACTTGCGCAAGATCAAGGAGAGCTTGAATGACAGCCGGTATCCGGTGGGGGATGAATTCAACTAGCAGCTGAAATCGCCATCGCAGGCAAGCCAGCTCCCACAGGGGAATGCATTCCAAATACGGGAGCTGGCTTGCCTGCGATAGCGCCAGCAGCTACACCGCTAAACCCCAGCCCTGGCCTGCAGACTCAAATGCGCCCTCTCCCCCGGCGCCAGGCTCGCCCCGGCCATCGCCGACTCCACGCACACAAACCCCGATGCCTCGTTGAAACTCACCCCCAGCAGTGGCCGGGCACCTGGATGCCACACCACCGTGTCAGCGCTGTCGCCAGTGTCGATGCACAATTCGCGCTGCCAGGCGTGATCCTTGAGGTGCAATTCGCCGTCGTGCTGGAACACCCGCTGGCATCCGCCTTCCACCCGTAACTCACCCTCCTGCTGGCAGATCTGGCGATTGAGCTGGTCATAGCCCTGCGCACCATCGAGCCCAGACAGCGCTATCTCGTCGACGTGACCAATACGCCAATAAGCATGCAGCGCATGGCTCAACTGGCACGGCAGCTCGTCCTGATGCTCAGTGCTCAGACGCAGTTCCAGGGTTTCGCCCAGGTGCGCGTGCAGGTCCACCTGCCAGTCGCACAACTGCAATTGCCAATGCAGGCGCACGCCCTCGTCGTCGGTGCTGCTGTCGAGCAGTTTCCAGTCGATCAAGCGCGCCCAACCATGGGACGGCCACGCGTTCTCGCTGGGGTGGCGGCCATACCACGGCCAACACACCGGCACGCCACCGCGAATGGCGCCGACTTGTGGCCATTTCGCGGCGCACCATAGCCAGGGCTTCTGCCCCGTCGGCTGAAAATGCAGCAATTGCGCGCCCTGGCGACTGAACACCGCCTGGCACAGCGGATGGTCGATCACCAACACGTCGCGCATCTGAAAACGTTCCCAGGCGAACACCGGCCGCTCGCGCAGGGATTTGAAAAAGCGTTGCAACGGATGCTCATGCATGTGCCACGGTCCTGAATGTCTTTTGTGGGAGCTGGCTTGCCTGCGGTGGTATCAACGCGGCTTGCCTTCCGTACCGAGTCACCTGGATCGCAGCGGTGCGGCGATCCGACAAGCCAGCTCCCACAGGGAGATGTGCTCCCCTTCCTCAAAAAAAAGCGGGTAGCCATGGCTACCCGCAAAATGCGCACAGAGAGAACGAGCTTATCGCAACAGCGTTAGAACGTAGTCTGAATTTTCAGGCCAGCGACCAATGCGTTGTCGACTTCTTTAACACCGCCCGGGTTTTTGATGTATTGCAGGTTCGGACGTACGGTCAGCCAGTTGGTAACGTGGACACCGTAGTTGAGTTCGACGTTGTACTCGGTGTTTCGCAGCGGTGCGAAACCCGCCTGGTCGTAGTCGGTGAAACCGCCGGCGGCGTTGAGCAGCTCGGAGTTCTTCTTCACGTCACTGTTGGCGTGAATACGGGAAACACCGATACCGATGTCATCCTTGGTACGCGCGTCGAATGGACCTTTGTACACGAGCATCAACGACTGGTAGTTGTCGACCAGGTTGGTGTCTTTGTCGTGGAAGGTCACGTTGGCCGCGATGTTCAGGCCGCGGGAAGCGTCGCCGTTGTGCGTGGTGAGTTGCTGTTGCAGAACACCCCAGTAGCCGGTCTTGCTGCTGCGAACACGGAAAGCTGCGCCTGTAGTGCCCGCGTCGTTACCGTTGACGTCTTCACGTACGTCGGTCGCGTCGGCCGTGCTCTTGTAGTAACCCACACGGTATTCGCCCGGCAGGCCATTGACCTTCGGCGACCAGACCAATTCCACCGGCAGTACGGTGCCCTTGGTGCCGCTGCCGCTGAGCTTGAAGCCGTTGCCGTGCTCCAGCTGCGAAGGGTTCTGGTTGTATGCACCGATCTGCGCATACAGCTCAGGCGTGATGTTGTACTTCACGCGGATGGCCGCCTGGCTGACAGGCCAGTTGTACCAGGTGTTCACGTAGTTACCCACTTGCGAGCCGCAGAACGACAGGTTCTGGAAGTCGCACGGGAAGGTGTTGAAGTCTTCGCCTTCGCCGAAGTAGCCGAGCTTCACGTCCAGCTTGTTGTCGAACATCTGGTGCTGGATCCAGAACTGGGTCAGACGCACCATGTGGCCACGACCATCCACCTCTTGCGACGAACTCAAGGTGCCGGCACGCGGGTCGCCAATACGGTCATTGGAGATGTTGTAACCATTCCGGTTGGTCAACTGGATCTTGGCCTGGGTGTTATCCCAGCCCCACAGTTTTTGCAGGTCCAGTGCTACGCCCAGACCGACCTGGTCAGCGTAACGGGCAGTCTTGTCATCGTTGAAGCCGCCATGCAGGTTGGCGCCCATTTCCCCGACGTAGTCAGCCTTGATGTCGATACCTTGCTCGATCAGCTTGGTACGCTCCCCGCCCCAATCACCGGTCATCCATTTGGAATCGGAGCTGAATGCATCGGCCGCCATCGCATTGGCGGACAATACAAGGGCTGCTGCTGCTGACAGTTGGCAGATCAGCCGGGTGTTGTTGTGTTGCTTTTTCATCCCTACATCCTCGTCTTTATTGTTATTAAACTGTTTTTATCTAACGCGGTTTACTTTTTTTTAACTAAAACAACAACTTATCTTACTTTTCCTGTGATAGTCGGCTTGCCCGCGATGCAGGCAACCCGGCCCTTCAGTTACAACGTGCCGATGCCATCGCGGGCAAGTCCGGCTCCCACAGGGGCAGGCTGTGACTGCGCGGTGCCCAGGCGCTCGCCGGTCTTGGCGTCGAACAGCAACACCTTGGCCGGATCGAATTGCAGGGTCAGGGTCTCGCCCACTTGCGGCGCCACGTCCGGCGCCAGGCGGCAGCAGACCTTGGTGTCATTCAGTTGCACGAACACCAGGGTGTCCGGGCCGGTCGGCTCGGTGACCTGGACTTCGGCACGGATGCTCGACGCCGGATTGCCCTCGCCCGCCGCCAACATGATCTGCTCCGGGCGCAGGCCCAGGATCACATCGCGGTCTTCAAGGCCGGCATCCGTCACGTTCAACGCCAGCTCGCAACGGGCCTGGCCGCTGTCGAGCGGGGCCACCAGGCGGCCGTCCTTGCGTTGCAGGCGCAGGGGCACGAAGTTCATCGGCGGCGAACCAATGAAGCTCGCCACGAACTGGTTGGCCGGATTGTTGTAGATCTCTTTCGGCGTACCGAACTGCTGAATGATGCCGTCCTTCATCACCGCAACCTTGTCGCCCAGGGTCATCGCTTCGATCTGGTCGTGGGTCACGTAGACCGTGGTGGTCTTGAGGCGCTGGTGCATCAGTTTCATTTCGGTGCGCATCTCGACGCGCAGCTTGGCGTCGAGGTTGGACAGCGGCTCGTCGAACAGATAGATCTTCGGACGACGCGCCAGGGCACGGCCCATGGCCACACGCTGCTGCTGGCCACCGGACAGTTGGCCCGGCTTGCGGTTGAGCAAGTGTTCGATCTGCAGCAGCTTGGCCACGCGCGCCACTTCGGCGTCGATGTCGGCCTGGCTCATCTTGCGAATCTTCAGGCCGAACTCGATGTTCTCGCGCACGCTCATGGTCGGGTACAGCGCGTAGGACTGGAACACCATGGCGATGTCACGGTCCTTGGGGCTCATGCCGCTGACGTCCTGGTCGCCGATCATGATGGCGCCGCCGGTGATGGTCTCCAGGCCCGCGATGCAGTTCATCAAGGTGGATTTACCGCAGCCCGAAGGCCCCACCAGGATCAGGAACTCACCGTCCTTGATCGACAGTTCGATGTTCTTCAGGGTGTCCGGCAGGCCGGCGCCGTAGGTCTTGTTTACGTTACGAAGTTCGAGCGTTGCCATGATTACCCCTTGACTGCGCCGGCCGTCAGCCCGCGCACGAAATACTTGCCTGCGACCACATAGACCAGCAGGGTCGGCAGCCCGGCGATCATCGCCGCCGCCATGTCCACGTTATATTCCTTGGCCCCGGTGCTGGTGTTGACCAGGTTGTTCAGCGCCACGGTGATGGGCTGGGAATCGCCGCTGGAGAACACCACGCCGAACAGGAAGTCGTTCCAGATCTGCGTGAACTGCCAGATCAGGCAGACCATGATGATCGGCGTCGACATCGGCAGAATGATCTGACGGAAGATTGTGAAGAACCCTGCACCGTCCAGGCGTGCGGCCTTGATCAGCGCATCCGGAATGCTCACGTAGTAGTTACGGAAGAACAGTGTGGTGAACGCCAGGCCGTAGACCACGTGCACAAACACCAGGCCGGTGGTGGTGCTCGCCAGGCCCATCTTGCCGAGGGTGAACGAGGCCGGCAGCAACACGGTCTGGAACGGCAGGAAGCAGCCGAACAACAGCAGGCCGAAGAACAGCTGCGAGCCTTTGAAGCGCCAGAACGACAGCACATAGCCGTTCAGCGCACCGATGGCGGTGGAGATCAGTACTGCCGGGACAGTGATCTTGATCGAGTTCCAGAAGTAACCATCCACGGTGGCCCAGGCCTTGACCCAGCCAATGGCGGTGACCGCCGTCGGCCAGCTCAGCAGGTTGCCGGTGCTGATGTCTTCCGGGGTCTTGAAGCTGGTGAGCAACATCACCACCAGCGGTACCAGGTACAGCAGCACTGCGAGGATCAGCACCGCATAGATCGCGATGCGACTCAGGCTGATGGCGGGTTTGGAGGCGAGACTAGTCATGACGCTTGGTCCTCAGCTCGGAATAGAGGTAAGGCACGATGATCGCGAGGATCGCACCCAGCATCAGGATTGCACTGGCCGAACCCATGCCCATCTGGCCACGGCTGAAGGTGAACGAGTACATGAACATCGCCGGCAGGTCGGACGAGTAGCCCGGGCCGCCTGCGGTCATCGCCGCCACCAGGTCGAAGCTCTTGATCGCGATGTGCGCCAGAATCATCACCGCACTGAAGAACACCGGACGCAGGCTCGGCAGCACCACGCTCCAGTAGATGCGCGGCATGCTTGCGCCGTCGATCTGGGCGGCACGCACGATCGATTGATCGACGCCGCGCAGGCCGGCGAGGAACATCGCCATGATGAAGCCGGAGGCTTGCCACACAGCGGCGATCACCAGGCAGTAGACCACGCGGTCCGGGTCGATCAGCCAGTCCAGACGGAAGCCTTCCCAGCCCCAGTCACGCAGGAGTTTGTCCAGGCCCATGCCCGGGTTGAGCAGCCATTTCCAGGCGGTACCGGTGACGATCATGGAGAGCGCCATCGGGTACAGGTAAATGGTGCGAATAAAGCCTTCACGACGGATTTTCTGGTCGAGGAAGATCGCCAGGGTCACGCCGATGACCAAGGTAATGCCGATGAACATCCCGCCAAAAACAGCCAGGTTCTTGCTCGCAACCCACCAGCGATCGTTGTCGAACAACCGCGCGTATTGCGCCAGGCCCGCCCATTTATAGGTTGGCAGAAACGTTGAATTGGTGAACGACAGCACGAACGTCCACAGGATGTAGCCGTAGAAGCCCACCAGAATGATGAACATGCTGGGCGCCAGCACCAGTTTGGGAAGCCAGCGCTGCAGTGCATCGAACGGCGAGGCCTTGCTGAACACAGCAACAGAACTCATGGGAAAATCCAGTACAGGGAAAAAGGACTACAGGGTGAGTCGCTAGTCGAGCGCGGTTTCTGTGGGAGCTGGCTTGCTTGCGATGGCATCACCTCGGTGTAACCGCTA
>NZ_JBSVWB010000082.1:0-14716 GCF_054071795.1 Pseudomonas sp. SDO5271_S396
ACCAGATACACCGAGGTGCCTGTATCGCAGGCAAGCCAGCTCCCACAGTTCGTTCTGCGTTATAGATAGGGAGTCCATGGATGAGCATTGCCGTACCTGCCTTGCGCTCTGAAGGCACCATCGCCCTGATCGCCCCCGCCGGCCCTGCGGCACTGGATGTCGAGAAAGCTGGCCAGTGGATGCGTACTCGCGGCTACGAACTTCGTATCTTTCCCGGTGTTTATGAACGCGACGGCTACCTCGCCGGCAGCGATCAAGTCCGTCTTGATGACCTGCACGCCGCCTTCGCCGACCCCGATATCGATGCCATCTTCTGCCTGCGCGGCGGTTATGGCACACCGCGTCTGCTCGATAGCCTGGATTTCGCGCTGTTGCGCGCCAACCCCAAACCATTCGTAGGCTACAGCGACATCACCACGTTGCACCTGGCGATCAACCGTTACGCCGGCTTCGTGACATTTCACGGGCCAATGCTCAATGCCGACCTGTTGGGCGATAAGCGCCAGCCTACCGAGACTTCGTTGTTCAACCTGCTGTGTGGTCAGGTGGGGGCTGGGAGTGTGCTTGAGCACCCCGCGGACCATCCGTTGGTCACGATCACACCTGGCGTTGCGCGTGGGCGTTTGCTGGGGGGCAACCTGTCGATGATTGCAGCGGTCATGGGCACGCCTTACGAAATTGACGCCGAAGGCATCATCCTGCTGATCGAGGACGTCAACGAGCCGATCTACCGGATCGACCGCCTGCTCACCCATTTACGGCTGGCGGGCAAGCTGGCCCAGGTGGCGGGTGTGCTGGTCGGGGATGTGGCAGGTGTGGATAGCGCGGTGCTGGAGCGGTTGCTGACGCAGACCTTCGCCCCTCTGGGCATACCGGTACTGTCCGGCTGGCGCAGTGGGCATTGCGATCCGAACCTGACACTGCCGATGGGCGCGCAACTGAGGCTGGATGCGGGGGCGCAGCGGTTGGTGCTGGAGCAGGATGTGGTCTTTAAGACCTGAGTTAGTCGTCGCCTGTCAGGCAGTCATCGCAGGCAAGCCAGCTCCCACATTTGGAACGCATTCTCCTGTGGGAGCTGGCTTGCCTGCGATGGCGGTAGTCGCCTTGCAACAATCTACCGGTTCTGCAACGACTCCAGCAGCTTCACCGTCGGATACCCATCCGCCGGCCAGCCCAACGCTTGCTGCGCCGCACGAATCGCCTTGCGCGTATTGGCGCCGATGATTCCATCCGGGTTGCCCGCGTCATAGCCATTGGCGCTGAGCGCCGTCTGCAGATCGATGCGCTGGGAACGGCTCAGCGGCAGCTCATCTTTTGGCCAGTCGCCACGAATCACACCGGCGCCGCCGAAGCGCTCCGACAGTAAGCCGACCGCCAATGCGTAGGACGACGAGTTGTTGTATTTGAGGATCGCGCGGAAGTTATCCAGCACCAGGAACGCGGGGCCCCGGTAACCGGCCGGCAGCAGCAGGGCGGCGGACAGTTGGTCGACATTTGGCGGCAAGGTCGCGCCCGGTGGTAGCTGGATGCCCAGTCTCAGCCATTCGGCAACGGTCTTGCGCACGCCGCCATCGGCCAGGGCGTAATCGAAGTTCGTCGGCAGTTGTTTCACCTCGAAGCCCCATGGCTGGCCTTTCTGCCAGCCGGAACTTTGCAGGTAATGGGCAGTGGAGGCGAGGGCGTCGGCCGGGCTGTTCCAGATATCCCGGCGTCCATCGCCGTCGAAGTCCACGGCATGGGTGTTGTAGGTGGTCGGAATGAACTGCGTCTGGCCCATGGCGCCCGCCCAGGAGCCTTTCATCTGGTCGGCCTGGATGTCGCCGTGCTGGATGATCTGCAACGCGGCCAGCAATTGCGCCTGGGCGAATGCCGGGCGACGGCCTTCATAGGCCAGGGTCGCCAGGGAGCGGATCACCGAATTATTGCCCTGGAACTGGCCGAAGTTGCTTTCCATGCCCCATACCGAGACCAGGGCCTGGCGATCCACGCCGTAACGTTGCTCGATGCTTTGCAGAATATCGGCGTACTTGATCAGCAAGGCCTGGCCATTACGCACACGCACTGCCGACAGGGCGCCGTCTAGGTATTCCCACACCGGGCGGGAAAACTCCGGCTGGCTGCGGTCGGCGCGAATCACGGCCATGTCAGGTGTGACATTGGCGAAGGCGTTGTCGAATACGGTGGCTGTGATGCCGGCCTTCAGGGCTTCGACGCGGAAAGCGGCCTGCCACTCGGCAAAGGTCTGGGTCGGCTGGATATCGAGGTTGTCCACGGCCAAGGGGGCCACGACAGCGGGAGCGGCGACCGGTGCGGTCTGGAGCTTCGGCAGGGGCTGGGCGTCGGCGGCGGTGGGTTTTTCCGCGCAGGCGACTAGCAGAATGAGGCTGGAGGCAGCGATCAACTGGCGAAAGTGCCAGCGACGGGAAAGACTAGAGGGCATGCACAGGTCCAGGAATTACAAATCAGGTGCAGACCTTATCATGCCGGAGGGGCGCTTGCCTTCAGGCAGCCAGAAAGTAAGAAGCCTCCCAGCTGTCAGACTGGAAGGCTTCGCGGCGGTAGCTGCCTTTGCCCTTGCCGGGGCGTTCCTGGCGGCTGCGGAACAATGGCTGGGCGACGATGGACTTGGCCTTGTTGGGGCCATGCTTGGACGGTTTTTTGCTCATGATCGATACTCTCGTTGGGGGATAAAACGGTGCAGATCATCTGCCTAAGTTGCAGCGCTGTAAAGCCCGCCGGTGTGTAGGTACTTTCGATTTATGAAGTGAGCACGATTGATGTGGAAGCTGGCTTGCCTGCTTCCACAGGGTAATGCGGTGTTCTTGAGGGCGTTATTCGGCAGGGAGTGCCAGGCGCTGGCCAGCCATCAACAGCGACAAACGGCTCAGGCTCATCCACGGTGAACCGGCCGCCTGGCCCTTGATCTGCGCATCGATGCGCTGGGCTTCCAGCAACAGCTGCGCCCAACGTTGCGCAGTATGCCGTTGCAGCGCCTTGCTCATCAGCGGCTTGCGCTTGTCCCACACCGGTGGCTTGGCCTGGCTGAAAGCTTTGTCCAAAGGCGTGCCCTGACTGTATTGCAGGGCAATATTGGCCAATACCCGCAGTTCCCGGGCCAGCGCCCAGAGAATCACCGGCGGTTCCACACCCTCGCCGCGCAGGCCTTCGAGCATGCGCAGGGCGTGGGCGGGTTCGCCATTGAGAATCGCGTCCACCAGCCCGAACACATCGAAGCGCGCGCTGTCGGCCACCGCGCCCTGAACGGTCTCGACGGTGATCTGCCCGTCTTCGGCCATCAGCTTGAGCTTTTCGATCTCCTGGGCGGCGGCCAGCAGGTTGCCTTCAACCCGCGCAGCAATCAGTTCAACCGCGTCCTGGGTGGCCGACAGCCCCGATTGGGAAAGGCGCTGGCGAATCCACTGTGGCAACTGACTGCTGTCGACCGGCCAGATCTGGATGAACTGGGTGTGCGGGCCTTCCACCAACGCTTTACCCCATTTGGTTTTCTGCGCACTGCCGTCGAGCTTGGGCAGGCTGATCAGCAGTACCGTATCTTCGGCGGGCCTTGCGCAGTATTCCATCAGGGCTGCCGCGCCCTTGTCACCAGGCTTGCCCGAGGGCAGGCGCAGTTCCAGCAGGCGTTTTTCGGCAAACAGCGACATGCTCGCGCCAGCCTGCAGCAGCGTGCCCCAGTCGAAACTGGCGTCGGCGGCGAACACCTGGCGCTCATCGAAACCTTGTTGGCGCGCAGCGGTGCGGACGGCGTCAGCGGCCTCCTGGCACAGCAGCGGGTCATCACCGCTGACGATGTAGACAGGCGCAAGGCCACCTTGCAGGTGTTTGGCGAGTTGGGCGGGGGCGAGTTTCATAGGCAGGAAGAACGGGGCGCCGGGGGCGCCCCGTCTGGCTTACTCGACAGGGACTTCAACAGGCGACTGTTTCGGCGTGTTGTCTTCGTACTCCTGCGCCGCTTTCAACGCATCGGCATCGGCCTTGGCCTTGTTGTCGGCCATTTGTTGCAAGGCATCCAGCTTCTCGGGCGTCAGCATCTGCAGACGCAAGACCATGCGTTGTACCAGCTCGCGGCGCATTTCCTTGCGTACCTGAATGATCTCGGAGTCCGAGCCCACCAGGTTGTTGCCGTCGTGGGTCACGATTTTCTGTACCTGGACTTTGTCGCCCAGCAGTGGCAAGTGGTCTCGGCCCTGAATCTGGAACGCCAGCTCGGTGCTCAGTTCAATGTCGTAAGAACGGCCAGCGCTGGCGTAGCTCAGGTTGCGCTGGGTTTCTTTTTCGTTCACCAGCATCAGCTTGTAGGGCGCGCCGCTGTAGAGGTGAACACCACTGTTTTCCAGGACCTGGCGCAACTGCACCACGGTATCGCCATAGGCATCACGGGCGCTGACGTCCAGTTCCTTGAGCGTCAGGTCGTTGGTGCCGGTGCCGCGCAGCTGGAAGCCGCAAGCGCTCAGCATGACGGCAAGGCCCATAACCAGCAAATTGCGTTTGATCATTTTGTTGCTCCCCTTGAAACCATGTGGGCCTTGTCGAGGCCCTGAAGGCTTTGTTCGGCAGGGGGCTCGAGCCCCCTGCCCGATCCGATTAGCTAGCGACGATGTTGACCAGTTTTCCGGGCACCACGATCACTTTGCGGATCGTCAGGCCTTCGGTAAAGCGCAGCACGTTTTCGTTGCTGCGTGCGGCCGCTTCGACGTCTTCACGGCTGGCGCTGGCCGGCATGTCGATCTGGCCACGCAGTTTGCCGTTGACCTGAATCACCAGTTGCAGCGTGTCCTGTACCAGCGCGCTATCGTCCTGCACCGGCCAGCCGGCGTCGATCACTGCGTCACTGTGGCCCAGGCGGCTCCACAGTTCGTGGCTGATGTGCGGTGTGATCGGTGCCAGCAGCAGGGTGACCGTCTCCAGGCCCTCGTGGATCAGCGCGCGGTCCTGTTCGGTCGCTTGCGGCGCTTTTTCCAGCACGTTCATCAGGGTCATCACCTGGGCGATGGCGGTGTTGAACTTGTGGTGCTGGCCCACGTCCTGGCTGGCTTGCTTGATGGCCAGGTGGGTGCTGCGGCGAATGACTTTCTGCTCGTCGCTCAGGGCGGCCACGTCCAGCTTGCCGGGCAGGCCCTGGCTGACATGGGCGTGCGCCAGGCGCCAGACGCGCTTGAGGAAGCGGTGCGAGCCTTCGACGCCGGAGTCGGACCATTCGGCGCTCATGTCCGGCGGCGAAGCGAACATCATGAACAGGCGGCACGTGTCGGCACCGAACTGATCGATCATCGACTGCGGGTCAACGCCGTTGTTCTTCGACTTGGCCATTTTCTCGGTGCCACCGATTTCCACCGGCAGGCCGTCGGCGATCAACTTGGCGCTGATAACCTTGGCCTTGCTGTCGCGCTCCAGTTCCACATCCGCCGGGTTGAACCAGGTGTAGGCGCCATTGGCTTCGCGGCGATAGTAAGTCTCGGCAACCACCAT
This sequence comes from Pseudomonas sp. SDO5271_S396, assembly GCF_054071795.1. NCBI lineage: Bacteria > Pseudomonadati > Pseudomonadota > Gammaproteobacteria > Pseudomonadales > Pseudomonadaceae > Pseudomonas > Pseudomonas sp. SDO5271_S396. Next base: position 5,488 of record NZ_JBSVWB010000082.1, read on the forward strand.
GCCCTGGGTCAGCAGGTTCTTGAACGGCTCGTCGGAACTCACCAGGCCCTCGTCGCGCATCAGCTTGTGGAAGAAGCGTGCGTAGAGCAGGTGCAGGATGGCGTGTTCGATACCGCCGATGTACTGATCCACCGGCAACCAGTGGTCGGCCGCGGATTTTTCCACCAGGCCGCCTTCGAAGTGCGGCGAAGCGTAGCGGGCGTAGTACCACGAGGACTCGACGAAGGTGTCCATGGTGTCGGTTTCACGCTTGGCAGGCTGGCCGCATTTCGGGCAGCTGCACTCGTAGAACTCGGGCATGCGCGCCAACGGCGAACCGGCGCCGTCCGGCACCACGTCTTCCGGCAGCACGACCGGCAGTTGGTCTTCCGGTACTGGCACGTCGCCACAGCTTTCGCAGTGGATGATCGGGATCGGGCAACCCCAGTAGCGCTGGCGGCTGATGCCCCAGTCGCGCAGGCGGAACTGGGTGCGGGAGGCACCGAGGTTTTTCTTGATCAGCGCCACTTCGATGGCATCGAACGCGCCCTGGAAGTCGAGGCCGTTGAATTCGCCGGAGTTGATCAGCTCGCCTTGCTCGCCGTAGGCGTCCTGCCATGGGGCGGGGTTGGTGTCGCCCGAGCTGGTGCGTACCACGGATTTGATCGGCAGGCTGTATTTGCTGGCGAATTCGAAGTCGCGCTCGTCGTGGGCCGGCACGGCCATTACGGCGCCATCGCCGTAATGCATCAGCACGTAGTTGGCGACCCACACCGGCAGCTTCTCGCCGGTCAGCGGGTGTTCGACGAACAGGCCTGTCGGCAGGCCTTTTTTCTCCTGGGTGGCGACGTCGGCTTCAGCCACGCTGCCGCCTTTGCATTCGGCGATGAACGCCTGCAACTCAGGGTTGTTCCGGGCGGCCTGGGTGGCCAGCGGGTGTTCGGCGGCCACGGCGACGTAGGTCGCGCCCATCAGGGTGTCCGGGCGGGTGGTGAAGACTTTCAGTGCGCCGGCTTCGCCGATGGAATCGACGTTGTACGGAAACTGTACTTCCATGCCCTTGGATTTGCCGATCCAGTTGCGCTGCATGGTCTTGACCTGTTCAGGCCAGCCCGGCAGATCGTCGAGGCTCGACAAGAGCTCATCCGCGTAGGCGGTGATCTTGAAGTAGTACATCGGGATTTCGCGCTTTTCGATCAGTGCGCCGGAACGCCAGCCGCGACCGTCGATCACCTGTTCGTTGGCGAGTACGGTCTGGTCGATCGGGTCCCAGTTCACGGTGCCGTTCTTGCGGTAGATCACGCCTTTTTCGAACAGGCGGGTGAAGAGCCATTGTTCCCAGCGGTAGTAGTCCGGCTTGCAGGTGGTCACTTCACGGGACCAGTCTACCGCCAGGCCCAGGCTGCGCAGTTGGGACTTCATGTACGCGATGTTCTCGTAGGTCCACTTGGCGGGCGCTACGTTGTTTTTCATCGCGGCGTTTTCCGCTGGCATGCCGAAGGCGTCCCAACCCATGGGTTGCAGGACGTTCTTGCCGAGCATGCGCTGATAGCGGGAAATCACATCGCCGATGGTGTAGTTGCGCACGTGCCCCATGTGTAGCTTGCCGCTGGGGTAAGGGAACATCGATAGGCAGTAGTACGTCTCCTTGCCTGGCTGTTCACTGACTTCAAAGGACTTCTGCGCGTCCCAGAAGGTTTGGGCGGCATTTTCTATTTCACGGGGCTGATATTGTTCGTGCATGGCTACTTTTGAACTGAATAGGGGTGGCCTAATCCTCTTCGGTGCACTGTCGGGGCAGATCGACACCAGAAAGCGGCGCGTCCGTGCCCAAACCCTGCGGGAAGTGGAGTTACAGGAAGCGCCGTAGCATACATGACCCCACTCTATCGAGGGAAACCCTGATTGCGCGTGCAAGGCCGTCTGTCGCGGCGCAAGGCAGGCGTAGCCGCGGGGGCTACGCTGTTTATTGGGGAGCAAGTCTTTCTTCAATGAGGTGAGGGGATGGTTGAATCGCAGCGAACGTTAACGAAACCGGAAATCTACCAGGGACTGATCGACCGCTTGGGTCGTGCATTGGATGCAGCAAATACAGCAGGTCGATTACGTGATGAGCGGCCTGTGGAGCTGGAACTGCGAGGTTTGAGCCGCGCGGAACTGGAGCTGATCAAGGCTTATCTGGAAATGAACGGGCGTAGCGCGCCTCCGTGGATGGCAACCCCGCCAGCCAAGGAGCCCCCGCACTCTGCCAAGGTGGTGTGGCTCAAGGACTTGCCAGCCGGTCGCGGCCCGGAAAAACTCCGGTCTGTCCGGTACAAGTGATTCATTGCCCCCCTTGAGCTGCATCGTCGCGTCAGGTGGCTGTTACACAGACCACGCTAAAGATTGTCGTTAAACCCTGTTCCACCTTAGGCTTCGGGCATCCATGGAGATGCCCGATGCCTATTCGTTATTTCATCAAACAACTGTTATTGCCGCCCGGCCTCTTCTTGCTGCTGCTGGCGTTTGCCTGGTGGTTTCGCCGTCGCCGCCCGCGTCTGGCGGCTGGCTGCTTTGCCTTGGGTTTTGGCGGGCTTTGGCTGATCAGCCTGCCGGTCATGGTGGAGTGGGGCGCACGGGCGCTGGAAACAGAGCCTCCCCTGGCGCGGGAAGCGTGGTCGACGCTGGCCCAACGTGCCGACGCCATTGTGGTACTGGGCTCCGGACGTGAGCGCGGCGATCCCGCCTGGGGCAGCGATCAGCCCACCGGCATCGGGCTCGAACGCCAACGATATGCCGCGCGGCTGGCCAAGGCGTCGGGGTTGCCGGTGCTGACCACCGGCGGCCTGCATTACGGCACGCCGCCCAGCGAAGCGCAGTTGATGGCAGTGTCGATGCAGGATGACTTCGGCGTAACGGTGCGCTGGAAGGAAGAGCGCAGCCGCACCACCTGGGAAAACGCACAGATGAGCGCCGAGATTCTGCTGCCAGAGGGCATCAAGCGTGTGGTGGTGGTGACCCAGGCCTGGCATATGCCGCGTTCGGTCTGGAGCTTTGAACAGGCGGGCTTCACCGTGGTGCCGGCGCCCGTGGGTTTTCTGGGGGTGGATAACGCGCGCCCGTTGGGCGGCTGGATGCCGGAGTTCAAGTCGGTATGGCAGAGCGGACAGCTGATCAATGAAGCGGTGGGGCAGGTGGGGTATCGGTTGTTTTATAAGTAACACCACACATCCAAATGTGGGAGCAGGCAAGCCAGCTCCCACAGGGTCTTGTGTATGTTGGTCAGACGGTTTTAGACATTCTGCCCGCCAGCAGCGCCCAACCAAAGAGCCCCAGGCACACAATGATCAACGGCCACGAGCGCCATTGCAGGTAGGGCGTGAGGTTGTGCATCGGCACCACTTCGCCATACAGAATGCCGCGCTCGAACTGCGGGATCTGCTCGGTGATCTGCCCGAACGGGTTGATCAGGCCGGTCACGCCGTTGTTGGTGGCGCGGATCATCCAGCGCCCGGCTTCCAATGCGCGCATCTGCGCCATTTGCAGGTGTTGCAGGGGGCCGATGGAGCGGCCGAACCAGGTGTCGTTGCTGATGGTCAGCAGCAAGTCGCTTTGGGCCGAGAGGCCGGCGGCGAATTCCGGGTACACCACTTCGTAGCAAATGAACGGTGCGATCTGATAGCCCTTGGCCTGCAACATCGCCTGGTCGGACGGGCCGCGGGCGAAGTCCGACATCGGCAAGTCGAAGAAGGCGATCAGGCCGCGCAGCATGTCCTGCAAAGGCACGTATTCGCCAAAGGGCACCAGTTTCTGTTTCAGGTAGGTACCGTCGCCTTCGCCAACCACGGTGATGCCATTGAAGTAGCGTTTCTGGTGATGGACTTCCTGACGAATCGGCACGCCGGTGATCAGCGCGCTGTGCCGGTCGGCGGCGAACTTGCCCATCATGCCCAGGTAGCCCTCGACGGACTCCTTGAGTACGGGCACCGCCGTCTCCGGCCACACCAGCAAATCGACCCGTTTGGAGGTGAAGCTCATATCGCGGTACAGGGCGAGTTGCGCGTTGAGCTGTTCCGGGTCCCACTTCATGCTTTGTTCGACATTGCCCTGCACGGCGGCCACGCTCAGTGGCGCGCCGGATGGCGTGGTCCAGGCATGGTGTTTGAACGCCAGGCCCACGGCCCAGGGCGCAACCAGCAGCACCAGGCCGGCGGCGATAAACCCATTGCGTTTACTGGCCAGCAGGCGCGGCAGGTTGCACAGCACGGCGGCGGTCAATGCCAACGCAAAAGAGATCAGCCAGATGCCACCCAGCGGCGCGAGACCCGTCAGCGGGCCGTCGAGCTGGCTGTAACCGGAATACAGCCAAGGGAAACCGGTGAGGAACCAGCCGCGAAACGCTTCCTGGCCCACCCACAGCGCGGCGAACGTCAGCGCATCCGCCAACGGCGCTTCGTTGCGCCGCAGCCAGCGCGCCCACAGCCAGGCGGGCAGAGCGAAGAACCAGGCAATCGCAGCGGTGAACAACAGCATCAGGAAACCTGCCAGCAGCACCGAAGCGCCGCCGAAGTGGTGGATGCTGTAGTAGATCCAACTGGTGCCGGCGCCAAACAGGCCAAAACCGAAGCACCAGCCACGGCCCAGGGCCTGGCGTGGCGTCAGTTCCCGTAGCCCGACATAGAACAAACCGACCGCTACCAGTGCAAACGGCCACAGGTCGAACGGCGCCAGCGCCAGGGTAGTGATGGCGCCGGCCACCACGGCCAGCAAATTACCGGGCCAGCCGGGAGCGGTGAACCGCATATGTCAGTCCTTAACGGGCAATAGGAGTCAGGCGGATCAAGTGGATACGACGGCTATCGGCATTCAGGATGCGGAAGCGATACGCGCCGATCTCGGTGGTTTCGTTGCGCTTTGGCAGATGGCCAAATGCACTCATCACCAGGCCGCCCACGGTGTCGAACTCATCGTCGGAGAATTCGCTGTCGAAGAACTCATTGAAGTTCTCGATGGGCGTCAGCGCCTTGATCAGGAAGTCACCACTGGGCAGCGGCTTGATGTAGCTGTCCTCTTCGACATCGTGTTCGTCTTCGATGTCGCCGACGATCTGCTCCAGCACGTCTTCGATGGTGACCAGGCCTGCCACGCCGCCGTATTCGTCGATCACGATGGCCATGTGATTGTGGTTGGCGCGGAACTCGCGCAGCAGCACATTCAGGCGCTTGGACTCGGGCACGAAGGTGGCCGGGCGCAGCAGGTCCTTGATGTTGAAGTTATCACCGTTCTCCTTGAGGATCAGCGGCAACAGGTCTTTGGCCAGCAGAACGCCCATGACGTCGTCATGGCTTTCACCGATCACCGGGTAGCGCGAGTGCGCCGAATCGATCACGGCCGGGAGGAATTCCCGTGGAGTCTGGACGGCCTTGATGCTGATCATCTGCGAGCGCGGGACCATGATGTCGCGCACCTGCAGGTCAGCCACCTGGATGGCGCCCTCGACGATGGCCAGCGCTTCGCTGTCCAGCAACTTGTTCTGATGGGCCTCGCGCAAGAGCTCCAGCAGCTCCTGGCGGTTTTTCGGCTCGTGGGCAAAAGCCTGGGTCAATTTGCCCAGCCATGACTTCTGCCCGTTGCTCGATCGGTCTTCGCTCATAGCGATTACTCTGAATCCTTTATCGTTACAGTTGAGTGTTTTTCAAGCGTCGTCGTCCGCATACGGGTCCGGATGACCCAATTCTGCAAGCAACGTTTGTTCCAGTGATTCCATTTCTTCGGCTTCGTCATCGTCTATATGGTCGTAACCCAAGAGATGCAGGCAGCCGTGGATAACTAGATGGGCCCAGTGGGCTTCCAGTTCCTTGCCTTGTTCCTTCGCTTCGCGTTCCACCACCTCGACGCAGATCACCAGGTCCCCCAGCAGTGGGATGTCCAGTAACTCATCGGGGACGTCGGCGGGAAAGGACAGCACGTTGGTCGCGTAGTCCTTCTGGCGCCAGGTGTGATTCAGTTCGCGGCCCTCGGGCTCGTCCACCAGGCGAATGGTCAGTTCCGAGTCGGCGGTGCGCTGGCGCAGGGCCAGGGCGCACCATTGGCGGAACTGTGCTTCGCTGGGGGCGGGTGCGTCGGTGGCCCGCTGCAGGTCGAGCTCAAGCATCGCGGCGTGAGTCCTGTGCCGAGGCCTCTGCGGCGGCAGTCTCGAAGCGCTCGTAGGCTTCGACGATGCGCTGCACCAGCGGATGGCGGACCACGTCTTTGGGCTGGAAGTGCGTGAAGCTGATGCCCGGCACATTTTCGAGCACCTTGATGACATGGGCCAGGCCCGACTTGGTGCCCTTGGGCAGGTCGACCTGGGTGATGTCACCGGTGATCACGGCGGTGGAGCCGAAGCCGATACGGGTCAGGAACATCTTCATCTGTTCGACGGTAGTGTTCTGGCTCTCGTCAAGAATGATGAAGCTGTTGTTCAAGGTACGACCGCGCATATAGGCCAGCGGGGCGATCTCGATCACCTGGCGCTCGATCAGCTTGGCCACGTATTCGAAGCCGAGCATTTCGTAAAGCGCGTCGTAGAGCGGGCGCAGGTATGGGTCGATCTTCTGCGCCAGGTCGCCGGGCAGGAAACCGAGCTTTTCGCCGGCCTCGACCGCTGGGCGTACCAGCAGGATGCGGCGTACTTGCTCGCGCTCCAGGGCGTCGACCGCGCAGGCCACGGCCAGGTAGGTCTTGCCGGTACCGGCGGGGCCGATGCCGAAGTTGATGTCGTTGCCGAGGATCTCTTTGACGTAGCGCTGCTGGTTCAGGCCGCGCGGGCGAATCATGCCCTTTTTGGTGCGCAGCGCCACGCTGGCCTCGGCCACAGGGTTGTTGGCCAAGTCTTCGATGGCCGACTCCTGCAGGTACAGGTGCACGGTTTCCGGCGACAGTTCGCTGCCCTTGGTTTCGCGATAGAGGCGACGCAGCAGGTTTTCTGCGGACGTGGTGTGCTGAGGTTCACCAATGAGTTCGAACTGATTGCCGCGATTGCGGATCTCGATGCTCAGGCGTTGTTCGATCAGGCGCAGGTGCTCGTCGAACTGTCCGCACAGGTTGGCGAAACGGCGAGCCTCAAACGGCTCGAGGAGAAAACGATGGGGTTCTACTGTGGGTGCGTTCAAGGTCGCTTTTAGCCGCCCTTTGGCAATGGATGTGAAAGAGAGAATAACGCCAGAGGCGCGGGTACGAAAGCACTTAAATCGGCTGGCCTCGATCTCAATAACAATGAAGAACCCCTGTGGGAGCTGGCTTGCCTGCGATGAGGCCGGCACATCCAAAATAGAGGCTGGCTGTTACATCGCTATCGCAGCGATGCGGCGACCCGACAAGCCAGCTCCCACATTTGATCTTCATTTGTAGTCAGAGCGTTTGTGTCAGTTGACCAGCGACCCACGTAACGAATGAGGCTGCGCCGCATCGATGTGCACATCGGCAAACTGGCCGATCAGGGTCGGATTATCGCAGCGGAAGTTGACGATTCGGTTGTTCTCGGTGCGGCCTTGCAACTCGCCCGGGTCTTTTTTCGAATAGTCGGTGACCAGGATGCGCTGGATTGAACCGACCATTTGTCGGCTGATCTCGAAGCCTTGCTGGTTCAGGCGGTGTTGCAGGGCGTTCAACCGCTCCTTTTTCAGCGCTTCCGGGGTTTCGTCCAGCAGATCGGCAGCCGGGGTGCCCGGGCGCTGGCTGTAGACGAAGGAATAGGAGAAGTCGAAACCGACGTCTTCGATCAGCTTCATGGTCTGCTCGAAGTCTTTTTCGGTTTCGCCGGGGAAGCCCACGATAAAGTCCGAGCTGATACAGATGCCCGGCACCGCTGCGCGCAGTTTGCGCAGTTTGGATTTGTATTCCAGAGCGGTGTGGTTGCGCTTCATGGCCGCGAGGATGCGATCCGAGCCCGATTGCACCGGCAAATGCAGGTGCTTGACCAACTCCGGCACTTCGGCGTGTGCCTGGATCAGGCTGTCGGAAAATTCCAGCGGGTGCGAAGTGGTGTAGCGGATGCGCTCGATACCGTCCACGGCAGCGACCACGCGGATCAGTTCCGCCAGGTCGGCCAGGCGGCCGTCGTCGGTCACGCCGCGATAGCCGTTGACGTTTTGCCCCAGCAGGGTCACTTCGCGCACGCCGTTTTCGGCCAGGTGGATGATTTCCGACAGTACGTCGTCAAATGGCCGGCTGACTTCTTCACCGCGGGTATAGGGCACCACACAGAAGGTGCAATATTTGCTGCAGCCTTCCATCACCGACACATAGGCACTCGGCCCGTCGATACGCGGCTCTGGCAAATGGTCGAACTTTTCGATTTCGGGGAACGACACATCCACCTGCGGCAGCTTGCTGATGCGCGCGGCGTCGATCATTTCCGGCAGGCGGTGCAGGGTCTGCGGGCCGAAGACCACGTCGACATAGGGCGCGCGGTCGCGAATGGCTGCACCTTCCTGGCTGGCCACGCAACCGCCGACGGCGATCACCATGTCCGGGTTGGCCAGCTTCAGTTCGCGCCAGCGGCCCAGTTGCGAGTACACGCGGTCCTGGGCCCGCTCACGGATCGAGCAGGTATTGAGCAGGATTACGTCGGCATCTTCGGCGCGGGCGGTGACTTCCAGGGCCTGGTGTTCACCCAGCAGATCGACCATGCGCGAGCTGTCGTACTCGTTCATCTGGCAACCGTGGGTTTCGATGTAAAGCTTCTTGGCCATGGGAATCGTCAACTGGTGGTAAAGAACCGCGCATTATAGGGGGCATGCCCATTGGTTCCTAGCGTTGTACATCGGGTGCCATGCTATAGTTCGCGCCCTCTTTTATAGCCCCGATGTGTTATCCGCCCACCATGACCAAACGTGAAGCTCCAATCTACAAGGTGATTTTCCTCAACCAGGGCCAGGTGTTCGAAATGTACGCCAAGCAGATCTATCAAAGCGATCTGTGGGGGTTCCTGGAGGTGGAAGAGTTCGTCTTTGGCGAGCGCACCCAGTTGGTCGTCGATCCGGGCGAAGAAAAGCTCAAAGCGCAGTTCGAGGGCGTGGTGCGCAGCTTTGTACCGATGCATTCGATCGTGCGCATCGATGAGGTCGAACGCTTGGGCACGCCGAAGATCAGCGAGGCACGGGGCACGAGCAATGTGATGCCGTTTCCGATGCCGATGCCCGAGAAATAAGGCTTTAGACCGCGTCGCGCCCTTCGCAGGCAAGCCAGCTCCCACATTTTGAATTGTGAATATTTTCAACTGTGGGAG
>NZ_JBSVWB010000083.1:0-14702 GCF_054071795.1 Pseudomonas sp. SDO5271_S396
GCGGTTGATCAATCGACAGGTGTGTTGCTGAGACACCGCATTCGCGGGCAAGCCCGCTCCCACAGCGGCCAGCGACCCTGCCGCATTCAGTTTCGTGCCGGCATGGGCGACTGCGATACCGCAGGTATCGGATTGCGCATCAGCGTCCCCACCACCAATGCCCCCAGCAATCCCAGCAATCCTGCGGCCCAAAGCACTGTGCTGAACCCGCCCACGAACGCCTGTTGCGCCAGGGGTTGCACCACGCTCCGGGCTGCGTCGGGCAGCAGCTCCATCGCCGCAGGCATGTCACCGGCCACCACGCGCGAAACGATCCCGCTTACTTGCGTCTGCCATTGCCCATCAATATCTGCATTCAACAGCTGTTCGCTATGACGGCTCAACAGTGCCCCATACACCCCAATGGCCAGCATGATCGCGCTGAAACGCATGGTAGTGCTCATGCCGGACGCCATGCCTGCCCGATCCCGTGGCACACACGCCATGATGTTTTTCTGTGTGTCGCCATTGAGCAGGCCGGCACCCGCGCCGGTGAGGGCAATCGCCAGGGCGAACGGCAGGTAGCCGCCGGCCGTGACTGCCCAGGCGCTGAGCAGGTTGCCACAACCTACAAGGGTCAGGCCGGTCGCCATCATCGTCGCCGGGACAAAGCGTGCTGCCAGGCGCGCGCCGATGCGTGGGCAGACCAACATGGTCAAGGCAAACGGCAGCATGCCCAGGCCCGAGGCAATGGCAGAGAACCCAAGGCCGTTCTGCAGATAGAACGGCAGCAGCGTCATCATCACTTGGGCGCAACCGGCGTAGGCGAACATCCCCAGCAGCGCACCGACAAAGCGCGGATGGCGGAACAGTTGCAAGTCCACCATAGGTCGTTGCTGCATCCGTTCCACCGCTATGAACAGCCCCAACAATACGGCGCCACCGGCAAGACGGGCATAGGTGAGCGTGTTACTCCAGCCGATGCGATTGGCTTCGATCAGGCCCCAGATCAGGCACAGCAGGCTCGCACTGAAGGCCAGGCTGCCCCAGGGATCGAGGCGGGCGGAGTGTGTATCGCGGGACTCGGGTATCGCGCGCAGTACCAGCCCCATCAGTAACAGGCCGACGGGCAGGTTGAGGTAGAAGATCCAGCGCCAGCCCAGGTAGTGCGTGATCAGGCCGCCGAGGGTGGGGGCGGCGGTCATGCCCACGCCCATGCACGCGCCCCAGAACGCCCAGGCCTTGGCCCGTTCCACTTCGTCATGGAAGGCGTGACCGATGGACGCCAGCGCTGACGTCAGTAAGAGTGCGGCGCCGACACCCTTAACTGCGCGAGCGATATCGAGCAGTAGCGCATTCGGCGCTGCGCCGCACCCAACGGATGCGAGGATGAAAATACTCAAGCCCCAGATCAGGGTTTTCTTGCGCCCGAAGCGGTCGGCGATGCTGCCGGCGGGCAGTAGCAGCGCAGCAAACGCCAGCATGTAGGCGCTGACCACCCATTCGATATCGGCAAAATTCGCCCCCAGGTCGCGGGCGATGCTGGGCAGGGTCACGGCGACGATGTTGGTGTCGAGCACGATCAGCGAGCAGACACCGGAGGCGGTGAGCAGCGTCAGGCGTGGGCTGACACTGCTCATGACTGAATTACCTTGAAGGCAATCACTAAACGACGATTGACGTGCATGATAAGGGCTCTCTAGTGTTGAGGTAGGGCCAGCTTATCCTCGACTTCAAGCTGGCTTGTTAGCTGGCCTGAAGCACTTCATTACCTTTGAGCTCATCCTGAAATGGAAATCCGCCATTTTCGTTACTTTCTAGCTGTCGCCCGGCAGCGCAATTTCACCCGCGCCGCCGAGCAACTGGGCATCGCGCCACCCACCTTGAGTCGGCAGATCCAGGACATGGAAGCCAGTCTCGGCACGCGCTTGTTTATCCGTCGGCAGCGCGAAGTCAGCCTCACCGAGGCCGGTGCGGCGCTGTTGATCGAGGCCGAGGCCACGGTGCGTCAATTCGAGTTCGCACAACGCAATGCCCAGCGCGCCGGGCGTGGCGAGATCGGTCATATTGAAGTGGGCTACGTGGCGTCAGCGGTGTATTCGGGCTTGCTGCAACGGCAAATGCAGGCGTTCAGCCGGGCGTTTCCCGATGTCAGTGTGAATGTCCGAGAATGCCCGATGGCCACGCTGCCCGGGGCTGTGGCGGAAGGGCGCTGCGATATCGGGTATATCCGTTCACCCATGACGTTGCCTGATGACGTGGAAGCGGTGCGCCTGGACAGCGAAGGCTTTATGTTGGCGCTGCCTCAGGATTCCTGGCTGCTGGGGCTCAAGGCTATCGGGTGCGAGCATCTGAAAAACGAGACTTTTATCTTGCCGGAGCAGATCAGTGGCACCCTGCATGTGGCCGCCCAGGGAGGCTACGCGCCGCGCCTGGGGCCACAGCCGGGCGGCTTGGTGGCGGTGGTTGCGCTGGTCTCGCTCGGGCAGGGTGTGGCGGTGGTGCCATCATCGATGGTGGGGCATGTGAGCTTGCCGGGGGTGGTGTACCGCACCATCCAGGATCACGAGGCGTCTTCCTGGCTATCGCTGATTCATCGGCGCTTTGAAAAAGCCCCGGCGGTGGCGCGGTACATTCAACAGGTCAAGGCTCAAGCACAACCTTGAGGGATTTGTCCCCGCGCTCCATCACCGCAAAGGCCTCCTTGAAGTCGGCCAGGGCGAACTTATGGGTGACCACGTCACGCATGTCGATCTTGCGGTTGCCGATAAAGTCGATGGCGCGCGGGTACATGTAGGGGCCGAGGTGCGAGCCCAGAACATCCAGCTCCTTGCGGTCGCCAATGATCGACCAGTCCACCGTGGCTTCGTCGTTGAACACACTGAATTCGACGAAGCGTCCCAACTTGCGCAGCATGCCCAGACCCTGGTTGACCGCTTTGTGATGACCGGTGGCCTCGATATAGATGTCGCAGCCGTAGCCGTCGGTGATTGCCCGAATCTTCGCCTGTACGTCGACTTCGGCGGGGTTCCACACTTCATCGGCACCCATGCGCAGGGCGAGGGCGGTGCGCTCGGGTTTCATGTCCAGCACGATCAGTTTCTTCGGATTGCGCATGCGCACCGCGCCGATGATGCCAAGGCCCAGGGTACCGGCACCGGCGACTACCACCACATCATCGAAATCCACATTGGCGCGCTCCGCCGCATGCAGCGAGCACGCCAGGGGTTCGATCAGGATCGCTTCGTCGGGGGCGATGGCGTCCGGCACTTTATGGATGATGCCTTCCCTGGTGAAAATCATGTATTGGGCCATGGCACCCTGAACGTTGTTCTGGAAGCCATAGAGGTCGTGCTTCTGGCACATCCAGTACTGGCCGTGGTTGCAGAAGCGGCAGCCCCAGCACGGTACGATCTGCTCGGAAATCACCCGGTCGCCCACTTTCACGCCACGTTTTTCCGCGCCAGGGCCCAGCGCCACCACCCGGCAGACGAACTCATGGCCGGGAATCATTGGCGGTTTGACGTAGCGCGGTTGCTCGGCATCGCCCCAGAACGAGGGGGCGCCACGGTAGGTCTTGATGTCGCCCATGCAGATGCCGCACAGCTCGACCTTGGTGAGAATTTCGTCGGGGCCTGGGGTGGGCACGGCGACGGTTTCCAGGCGATAGTCTTCCGGGCCATGGCAGACCACGGCCTGCATGGTTTTCGGGATGATCGGGGACAATTGTTCGGGCGAGCGCTCGCTGACAGTGGACATGACTGACCTCACGACAAAAATGGGGGTAGCGTTCCCGCGCATTGCACGGGAACGCCCGATCGACGCTTACTTGCCGGCGCTGACTTGCTTGTACAGCGCGTCGGCATTGCCCTGGGTCACGGGCACCCAGGGCAGGATGTAGGTCTTGGCGGTGCCGTCACCCCATTTCAGGTCCTTGGCGTAACGCTCCCAGATCACCGATTGAGGTTTGTAGTCCTTGCCGGCGAGTGCGCGCAGGGCGACGTCCAGTGCGCCCTGGGATTGGGCCTGAGCGTCTTGCAGGAAGGTGGTGACTTCGTCTTTTTTGGCGGCCTGGATTGCGTCCGGCATGCCGTCGATGGACGTGACCGGCACGTCCTTGGAAGTCAGTCCGTGGGATTTCAGCGCCTGCACCGCGCCGAGGGCCATGTCGTCATTCTGCGCGATCACCCCGTTGATGCCCTTCGGGTGGGCGTTCAGCCAGTCTTCGGTCAGCGCCAGGGCCTGGGCGCGGTCCCAGTTGGCGGTTTTTTTCTCGATGATCTTGATGTCCGGATGTTTGCCCAGCACTTCCAGTTCGCCTTTTTCCCGGTCGATCTGCGCCGACTGGCCAATCGGGCCCTGGATGATCACCACATTGCCCTTGCCGTTGAGTTTGTCGACCATGGCCTGGGCTTGCAGGCGGCCGCCTTCCACATCGTCGTTGCCGACGTAGGGCACTGCGGCATCGGCCACCTTGGTGTTCGACGCGATCACCACCACGTCATTGCTCATGGCCTGTTTCACCGTACCCACGCCCGCCTTGGTGTCGATGGGTACGAACAGGATGGCGTCGTAATGCTGGGTCACATGTTTTCGATCTGATTGTTCTGGGTCAGTGCGTCGTAGTTGCCATCGAATACGGTCAACTGCACCGTGCCGTCCTTCACGGCCGGATGCTCCTTGAGTTCGCGCACCCAGTTCTGCATGAACTGGCCTTTCAGGCCGTAGACTGCGGCGCCGACCTTGTAGGTCTTGCCATCGGCGGCCAGGGCGATGCTGCTGGCGAGCAGGGAGAGGGCCGCGGCAGTGGCGAAGGTCGTACCCAGTTTCATGATCAGAACCCCGTTTATTGTTGTAGTCAGTCATTGAGTCACTGCTTTGTACTGATCATATGTTTATCAAATGAAAATCTGATCAGTCAAATGCTTTTGCTGTAAATCATGAGATAGGTGGTATCGAGGGTTTTTTCGAGGTTTTTCGCTTAATAAGCATTTTTTTGGTCGATATAAATTTCACTTTATGATCATATGATCCGTTATGTGTCGCAATTTACAGATCTTGTAATAGTTTTGGTTGCAGGAAAGCCCTGTTTCGACGGTACGATTCAGGTCCTTTTGTCATCGCAGGATTTGCATGAACACCCTCTCGGAGCCTCCCAGTCGTCTTTCCCCAGGACACCCGTGCCCGCTGTTACCTTTCGAGTACCCCCGATTCCGACTGCTAACCTTGTACCGGTCCACTGACCGCGCATTGCCGTGCCCGGCATTCTGAAAACTCACTGAAGAGACTCGATAAATGGAATGGTTAGCGGATCCAACGGCCTGGCTCGGCCTGTTGACCTTGATTGTGTTGGAGCTGGTGCTGGGCATCGACAACCTGGTGTTTATCGCGATCCTTGCGGACAAACTGCCGCCGGCGCAGCGTGACCGCGCGCGCCTGATCGGCTTGTCCCTTGCGCTGCTGATGCGCCTGGGCCTGCTGGCGAGTATTTCCTGGCTGGTCACCCTGACCCAGCCGCTGTTCGAGGTATTCGGCAAGAGTTTCTCCGGTCGAGACCTGATCATGCTGTTCGGGGGTGTGTTCCTGTTGTTCAAGGCCACCATGGAGTTGCACGAACGCCTGGAGGGCCATGTGGCCCAGCGCAGTGGCAGTGCGGCTTATGCGCTGTTCTGGCCGATCGTGGCGCAGATCGTCGTGCTCGACGCGGTGTTCTCCCTCGATGCAGTGATTACCGCGGTGGGCATGGTGGATGAGCTGGCGGTGATGATGATCGCGGTGATCATTTCCATCGGCCTGATGATTGTGGCGAGCAAGCCGCTGACCCGTTTCGTCAATGCGCACCCGACGGTGATCATGCTGTGTCTGGGCTTTTTGATGATGATTGGTTTCGCCCTCACAGCCGAAGGCCTGGGCTTCCATATTCCGAAAGGCTATCTGTACGCCGCCATTGGTTTCTCGATTTTGATCGAAGTGTTCAACCAGATTGCCCGGGCCCGTCGCAAGAAATCGGCCCAGGGCGTGTTGCCTGTCCGTGAGCGCACCGCCCATGCGGTGATGCACCTGCTGGGCGGTCGCAGCCTGGCGGTGGAAGAGGTAGGTGAGGAGGTTGCCGATCTGTTGGGCGAGCCGGACGTTGCGCAAGGCCCGCTGTTCGACCGGCGTGAGCGGGTGATGATCAGTGGCGTGCTGCAATTGGCCGAACGGCCGATTCGCACCCTGATGACACCGCGCGCCCAGGTCGATTGCATCGATCTTGCAGACGATGCCGATACGATCCGGCTGAAGTTGATGCATTCGTCCTACTCACGCTTGCCGCTGATCCGTAACGGTGCGGTGGACGAGCCTCTGGGCTTCGTGCACAAGAAGGAATTGCTCAAGGAATACCTGGCCGGCAACGAGCCGAACCTGGAGCACCTGGCGCGCCGGGCGATCAACCTGCTGGAGAGCTTTTCGATCCTCAATGCCCTGGAGCAAATGCGTCAGGAGTCGACCCATATCGCCTTTGTGATCAACGAATTCGGCGATTTCATGGGTGTGTTGAGCATGACCGACATCCTTGAATCCATCGCCGGCGAACTGCCCGATGCCAGTGAGATCGAAGGGCCGGATATCGTCGAGGAGGGTGAAGGTTTTCGCGCCAGTGGCGCCTTGAACCTTAGCCAGGTACGTCAGCGAACCGGCTTCAAGGCGCAGGCCACCGAGGATTACCAGACCCTGGCCGGGCTGCTGATGAGTTTGCTTGACCGCTTGCCGGTGGTGGGCGACAGCCTGACGCACGAGGGTTGGCGTCTGACGGTGGCGGCGGTGGAGGAGCGTCGGGTGACCCAGGTGTCTATGGCGCGTGAAACGTAAAGCGGTCCTTGCCCTCATGCTTTGAAATGTAGAGTGCATGATCCGCCTTGATCAGCGCCTGGTTCAACGTCTCACCGTCCTCCACCCGGGCCAGGCCGATGCTGATGGTCACCGGGTGTTGGGTCGGTTCCTCGCGCACGCGTTGGCAGAGCAGGCTGGCCAACTGCTCGGCGTCGTGTTTGCGCACGCCGGCCAGGTAGATGCCGAATTCTTCACCGCCCAGGCGGGCGTAGTCGAAGTCGGCCATCACCGCCTTGATGTTCTGGGCCACTCGCTTGAGCACTTCATCGCCGACGTCGTGGCCATGCACGTCATTCACTTTCTTGAAGTTGTCGATGTCGATCATTGCCAGGTAATGATCGTGGGCCTTGGGCTGCTGGTTGAGCTTTTTGCCGGCGCTGGCCATGAAGGCGCGGCGGTTGGGGATTTCGGTGAGGGTATCGAGGTAGGCCTGCTCCAGCAGCAGCTTGGACATGATGAAGTTGTGCAGTTTGGCCTGGCGTAGTTTCAGGAAGCTGTAGAGCGTCAGGAAGGTCAGAAACACCGAATAGAACGTTACCAGTGCGCCGCGGACGTCCAGCAGGGAAAGGTGGGCCAAATGAAACGGATTGAGCAACGCCCAGGTGATCAGCATTGTCGTGACAAACGACCAATGCTTGAGTGGTAGCACCGATGCGCTATAGAGGACGCTCGACGCTGCCAGGATCAACCAGCTGGGGTGCAGATCCATTGGCAAACCTTCGATCAGCAGGCGTGTGCCGAGGGCGATGATTGCAACGAATATCAGGTTATTCCACTGGAAGTGCTGGGCTTTGCGGATAAATCCCAGGGCAATGGTGTTGATGGTCAGCAGTGCCAGAAAGAGCATCGAAAGCCCGGTGAAACCCTGGCCTCCCGGAAAGCTGACGATCAGGTCGAAGACCAGCCAGATGCAGATGCTGGCGATATAGATCAGCAGGCAAAAGGGCTTGAGTCGTTCGAAATCATGTTGCGCGAACTCGTGTTTCAGGGATTCCGGGACGGCTTTTTTCAGCACGTCGGCTTCAATGGCTTTGAGCATTATCGGCCTTGGTGGCATGTGATCGCTTCGGCATGGGGCCGAATGCCATTGCGATCTTGAAGTTCATGGGCTGATCTCTCACGACGAGGCCGTTTATCCAAGAACTACATACAAGCAGCGAAACAGAGGGTTGTCCAATGCCCCATTGGCGGTTTTTGACGTAGCTCAGCGCGGCATTGCGGCGGGTGAGTTTCCCTTGGCGTGACGTTTGAACAGATTGTTAATGGTGTGTTCGTGCTCTTCCCAAACACCGAATCCCTTCAGCTTCTCGATCATCTGGCCATTGCGGAATACCAATAGCGTGGGCGTGCCCGTGACCTCTGGGTGTCTGAGCGTTTGGGTCGTGTCAAGGATCATGCTTTTGACCTGTTCGGCGTTCTGGCGAGCGATGCGTTCGAACAGTGGACCGGCCTCTCTACACGCCGGGCAGTGTGGGGAAACGAATAGCAGAAACAGCACTGGATACTCCGCCAGTGCCCGTTGGTAATCTTCGGCGCTGGCGATGACGGCGGTAGCAATACCCATGGCGATCTCCTTGTGCTAAAGGCCGGACTGGCACCTTTATGCACGCTAAACCGCGAGATCAAAGCAATCTACTGTCAACCTTCACAGGTGTTGGCACTCACGCGTCTCTGTCGCGCTCGATGCGTTCGCGTGCCTTGCGGGCCTGGCTTGCACACTTCCTGTATTCCTCGTTGTCCCGGGACGCCTTGGCTCGGCGGTAACCATGGTGGTTCTGGCTGGTGTAGTTGGTATTGAAGGTGTCCTTGAGCTTTTGCAGTTCTGCCTTGCATTCGCGGCGGTCATTGCTGGCGGAGGCGCTGCCGGCAGCGAGCAGGGCAAGCAGGATCAGGGTGAGGCGCAGCTTCATTGGGGCAGGGTCCTGGTGGGTGTTCGATGGAGCAAGGCTAGTCCAGCATGAGGATTTTTCCATCGTGGAGACTGCGCACTTCTGGTGCGCGGTAACGCCAGTGTGGCGCACTTTCATTGGGTGTCACCCCAGGTTGGGGTCCTGAGTAGCAATCTGATTTCAGATGCTGGCTCAACGCCGCATTTTGAATGCACGCCTATCTTTTTGATTTTTAAATACATTTTATGAGTCGTGTGTTTCTGCAACAACGTGTGGCACACTTTCTGCTGTCTATTCCGTTGTTACATACTAAGTTCCGGTATAGCGGAATACACAACTTCTGGAGTGCTTGTCATGCATCACCGACCTTCCGTGTTTAAAGCGTGTGTTTTTCTCTTCGCCGCATCGGCTTCCCTCGCAAGCGTAGTGCACGCGGCGGACAGCAAGCTCGATGATGTGCTCAAGCGTGGGCACTTGATCGTGGGTACAGGCAGTACCAATGCGCCGTGGCACTTCCAGGGAGCGGATGGCAAGTTGCAGGGTTTTGATATCGACATCGGTCGCATCGTGGCCAAAGGCCTGTTCAATGACCCCAGCAAAGTCGAGTTCGTGGTGCAGTCTTCCGACGCGCGTATTCCCAACCTGCTGACCAACAAAGTCGACATGAGCTGCCAGTTCATCACCGTGACCGCCAGCCGTGCGCAGCAAGTCGCGTTCACCCTGCCGTACTACCGCGAAGGCGTGGGCCTGCTGCTGCCGAACAACAGCAAGTACAAAGAGATCGAAGACCTGCAAGCCGCTGGCGATGGTGTGACGGTGGCCGTGCTGCAAAACGTGTATGCCGAAGAGCTGGTGCACCAGGCGCTGCCCAAAGCCAAGGTCGACCAGTACGACAGCGTCGACCTGATGTACCAGGCCGTGAACTCCGGTCGCGCCGATGCCGCCGCCACCGACCAGTCCTCGGTCAAATACCTGATGGTGCAGAACCCGGGTCGTTACCGCAGCCCGACCTACGCCTGGAGCCCGCAGACTTACGCGTGCGCCGTCAAGCGTGGCGACCAGGACTGGCTGAACTTCGTCAACACCGCGCTGCATGAAGCCATGACCGGAGTGGAATTTCCCACCTACAAGGCCTCGTTCAAGCAGTGGTTTGGCGTAGACCTGCCGGAGCCTGCGATCGGCTTCCCGGTTGAGTTCAAGTAATTCGTAAACCCTGGGGCGCCGTTGATGGCGCCCCAATCAGGTACTGCTGACCATGAACTATCAGTTGAACTTTGCCGCCGTGTGGCGCGACTTCCCCAGCCTGCTGGCGGGGCTCGGCCTGGGCCTTGAACTGGCCTTGCTGTCGATCGCGATCGGCTGCGTGATCGGCCTGATGATGGCATTTGCCATGCTGTCGAAACACAAGGCATTGCGGGTGCTGGCGTCGGTGTATGTCACGGTGATCCGCAACACGCCGATCCTGGTGCTGATCCTGTTGATCTACTTCGCGTTGCCGAGCCTGGGGATTCGTCTCGATAAAATCCCGTCCTTCATCATTACCCTGTCGTTGTACGCCGGTGCCTATCTGACCGAAGTGTTCCGCGCGGGGCTGCTGAATATTCCCAAGGGCTTGCGTGAAGCCGGTTTGGCCATTGGCCTGGGCGAATGGCGCATCCGTGCGTACATCACCGTGCCGGTGATGCTGCGCAATGTGCTGCCCGCGCTGTCGAACAACTTCATTTCGCTGTTCAAGGACACGTCCCTGGCCGCCGCCATCGCGGTGCCGGAGCTGACCTACTACGCCCGCAAGATCAACGTCGAAAGCTACCGGGTTATTGAAACCTGGCTGGTCACGACCGCGCTCTACGTGGCTGCCTGTTACCTCATTGCCATGCTGCTCCGCTACCTGGAACAGCGTCTGGCGATCCGTCGTTAAGGAAGGTTTCCATGTACGAATCCCCCAGCTGGCTGCATGAGTTGTGGATCGCCCGGGAGGCTCTCTGGGCGGGTTTCCAGGCCAGTGTTTATGTTTCGGCCCTGGCGATTTTCTTTGGCACTTTAATTGGTATCGTCGCCGGCCTGATCTTGACCTACGGCAAGTTCTGGATGCGTGCGCCGTTTCGGCTGTATGTCGATTTGATCCGTGGTACGCCGGTGTTCGTGCTGGTACTGGCATGTTTCTACATGCTGCCGGCGCTCGGTTGGCAGATCACCGCGTTCCAGGCCGGAGCGGTCGGGTTGACGCTGTTCTGCGGCTCCCATGTGTCGGAAATCGTGCGTGGCGCGCTGCAAGCCATTCCCCGTGGGCAACTGGAAGCGGGCAAGGCGATCGGTCTGACGTTCTACCAATCCCTGGGTTACGTGCTGTTGCCCCAGGCGCTGCGTCAGATCTTGCCGACCTGGGTCAACTCCTCCACGGAAATCGTCAAGGCGTCGACCTTGCTGTCGGTGATCGGTGTGGCCGAGTTGCTGCTCAGCACCCAGCAAGTGATCGCGCGCACTTTCATGACCCTGGAGTTCTACCTGTTCGCAGGCTTTATGTTCTTTGTCATCAACTACGCCATCGAGTTATTCGGGCGCTACATTGAAAAGCGGGTGGCCTTGCCATGAACCAACCTCAAACCAACCAACCGCTGCTGAATATCCGTGGCCTGCGCAAACAATACGGTCAGGTCGAAGTGCTCAAGGGCGTCGACCTGTCCATGCAGCGCGGTAACGTGGTCACGCTGATCGGCTCCAGCGGCTCGGGCAAAACCACGCTGCTGCGCTGCGTCAACCTGCTGGAAGAATTCCAGGGCGGACAGATTACCCTCGACGGCGAGTCCATTGGCTACAGCGAAATCGCCGGCAAGCGCGTGCGTCACCCCGAACGGGTGATCGCCCAGCACCGGGCGATGACCGGCATGGCGTTCCAGCAATTCAACCTGTTTCCGCACCTGACCGCGTTGCAGAACGTCACCCTCGGCCTGCTCAAGGTCAAGAAGATGGGCAAGGACGAGGCCGTGGCACTCGCGGAAAAATGGCTGGACCGCGTCGGCCTGTTGGAGCGTCGCAACCATTTCCCCGGCCAGCTTTCCGGCGGCCAGCAACAGCGTGTGGCGATTGCCCGCGCGATTGCCATGAACCCCAGCCTGATGCTGTTCGATGAAGTCACGTCGGCGCTGGACCCGGAGTTGGTGGGCGAAGTGCTCAGCGTGATCAAGGGCCTGGCTGAAGAGGGCATGACCATGCTGCTGGTCACCCACGAAATGCGCTTTGCCTATGAAGTGTCCGACAAGATCGTGTTCATGAACCAGGGCCGCATTGAGGAACAGGGCACCTCCAAGGACATCTTCGAGCGCCCGCAATCACCGCGCCTGGCGGAATTTTTGAAGAATATTCGTTTTTAATCAGGAGTCATTTTATGAGCATTACTCGTTACGGCACCGGCAGCACCGCCGGCGGCGGCCAGCCACGTCCTTTCGCCCGTGCGGTGGAAGCGGACGGCTGGCTCTACGTCTCGGGCCAGGTGCCCGCGGTGGACGGTGAAATCATCCAGGGCGGCATCATCGAGCAAACCCGGCAGACCATGCGCAACGTGGTGGCGATCCTCGAAGAGGCTGGCTACGAACTCAAGGACGTGGTGCGCGTCGGTGTGTGGCTGGAGGACCCGCGGGACTTCTGGAGTTTCAACAAGGTCTTCGGCGAATACTTCAGCCCCGAACACGCCCCGGCGCGCGCCTGCGTACAGGCGAACATGATGGTCGATTGCAAGGTGGAGATCGATTGCGTGGCGTACAAGAAAAAAGGCTAAATGATCGTTCCCACGCTCTGCGTGGGAACGCCACCTTGGACGCTCTGCGTCCGCTTTTGTGACGCAGAGCGTCACGGTATGCATTCCCACGCAGAGCGTGGGAACGATCATTCTGACCGGACCGAAAACTGCCATGACCGAAGACACCATCAAGCGCCGCGCCAAAGGACTGGACCGTGCGTTCGATATCCTCGATTTTCTCAAGGAAATCGGCCAGCCCCTGCGCCCGAATGATATTGCCAGCGGCATCGGCAGCCCCAAATCCACCGTCTACGAAGTGGTCGCTTCGCTGCTGGAGCGGCGCATCCTGGAAACGGTGGGCAAGGACGGTCACGTCTACCTGGGCCGTCAGTTGTACTTTCTCGGCCAGGCGCATCTGCGTCACTTCGACCTGACCCGCGAGGCCGATCACGCCTTGCAGGAAATCGTCAGCCAGACCCACGAAACCGCGCAGATGTGCCTGCTCAACGGGCGCAAATACACCGTGGCGCTGATGCGTGAAGGCGAGCGGCATTTCCGGATTTCCTCGGATATCGGCGAGAACGCACCGATCCCCTGGACCGCATCCGGGCGCCTGCTGCTGGGGCATTTGAGCGACCAGCAGATCATCGACCTGATCGACCACGACGACTTTATCCTGCCGGACGGCCAACGCCTGCCGCTGGACACCTTCCTGGCACAGATCCGTCAGGCCACCCTCGATGGCTTCTTTTCCTTCGATAGCGTGGCCGACACCTTTACCCATTGCTTTGCCGCCCCGGTGCGGGACGCGCAGGGCATCAGCATTGCGACCTTGTGCATCGTGGCCCCAAGGGCCGATGCCATCAAAAACTACAACGACTACCGCCGGGTGTTGATCGACAGCGCCAACAACCTGGCCCGGCGCATCAACGAATAGGAGTTTTTCATGTCTGCCATCAACGCCGTTGAAAAGGGCGCCGCCGCCGTCGGCGCGCACCTGGTCCGTGACGTCAGCCTGCCGGCCCTGGTGCTGCACCGCGATGCGCTGCAACACAACATTCGCTGGATGCAGGACTTCGTCCGCAGCAGCGGCGCCGAGCTGGCGCCCCACGGCAAGACCAGCATGATGCCGGCGTTGTTCCAGCGTCAGATCGAGGCGGGCGCCTGGGGCATCACCCTGGCCAACGCCGTGCAGACCCGCGCCGCGTATGCCGGTGGCGTGCGCCGCGTGTTGATGGCCAACCAACTGGTGGGTGCGCCGAACATGGCGTTGATCGCCGACCTGTTGGCCGATCCCGATTTTGACTTCCACTGCATGGTCGATCACCCGGACAACGTCGCTGACCTGGGCCTGTTCTTCGCCGCCCGCGGCCTGCGCCTGAACGTGATGATCGAGTACGGTGTGGTCGGTGGCCGCTGTGGTTGCCGCAGCGAGCAGGAAGTGCGTGACCTGGCCAAGGCGATCAAGGCCCAACCGGCCCTGGCGCTCACCGGCATCGAAGGTTATGAAGGCGTGATCCACGGCGAGCACGCCATCAGTGGTATTCGTGCTTTTGCCGCCAGCCTGGTGCGCCTGGCCGTAGACCTGCAGAACGACGGCGCCTTTGACTTGCCCAAGCCCATCGTCACCGCCTCAGGTTCGGCCTGGTACGACCTGATTGCCGAATCGTTCGAAGAACAGAACGCTGCGGGACGCTTCCTCAGCGTACTGCGCCCGGGCAGTTATGTGGCCCACGACCACGGTATCTACAAAGAAGCGCAGTGCTGCGTGCTTGACCGTCGCAGCGACTTGAACGAAGGCCTGCGCCCGGCCCTGGAAGTCTGGGCCCATGTGCAATCGCTGCCGGAGCCTGGGTTCGCCGTGATCGCCCTGGGCAAGCGCGACGTGGCGTACGACGCGGGTCTGCCGGTGCCGCTCAAGCGCTACAAGGCCGGCATCCTGCCCGCAGAGGGCGATGACGTGGGGGCGTGCAAGGTCACGGCGGTGATGGATCAGCATGCGTTCATGACCGTGGCGCCGGGGGTCGAGTTGCGCATTGGCGACATCATTTCGTTCGGTACTTCCCACCCGTGCCTGACCTTTGACAAGTGGCAGGTCGGTTGCCTGGTGGATGAGCAGTTGCAAGTTATCGAGAGCTTGCATACCTGCTTCTGAACTGCGTCGCGGCCATCGCAGGCAAGCCAGCTCCCACATTTTGAATTGTGAATATTTTCAACTGTGGGAG
>NZ_JBSVWB010000084.1:0-14370 GCF_054071795.1 Pseudomonas sp. SDO5271_S396
GCGCTCCCGCTTTATGTGGGGCCGCTGCGCAGCCCAGCGCGGGACAAGCCCGCTCACTACAAAGAGCTCGGGTGTATTGAGGGTTTCGGCACACGCATTGCTTTATCCATTCATCTGCCCGGATACAGGAGCAATCGTTACCCCCCGACCCAGAGCCGACCCCATAAGAAAGTAAGGACCAGGCCTGTTGGCACCCTTAGCCACGGGCTCATAAAAATATGCGTTTTTCAAAGCGGCAGTGCCCCCATGCGTCCCTCGGCACTGACAAGGTACTGGAATGGCTCGATCTTTCTTCGATGAAATGAATGACGCACAAGGCGTTTGCCGTGCGCACTATCAGGAATTCTCCCGCTGGCTGGCCAACACGCCGCCGGAACTGCTGGCCCAGCGCCGTCGCGAAGCCGATCTGCTGTTCCATCGGGCCGGAATCACCTTCACGCTCTATGGCGACGAACAGGACACCGAGCGCCTGATCCCCTTCGACATCATCCCCCGCAGCATCCCCGCCAGCGAATGGAGCGTGATCGAACGCGGCTGTATCCAGCGCGTGAATGCGCTGAACATGTTTCTCGCCGACATCTACCATGACCAGCGCATCATCAAGGCCGGAATCATCCCGGCGGACCAGGTGCTGGGCAACGAGGGTTACCAGAAGGCCATGATCGGCCTGGACCTGCACCGCAACCTCTATTCGCATATTTCCGGCGTGGACCTGGTGCGCGACGGCGACGGCACCTACTACGTACTGGAAGACAACCTGCGCACCCCCAGCGGCGTCAGCTACATGCTCGAAGACCGCAAGATGATGATGCGCCTGTTCCCGGAAGTGTTCGCCAAACAGCGCATCGCGCCGGTGGACCACTACCCCAACCTGCTGCTCAAGACCCTCAAAAGCGCCAGCCGCCTGGACAACCCCAATGTGGTGGTGCTGACCCCGGGCCGCTTCAACAGTGCGTTCTTCGAACATGCGTTTCTGGCCCGGGAAATGGGCGTGGAGCTGGTGGAAGGCGCCGACCTGTTCGTGCAGGACCTCAAGGTGTTCATGCGCACCACCGACGGCCCAAAGGCCGTGGACGTGATCTACCGCCGCATCGACGACGCCTTCCTCGACCCGTTGGCGTTCAACCCGCAGTCGATGCTCGGCGTGCCCGGCCTGGTCGCCGCCTATTGCGCCGGCAATGTGGTACTGGCCAATGCCATCGGGACCGGCGTGGCCGACGACAAGTCGATCTACCCTTATGTGCCGGAAATGATCCGCTTCTACCTGGATGAAGAACCGGCGCTGCAAAACGTGCCGACCTTCCAGTGCCGCAAACCGGATGAACTGTCCCATGTACTGGCCAACCTGCCGGAGCTGGTGGTCAAGGAAACCCAGGGCTCGGGCGGCTACGGCATGCTGGTGGGCCCGGCATCGAGCGCCGCCGAGATCGAGGACTTCCGCCAGCGCATC
The DNA here is from genome assembly GCF_054071795.1 of Pseudomonas sp. SDO5271_S396. Lineage (NCBI taxonomy): Bacteria > Pseudomonadati > Pseudomonadota > Gammaproteobacteria > Pseudomonadales > Pseudomonadaceae > Pseudomonas > Pseudomonas sp. SDO5271_S396. The sequence continues at coordinate 1,451 of NZ_JBSVWB010000084.1, forward strand.
AAGGCGCGGCCCCACGCGTACATCGCCCAGCCGACCCTGAGCCTGTCCACCTGCCCCACCTTCGTCGAAAACGGCATCGCGCCCCGGCACATCGACCTGCGCCCCTTCGTGCTGTCGGGCAAGGAAACCCGCCTGGTCCCCGGCGGCCTGACGCGGGTGGCGCTGAAGGAAGGCTCGTTGATCGTCAACTCGTCGCAAGGCGGCGGAACCAAGGACACCTGGGTGGTGGAGGGCTGAATCATGCTGAGTAGAACCGCCGCGGACCTGTACTGGATGTCCCGTTACCTGGAGCGTGCCGAGAATCTGGCGCGCATGCTGGAAGTCAGTTACTCGCTGTCGTTGATGCCCCAGGCCGGGCGCAGCGACGGCCTCGACGAACTGGCCATGTCGCTGCTCAGCAGCGGCACCCTGGACAGTTACCTCGAGCGTCACAAGCAACTCGACGCCGAGCGCATGTTGCATTTCTTTGCCCTCGACGAAGAAAATCCCGCCAGCATCTACAACTGCCTGCGCGCCGCCCGGGGCAATGCCCATGCGGTACGCGGGCGCATCACCGCCGACATGTGGGAAAACCTCAATGCCACCTGGCTGGAAATGCGCAGCATCGCCGCCGGCGGCCTGGCGCGGCACGGCATCAGCCACTTCTGTGACTGGGTCAAGCAGCGCTCGCACCTGTTTCGTGGTGCGACGTCCGGGACGATCATGCGCAATGACGCCTACCGCTTCATTCGCCTGGGCACCTTTGTCGAACGCGCCGACAACACCCTGCGTCTGCTCGATGCACGTTACGAGATGTTCGGCGAAGAGTCGGAAGAAGTCAGCGATCTCTCGGCACGCGGCTATTACCAATGGAGCGCCCTGCTCCGTGCGTTGTCGTCGTTCGAGGCCTATACCGAGCTGTACCCCAACGCCTTGAACGCCCGCTCGGTCTCCGAGCTGCTGCTGTTGCGCAGTGACGTGCCGCGCTCATTGCACGCCTGCATCGAGGAGTTGAGCCACATCCTCGCCGACCTGCCCGGCAGCTACGGGCGCACGGCCCAACGCTTGGCCGCCGAGTTCGAAGCACGGCTGCGCTACACCGGCATCGATGAAATCCTCGACGCAGGCCTGCACAGCCGGCTTACCGAGTTCATCGACACGGTGCGTGAACTGGCGCGGGCGATTCACAGCTCCTACCTGGAGGTGGTGTAAAGCCTGTTCACTCCAGTCACTCAACTGTCAGTTCGGGTGATTGACCCCGCTTCGGTACCGCTCTTATGTTGGGCAGGTGAACCGCCTTCCCACCATAAGAACAGGTACAGCGCATGTCCGAATTGAAACTCGCCCCCGCCGCCGCCCAGACCCTGCAACGCTGGCACGGCATGCTGGCCAACCGCGACCTCACCGCCCTGCCCGATCTGCTGGCCGCCGATGCGGTGTTCCGCTCGCCCATGGCCCACACGCCCTACCCCGGCGCGCCGGTGGTGTCGATGATCCTCAACACCGTGATCAATGTGTTCGAAGACTTCGTGTACCACCGCGAACTCGCCACCGCCGACGGCCTGAGTGTGGTGCTGGAATTCAGCGCACGGGTCGGCGACAAGCAGCTCAAGGGCATAGACCTGATCCGCTTCGACGAACAAGGGCAGATCATCGAGTTCGAAGTGATGATCCGCCCCCTGAGCGGGTTGCAGGCCCTGGGTGAAGAAATGGGCCGGCGCCTGGCGCCCTATTTGGCCAAGGCCAAATCCCAAGCCTGACACAGGACCACTGTGGGAGCCCGGCCCCACATAGACCGGCACGTACAGCGGTTGTGTGGTGATTATTGGTTTTTCACCAGCACCGGCTCGGCGCGGTACTGATCAGGGAACAGCTTTTTCAACGACGCCACCTTGGGCAAATCGTTGATCACGATGTACGGGTAGGACGGGTTCTCGGTGAGAAAGTCCTGATGGTAGGACTCCGCCGGGTAAAACGCCTTGCCCATCTCCACTTTGGTCACGATCGGCTTGTCGAAGGCCTTCGCCGCATCCAGTTGGGCGATATAGGCCTGGGCGACTTTTTGCTGCTCGGCATTCTGCGCGAAGATTTCCGAGCGGTACTGGGTGCCGCTGTCCGGGCCCTGACGGTTCAGCTCGGTCGGGTTGTGGGCTACCGAAAAGTAGATCTGCAGCAGCTTGCCGTAACTGACCTGGCTCGGGTCGTAGGTCACCGACACCGACTCGGCATGGCCGGTGTCACCGCCACTGACGGTCTCGTACTGCGCGGTACTCGCCGCGCCGCCGTCATAGCCGGACACGGCGTTTTTCACGCCTTGCACATGCTGGAACACCCCTTGCACCCCCCAGAAGCAGCCGCCGGCAAACACGGCGGTTTGCAGGTTGCCGGACTCGGCCGGCAGGTCCAGGGCCGGTGGTGCAATCATCACGGCGTCATCGGAGGCGCCGAAGGAAAACGCCGAGCTCTGGCCGACGAAAGCGGCGAAGGCGAGCGCGGGCAGCAGTCTGGAAACTTTCATCAATTTCACTCCATTACGCGGTCTAGTGTGGGAGCTGGCTTGCCTGCGATAAGGCCGTGTCAGTTGAAGCATCGGCCGTTGATACACCGCTATCGCAGGCAAGCCAGCTCCCACAGTGATTGGGTTTTCAATTCAGCCGAACGTGAAGGCATACGCCTCCACCTGCGGGTCGAGGAATTCGATGGTGAAGGTGCGGTCCTGTACGGCGCCCGGCTGACGTACCAACTGGTAGAGACGCTGCTCGGTCACGGTGCCGCTGCCGTCCGGCGCCACGTCCGTACCATGGGCATCGCCCGGGGCCTGGCCATCGACGGTCACTTTGAAACGCACCGGCTTGCCGTCCGCACCAGGGCCCAGCACCAGGTGCAGGTCACGGGCATGGAAGCGATAGACGATGCGCCCGCCCGCCTGGTCAAGGGTGGCTTGCTGGCCACCCACGTTCCACTGGCCTTCCAGGGTCCAGTTGTTCAGGGCCAGCTTGCCGGCTGCCGGGTAGTTCGCCACGGTGTTGGTTGCCACATTGCCGCGGGTGACGAAATTTTCCGCACGCTGAAAGCCCAGGTAGGTTTCCGGTGACTGCACTTCGTTCATGTCCGGCGCTTGCTGCACGCCTTTGGCGTCCGCCTCAATCAACCCTCCGGCAACGTTCTTCGCGCCGGCTTCGCGCAGCAACTGCTGGATTACCCGCTCCGACTCGGCGTAGTCACCTTCACCAAAGTGGTGATAGCGAATCTGGCCCTTGGCATCGGCGAAGTAATGCGCCGGCCAGTACTGGTTGTTGAAGGCGCGCCAGATCTTGTAGTTGTTGTCGATGGCCACCGGGTAATTGATGCCCAGGTCCTTCATGGCTTTGGTGACGTTGCTCACGTCACGCTCGAAGGCGAATTCGGGCGCATGCACGCCGATCACCACCAGGCCCTGGTCGCGGTACTTCTCGGCCCAGGCTTTCACATACGGCAAGGTGCGCAGGCAGTTGATGCACGAGTAGGTCCAGAAATCCACCAGCACCACTTTGCCCTTGAGGGCTTCGGCGCTCAGTGGCGCGCTGTTGAGCCATTGCACAGCGCCATCCAGCGCCGGAAGCGCGCCCTCGATGGGCAAGGTGTCGCTGTGGTTTGCCGCCATCATCATCGCGCCCCCGGCCATCATCGCCCCGCCTTTGGGCTCAGGCTTGGCGCTCAGGCTGTCCACTAGGCGCTGTTCCAGGCCACCGGTGGAAGCCGTCGACAAACGTGACAACACGCCGGTGTCCAGGCCGAGGGCGATGGCCGCCACACCGGCCAGCATCAATGCGCCCAGACCACGGCGCAGCCATTCGCCGGCACCGAGGGACTTCTTCATGAAGCCGAAGACTTTACCGCCGACCAGCAGGGCCAGGGCGAGCGAAGTGGCCGCGCCGGCGGCATACGCCAGCAACAGCAAGGTAGTGCCGATACTTGCGCCTTGCAGCGCCGCACCCGTGAGCACCAGCCCCAGGATAGGCCCGGCGCACGGCGCCCACAGCAGGCCGGTGGCCACGCCGATCAGGAACGACGCGCCCGGACGCGGTCTGGCATCCGCCCCGGCGGCCTCCGACAGACGACTGCCGGCGGCGACCAATGGACGTGTCAGGCGTTCCGACAGCTGGGGCAACAGGAGCGTGAGTCCGAACAGGGCCACGCACAGCAACGCGAGCCAGCGCCCGTATTGATTGACTTGCACCACCCAGCCGCCGCCCACCGCCGCCAGCGAGGCGACCAGGGCGAACGTCACCGCCATCCCCGCCAACAGCGGCAAGCCACTGCGCAAAAACGGCTGCCCGGTGCGAGCGAAGACAAAAGGCAGAACAGGCAGGATGCACGGACTGACAATCGTCAGCACGCCGCCCAGATACGCGAGAACCAGAAGCCACATGGGATCGACCCTTTTGATACGAGTGAAAAGACATCGGCTCAAGCCGCCGTAAAGGTCATGGCAGCGCCGTTCATGCAGTAGCGCAGGCCGGTGGGTGCCGGGCCGTCATCGAACACGTGCCCTTGATGCCCCCCGCAACGCCGGCAGTGAATTTCCTTGCGCACCACGCCGAAAGAGGTGTCCACATGGCTGGCCACGGCGTTGTCCAGCGGTTGCCAGAAGCTGGGCCAGCCGGTGTGGCTGTTGAACTTGGTCGCCGACGAGAACAGCGGCAAGGCACACCCGGCGCAGGCGAACGTACCGGCGCGGTGCTCGTCATTGAGGGGGCTGGAGTAAGGATGCTCGGTGCCCTCCTCACGCAGGATTTCGTACTGCTCGGCGGTCAGCAGGCTGCGCCATTGCGCGTCGGTGTGGTTGACCTCGAAGGTTTCGGCGGCGTCGGCTTCGGTGACCATGTTGATCTGCTTCAACAGGCCGCCGGCCAGAACAGCGACGCCCAGGCCACCCCCGGCCAGGAGGAGTTGTCGACGTGAGTACATAGGGTTCTCCTTGATCCATCACAATGCATTTCGCGGCAAGCGGGCTTGTGTGGTGAGCAGGCTTGTGTGGTGAGCAGGCTTGTTGTGGTGAGCAAAGTTGCTGTGGTGAGCAGGCTTGCCCTGCGCCGGGCTGCGTAGCGGCCCCAAAAAAAGCGGGAGCGCTGCGCACTCCAGCGCGGGACAAGCCCGCTCACTACAACAGCCTGTTTCGATGGGGTAATCCTGCGCGTTGAGGGATCGCGAAATCCTCACGCAGAGTTAAACAATTCGTGATAACTGCACTGTTGCAAAACCCGCACAATGCGTGGACCCAAAGCAAAGGTTTCTCTACATGGATCAGCCCAAACGTGTCCTGGTGGTCGAGGACGACGCCCACATCGCCGACTTGATCTGCCTGCACCTGCGCGACGAACAGTTCGAGGTGGTGCACAGTGCCGATGGCGCCGAAGGCCTGCGCCTGCTGGAGCAAGGCGGCTGGGACGCGCTGATCCTCGACCTGATGCTGCCCGGCGTGGATGGCCTGGAAATCTGCCGCCGCGCGCGCGCCATGGCCCGCTACACGCCGATCATCATCACCAGCGCCCGTTCCAGCGAGTTACACCGCATTCTCGGCCTGGAACTGGGGGCCGACGACTACCTGGCCAAACCGTTTTCCATGCCCGAGCTGGTGGCGCGGGTCAAGGCGCTGCTGCGCCGGGTCGATGCCATGGCGCGCAACCTGAAAATGGACGCCGGCAGCCTCGATCTCGACCAGCTGTTCATCAACCCGCTGACCCGCGACGCCACCTTGCGCGGCCAGCGGCTGGACCTGACCCCGCGCGAATTCGACCTGCTGTACTTCTTCGCGCGCCAGCCCGGCAAAGTGTTTTCGCGCATGGACCTGCTCAACGCCGTATGGGGCTACAGCCACGAAGGCTATGAACACACGGTGAACACCCATATCAACCGGCTGCGCGCCAAGGTCGAGACCGATCCGGCCAACCCGGTGCGCATCCTCACGGTGTGGGGCCGGGGCTATAAATTTGCCGAGAGCGCGCCATGAAGCTGACCCTCACCCAGCGCCTGTCCCTGGTGTTTGCCCTGTTGCTGCTGATTTGCAGCGGCACCTCGGCGTGGCTGCAGGTACGCTCCAACCGCATGCATGAACTGGAGGTGGTGCAAGGCTTGTCCCGCGATCTGGCGGCACATATCGCCCGCGATACCCAACTGATGGACGCCGACGGCCTGAAGCCCGACGCCGTGCGCAACCTCTTCGGCCAGTTGATGCTGGTGAATCCGAGCGTCGAGGTGTACCTGCTCGACATCGACGGGCGTGTGGTGGGCAACGCCGCGCCCAGCGGGCATTTGCTGCGTGAACAGGTCGATCTCGCGCCGATCCGGCGCTTTCTCAGCGGCGCCATGCTGCCGATCCTCGGCGACGACCCGCGCAGTCTCGACGGGCGCAAAGTGTTCAGCGCGGCGCCCCTGAAGGCCAACGGTCAGCAAACCGGATTTCTGTACGTAGTACTGCTGGGCGAGGCCCATGATGCCTATGACGCCAAGGACGCTACCGGCATGGCGCTGAAGATCGCCCTGTGGTCCATCGGGCTGGTGGCCCTGCTGTGTCTGCTCGCAGGTTTCATTGCCTTTGCCTGGATCACCCGCCCCCTGCGCCAATTGACCGACAAGATCGGCCGGTTCGATATCAACGGCGCGCCCCAACCCCGGGAAACCGTCACGCCGCAATTGGACAGCGGCGATGAAATCGCCGTGCTTGACCATGCGTTCGTCCAGATGGAGAACCGCCTGGGCGAACAATGGCGCGCCATTACCCACCAGGATCAGGAACGCCGGGACATGGTGGCCAATATCTCCCACGACCTGCGCACCCCCCTGGCATCGCTGCACGGCTACCTGGAAACCCTGTCCCTCAAGGACGCCAGCCTCACCGCCGAAGAGCGCCGCCGCTACCTGGGCATTGCCCTGGACCAGAGCCGCAAGGTCGGCGGCCTGGCCCAGTCACTGCTGGAGCTGGTGCGCCTGGAACATGGTTTCGTACAGCCGGTGATCGAAGGCTTCTCGCTGCCGGACCTGGTGCAGGACATCTTCCAGAAATTCGAACTGACGGCCGAAGCCCGCCACATCACCCTGACCGCCACCCTGCCGCCCAGGGTACCGACGGTGCTGGCCGACCTGGGTTTGATCGAACGGGTGCTGACCAACCTGCTGGACAATGCGTTGCGACATACGCCCATGCGCGGTGAAGTCGAAGTGATCCTCACGCCCGAGCGCGATGGCGTGAGCGTGACCGTCAGCGACAGCGGCCCCGGGATCGATGCCGAGCTGCGCGAAGGCCTGTTTTTGCGGGCGTTCACCATCGGCGGTGCGCGCCGCGATGGCGGGTTGGGCCTACGCATCGTGCACCGGATCCTGCAATTGCATGGGCGCAGCATCCGTCTGGTTGATCGCCCGGGGCACGGTGCGACGTTCACGTTCTCCCTAGAAACCCGAGCATCAGCGCATTGACCTGCTGCCCCTGCTCGTTCTGGATCCAGTGACCACAGTTGGCCAGCACGTGCTGCTCCAGATGCGGTACCGACTCCGGCATGCGTTTGAGGGTATGGGCTTCGAAGCCCCCCACCGGGTCGCGGTCGCCGATCAGGAACAGCGTGGGTTGCAGCACTTGGCGCCCGGCGAGGAATTCGGTGCGCTGCCAGTTGCGTTCGAAATTGCGGTACCAGTTCAACGGACCACGAAAGCCGTGCTCGGCAAAAGTCTGCACGTACACCGCCAGGTCCTCCCGGGAACACCAGGGCGGCAGGTCGTCCGGTGTTGAAACGCCGTCGAGCAACCGCGCATCCGCAGGTTTGCGCTGCAAAAATACATCCTGGTCCTGCATGAACAGCCGCAAGGTACGCTCGATATCCGCGTCCAGCTCCTGCTCCGCGACGCCGGGCGCCTGGAAGTACAGGATGTAATTGAAACGGTCGGCATACAGCTCGCGCATGATCTCGATCACCGGACGCCGGGCGCGACCGGCGAAGGGCACCGACAGGGTAATCAAACGGGTGACACGCGCAGGTTCCAGCAGCGCCAGGTGCCAGGCCACCACCGCGCCCCAGTCGTGGCCGACCATCACCACCTGGCGGTGCCCGAAATAGTCCATGGCCTGCTGAATATCGCCGCACAGGGTCAGCAGGTCGTAATCGGCAATTTCAGCCGGTGAGCTCGATGGGCCATAACCGCGCATCTGCGGGGCGAATACCCGAAAACCTGCTGCCGCCAGTGCCGGAATCTGCTCGCGCCAGGAGTGCCAGCATTCGGGAAAACCGTGCAACAGCCAGATCGGCGGGCCCTGTTCAGGGCCGGCAATGTGCAAGCTTAGCTCGATGCCGTTGACGGAGAGCGTCTGCTGGGTCAGGTGACTCATGGCGTGGTCTCGCTGCGGGTTTTGCCCAGCGTGTGCGATGGCGGCGGTTCAGGCCAGCATCATTGATGCCGGGAATGGCTCAACCGACAGCCCACCAGCGTGGCAGCAACTGCCGCACGTGCGGCTCGCCGAACCGGTCGTCGATCAACATCACCACGCCTTGGTCCTGCTGGCTGCGGATCACCCTGCCCGCCGCCTGCACCACCTTCTGAATGCCCGGATATAGGTAGGTGTAGTCGTAGCCTGCGCCGAAGATCGCGCCCATGCGCAGCTTCATCTGTTCATTGACCGGATTCAGCTGGGGCAACCCGAGAGTAGCGATGAAGGCGCCGATCAAGCGTGCCCCGGGCAAGTCAATACCCTCACCAAACGCCCCGCCCAGCACGGCAAAACCGATGCCCTGGCTGTGTTCGGTGAACTGGTCAAGAAACGCCTGGCGCTCGGCCTCGGCCATGCCCCGTGACTGGTGCCACAGGGTGATCTGCGGGTGTCGCTCGGCCAGCAACTGCGCCACCTGTTGCAGGTAATCGAAGCTTGAGAAAAACGCCAGGTAGTTGCCGGGTTGGCGGTGATACTGCCGGGCGATCAGCTCGACGATGGGCATCAGCGAGGTCTGTCGATGCACATACCGCGTAGAGATTTCATCGATGATGCGTACCTGCAGTTGCTCGGCCTTGAACGGCGACTCCACATCGATCCACGCCGTATCCGTCGGCAAGCCCAGCAAGTCGGCGTAATAGTGACGCGGGCTCAGGGTGGCGGAAAACAACACACTGCTGCGCGCGGCGGTCAGCCGTGGGCGAATGAACTCGGCGGGCACCACGTTGCGCAGACACAGCGTTGAGCTGGCACGCTTGCCACTGAGCTGGCGCTTGCTGATATCGAAAATGAAGTGTTCGTTGAACAGCTCGGCGACTTTGGCAAAGTGCAACACCTCGAAATAGAAGGTTTGCAGGTCGCCACTGAGCGCTTCGGGATGGTCATTGAAGTATTCGCCCAGGCTGCTGGCGCACAGGTTCAAGGCGTGCAGCAGTTTTTCCGGCCGGGTGCCGTAGGCCTGGTACGGCGCAAGTTGATCCTTGTGCAGCGCGTTCCATTCACGGTTGAGGCGTTGCAAGGGTTTCTTCAGCGGTTCGGGGGCGGTGTCGCGCAGGGTCTTGAGCCGGTACTGGTCAAGGCTGGCGCTATACATCGCGCGGGCGCGCTCCACCAGGTTATGGGCTTCGTCCACCAGCACGGCGGCGCGCCACTGGTTGAGCTGGGCCAGGCCGAACAGCATCGCGCCAACGTCGAAGTAATAGTTGTAGTCGGCTACCACCAGATCGGCCCAGCGCGCCATTTCCTGGCTCAGGTAGTAGGGGCAGACGTCATGGGCCAGGGCCACGTCGCGCAGGTTGCGCTGGTCCAGCAAGCGCAGCTTCGACGCGGCGATGCGCGCGGCGGGCAGGCGGTCATAAAAGCCCTTGGCCAGGGGGCAGGACTCGCCATGACAGGCTTTGTCCGGGTGTTCGCAGGCTTTGTCCCGCGCCACCAGTTCCAGCACGCGCAGTGGCAAATCAGGGCTGCTGGTATGCAGGACGTGGGCAGCGTCCAGGGCGAGTTTGCGCCCGGGGGTCTTGGCGGTGAGGAAGAACAGCGTGTCCAGTCGCTGCGGCGCCAGGGCCTTGAGCAACGGAAAAATCGTGCCGATGGTCTTGCCGATACCGGTCGGTGCCTGGGCCATCAGGCAACGGCCGGTGCTGACGGCCTTGTACACCGTTTCGGCCAGCGCGCGCTGGCCCGTACGGAAGTCGGCATGGGGAAAGACCAGGGTTTGCGCGGCCTCGTTGCGCGCTTCACGGTGCCGCATCTCCTGCTCGGCCCAGCCGAGGAACAGCGCACATTGCCGGTGGAAGAACCGTTCCAGTTCAACCGCCTGAAAACGCTGGTTCAGCAGGGTTTCGCCTTCACCGACGATATCGAAGTACACCAGCGCCAGCTCGATCTCGGGGAGACCCAGCTTCTGGCACATCAACCAGCCATAGACTTTGACCTGGGCCCAATGCAATTGCCGATGGTTCGCCGGCTGGGCATCGAGATCGCCGCGATAGGTTTTCACCTCTTCGAGGCGGTTGCTGTCCGGGTCGTAGCCGTCCGCCCTGCCCCGCACCTTGAGTTGTTGATACTCGCCCTCCAGCGCCACCTCGTTCTGGTAATGCAGGCTGCGTCGCGATGCCACGGTGCGGTGGCCGACAATGCCTTCCTGGGCACTGGGCGATGGCGTGAAACGCAGGTCCAGGTCGCCGACCTTGGCCGTGAACTCACACAGCGCGCGCACCGCAACGCTGTAGCTCAAGCGGACTCTGCCCAGCGCACATAACAGACCGTTACCGGCATCTGGTATTCACCGCAGAACTCGAGCCAGCGCAGCTGATTGTCCTGCAGGCGATCGCCGGGGCCCTTGACCTCGATCATGCGGTAGGTCTTTTGCGCCGGCCAGAACTGGATCAGGTCCGGCATTCCGGCACGGTTGGCGCGGATATCCAGCAACAAGCGTGCGAACCAGTGGCGCAAGTGTTCCGCAGGCAGACAGGCCAGGGCCTGCTCCAACAGTTCTTCGCTGAGCAGGTTCCAGAATACAAAGGGCGACTGGATACCCCATTTATCGATGTAACGTTGGCGGATCGTGGTTTTGTAACGGTCATCCTGCAATTGCTCGAAACAGGCACTGAACAACGCTGCCCGACGTAGATGGAAGTCTTCGCTGTGCAGGTCCGCCGGCCCGCGCTGGAACGGATGGAAAAACGCGCCCGGCAACGGCGCGAAGATCGCCTCCCAGCACAGCAGGCCAAACAACGAGTTGATCAGTCCGTTCTCGACGTAATGCACCGGCGCATCCGGTTCGCTGAGGTGCGCCTGCACGCAGTACTCCACCGACATCAACGGTTGCGGCAACGCGAGGTCCAGGTCCAGGCGCGTCACTTCCCGGGGCTTGACCCTGGGCAGTGCCGGCTCGCCGAGCTTGCGACGCAGGCGCGGCACGACACGCAGCAGGTGTTGTTGCTCGGCAGCACTTTCCGGGGCCTGTTGCGCGAGGTTCGCCAGGGCCATGGCCTGGGCGTAGTCCTCCTGGCGCTCAAGCACACGGATCAGCCGCGCGCGAGCGCCCGGGTAGGCGCACTGGCGGTAGATCTGCTCCGCCAGGCCCAGTTCTGCGCTGCGTTCGCAGTACTGCCCCAACTGAAACAGCAATTTGCCGCGGCGCTTCTCCAGCCAGGGGTTATCGGTGCACAGCGTGGCGACTTGCGCCAGCACCGGCTCCAGCGGTTCACCGGCCTCGAAGGCTTGCTGGCACCCATGCAGGAACAGGTAGCCGTGCACATCGTCCCGGCTGCGCAGACCACGGGATTCGACACAGAACTCGACTTTCTCGTAGGTGTAGATCCCAAGGTCCGCCAGCACGAACTCTGACCAGTCCTGATGCAGGTTGCCGAAGAACATCAGGCGCAGGCGGTCGCACAATTCCATCACGCCGAGGCTGTACAGCGTGTCGGTGAGGTCGGGACACCACTGGGCAAAACTGCGTTGTTCGGTGAACTGCCCGGCCAGGGGCTCGAGCCAATCGGTCTTGCGGCCCTTGGGCGCGTCGATCCACGTGCCGAAGGCGCTGAGGATTTCGCCTTTTTGCAGCAGGCCGAACAGTGTCTCGAAGGCCAGCAGGCATTGGTCGTCGACCCACCCCAGGGCCAGTAATGGCCTGGCTGCTGCGTGGGTACAGCCGATCTCCGGGTAATTGAGCTTGCCCGCACGAAAATGCACGCCCTTGCGCATCACCATGCGCACCAGCAGCGCCTGGGACGGCTGCGGCAAGCTGTCGAATTGCTGAATGAAATGCTGTTCGTCCGGGTCGAGCAGGTCGGCATAGCGCTGCCCGAGCCACAGCAGGACCTGGCGGAAGTTATGCAGGTAATAGAGCGGTTCTTCGAGGGGATTGGCCATGGCACGCGGGGATCGAACACTGGTTATGCATACAGATTGCCGGTATCAATGCAGCGTTGCAATCGGTAATAGATAAATGGCGCCTGCAACTTTTTGTATAAAAGTGATCAGATGGGGGAATCAATGGCGTAACATTTGTCGCCCACGGCCTCTGGCGCGGGACTTTTCAAGGTTAAAGGTAAGGGTTATGAGCATGAAGAATTTGGGTCTGCCGCTGGTTGCACTCACTTTTCTGGTATTGACCGGGTGTGCGACGCAAACCGTCGTGACACTGCAAAATGGCACGCAGTATTTGACCAAGGATTCCCCGAAGACCAAGACCGTCGACGGTTTCTACGAATTCACCGACATCGCCGGCAAGCGGGTACGCGTCAAGGCTGACGACGTGGCCACCGTGCGCAAGGAAGACTGAGCCGACAGCACCGATCCCCTGTGGGAGCTGAATCGCCTGATCCACCGCCTTCGCAGCCTCGCCGGGGCTCGACAGCTCCCACAGGGGATTGACAGTGGCTGGGAAAACTCCATCAGCAGGGCCATTGCGCCGAACACTTTTTTACCAACAACAGAGATCCCCTGTGGGAGCTGGCTTGTCGGGTCGCCGCAT
>NZ_JBSVWB010000085.1:0-13998 GCF_054071795.1 Pseudomonas sp. SDO5271_S396
GTTCCTTCTGACTAACTTCATCAACAACATGGCTGACACTGATATTGATTTTCCTGACGTAACAGCAGGCTAGGTTGTACTAATTAACGGTCGTCTGAAATTAACTATCGCTGAAGATGACTTCGATTTTTGTTCTCGATGGGACCTCATTACAGAGGTCCAATTTTGCTAGTTAAGGCGTTTTCGCGCCTCGTCTGTTGGCGCGGTCAAGCAGTTTAAAAGGCCTTTGTTCATCCGGTGAGCGCTTACCACGTAACGGGCATAATGATTTCGTACCTCTTGATCTGTGAGATCAACCTTATTAGATTTGATGGGTTATCGTTCTAATAGTCCCGATGTTATTGTTTGTCTCAAGCATTAATGAATTTATGATGAGATAACTATATGAAAAATGTTGGTTCTATTCGGGTGCGCACTAAAAAAATTCATGTGATCATATGCGGTCGAGAAAATGAACGCCATTACCAAAACTGATAGCCGAACCCACAAAAATACCTTGGTAAAATTAAGCAGTGACCCTGTGTCACGTAAAGCTGTAGTTGAATTGAAAGCTGAAGAAATTCATGACTTTTACAGAGTTGATGATATTGGACATGTTGTTCCAGATTTAAAAAATACCAAACGCAGTAACCTTAACTGGTGATTTATTATTATTTTTCCGAGAGATACCGTTAAGAAATCTAACAAGGATGCGCCTAAGTGAGAATCTTAGGAGTGTGTCTGGGCTTTTCATATGCATCCACTAATTAGGAGCAAGAAAGTGACACTTGATCATCCTATTTTCGCACGCTGGCCGGCGCGGCATCCCGATCGGTTGCAGCTCTTTTCCCTACCGACACCCAATGGGGTGAAGATCGGCATCATGCTTGAGGAAACCGGCCTCACCTACGAAGCACATCGAATCGACATCATGGCAGACGAAAGTCGCGAGCCAGCCTTTCTCGCGCTCAACCCCAACGGCAAGATTCCCGCAATCTACGACCCTGATGGGCCGAGCGGTGCGCCGCTTGCGCTGTTCGAGTCGGGTGCAATCCTCCTCTATCTTGCCGACAAGACAGGACGATTTATCTCGTCCGATCCGAACACCCGCTACGAAACGATCCAGTGGGTGATGTGGCAGATGGGCGGAGTCGGGCCGATGTTCGGCCAAGTCGGCTTCTTTAATAAGTTCGCCGGCAAAGACTATAAGGACAAGCGCCCGCGCGACCGCTACGCAACCGAATCGGTGCGGCTGCTTGGCGTCCTTGACAACCGGCTCGCAGGTCGTGACTGGGTGATGGGAGCTGATTACAGTATTGCCGATATTTCGCTGCTCGGCTGGGTGCGCAACCTGATCGGCTTTTACGAAGCACGCGAGCTCGTCGGCTTCGACCGCTTTCTTCATGTTCAAGCATGGTTCAACCGTGGCCTTGCGCGTCCGGCGGTGCAGCGCGGGCTAGAAGTGACGGCAACTAACCGAGGAGAATAAATGATGAAGATCGTCGTAATTGGCTTCGTAAAATCATCGGGATTGTTCGCATGAACATCCTCCATATTGATTGCAGTTCACGCCCTGAATCGCACAGCCGCCGGCTTTCAGCGGCTATCGTCAAAAAGCTCCTTGAGGTTGCGCCCGGTGCGAGCATCAGCCGGCGAGACTTTGCCTCTGCCCCCCTGCCACACGCTTCGCCTGACTACGAAACTGCACTGTCGTCGCCGGCGACTTTGGCGGCCCCGCCGAGGGGCGCGTTGGAGCTTTCCGAGGTGCTTATTCAGGAAGTCGAAGCGGCAGATGTAATTGTCATCGGAACGCCCATGAATAACTTAACCGTTCCGTCGGTCCTCAAGGCGTGGATCGACCAAATCCTTCGCGCTGGTCGCACGTTCATGTCGACGCCGTCCGGGAAGGTGGGAATGTTCCGGGATCGTCCCGTGTTTATCGGCATCGCTTCCGGTGGCGTCTTTACCGGGGACCGAGCCAACCAGCCCGATTTTCTCACACCGTATCTGTCGGTGGTGCTGGGCAGCATTGGGCTGAAAACCCTGCAATTCCTCTCCGTGCAGGCCACTGCATTTCTCGACCGGGACCAGGCCACATTAGCGAGGGACAAAGCACTTGCGACGACCGACTTCATGGTCATGGGAGAGGGGCATCTCTATGATTGAAATCACTGCTGACATGGAGGCGATTATCAAGCAGGCGATACTGTCGTTCGTCGCGACAGTCAACGAAGACGGAACGCCTAATCTGTCACCGAAGGCGTCTTTGACGGTCACGAATGGCGTTCTCTACTTTGCCGATATTGCATCGCCCCAGACGATACTGAATCTGAAGCGCAATCCTGCTGTAGAAATTAACGTAGTCGACATCTTCCAGAGGCGTGGTTATCGATTTAAGGGCCGTGCGTTGATACTTCCGGCAAATGCTGACGAGTCCTTGGCGATCGCCAACTGGGTTCGAACGGCGAATGGTCCAGAGTACCCTGTCGATCACATTGTCAAAATCGAAACCATCTCGATCTCTCCGTTGCTGTCTCCTGCCCATGTCCTGGCCGACCCCCCTCGAAGTCAGGACGAAATCACCAGCACCTACTATCAAAAGTACGGTGTGAAACCCATCGGGGCATAGGTGCAGGGTCCGCCAAGAGCCGAAGACCAACCAGCCACGTCTGCGCCTCCGTCGCATGCAGCAGCGAAGCGGCCATTCGTATTTCAGGAGGGCTCTATGCAATCAGTCGAGATCCAAACCATTGAAGACAAGGATTTTGATAGTTGGCTTTTGGCTTCCGCTGTGGCAGGTTGTTCTTCTACGTTGTCGTCAAGCAAGCCCGAGTTCGCGAATTGCGTATTCGCGTAGCTGATTTTTTTTGATTTGCCCGGATACGCTCTGGCATTGCACCAAGCTGCCGCGGTGTTCAGATTGCCAGCTGGTCGTTAGAAGTACACAATCGAGTCCATCAACGACACGCTAGGCTATGGAAACCTCGGCCTTTCAATGATTTAGAGGATGAGTCATGATCCCGTCCGCTGCGCCATATTCGGTAGCCTGGAACACTGAACGCCAGGTCACCACAGGAAGCCCGCTCACTGAGCGGGCTTTTTTGTGCCTGCGATTTGCCTATTTGGTTTTTTTCTTTCGCGGCTGGCGCGTGGCCAGGTGTTCGAAGCAAAACGAAGCGGTGCCGAACACGGCGATTATTGAAAGCACGATCATGCCGAGGGTTGAGCTTTCCACGATGACGTCCTGAGCAGGTGAGGGGTTGGATCTCACGGTAGAGTCGGGACGAGTCTGGCTCAATAGACCCGACGCAATCCTTACGGCGCCGGGCCCATTTTTACCTACTCTTTACGGCGCGTTGCGGCTGTGGCGGTAATCGCTCACCGCTTCGTACACTGCCTTGCGCAGGCGGTTGATGCCGCCGATAGGCCGGTGCTCCTGCACGCCAAACCAGGGGTTGAACGACTGGTTGTCACAGGCCAGGTTCAACGCCGGTGTGTCGAAATCCTGGGCCGGCAGCTTGATTTTGGCCACGGTCTCATAGGGGGCGTCGCTCTCTTTCCATTCGATGCTGGTGTCTTCGATCGGCATGAATTTTTGCGGGTTCTGGCGCTGGATCTGCAATACAAAGCACGCCGGTACGCGGTCGGTGGACAGCTGCTGGTTCAGTGCGCTGCGCAGAAAGTTCGGCAGGTCCTGGTTCTGCTTTGGCAGATCGTATTGCGGACAGCTTTGTGGGTCGGGTGCGACGCGGAATTTGGCGTTGGCTGTCCCGAACTTGTAGGGCGAAACCGAAAAGTAAGTGGTCTGTGTCGGACTGGCAGGTGCCGGCGCGAGGGTGGCCAGGGCGATGAACAGGTGGCGTACTTGCCAGCTGCGCGGGTCGAGCGTAGGAAAGAACGCCAGCACTTTCTTGCCATCGGCCTGTGCACCAATGTTCTGGGCATATTCCGCTACATCGCTGACAAAGAAATTCGGATGGCTGAACATCACGAAGTCCTGCTCCGTACGGTTTTGCTGGTCAGCGAGCAACTGTTTGCCGGGCACGTCGAGCAACTTGATCGCCATGCCCCGCGCATCGCGAATGCTGTCGAACTGCGGGTAGGCGTTACCGTTGGACAGTCGAATCAACGCCTGCCAGGTCTTGCCCGGTTCGGTGAACACGCCTTGGCGCAGCGCTGGGTCCAGGTCTGCCAGCACGCTGACGTTGGCCTTTACGCAACCGTGGGCCTTGGCGTGGGCGTCACGCAGGTAGCGAGTGCCTTCGCGGTGTTGGTCGACGATGCGCACCGCGGTCTGGATGATGCCCTGGGTCATCGCGGCTTCGCCCGGCGGAATCTGTTCATTCGGCGACACTGGGCCGCTGTGTTGCCAGGAATACCACGCGGTGGCAGCCAGCCAGCCGAGCAGGCCGAGGCTCAGCAGCCACAGCAGGGTTTTGCCGAGAAAACCACCGAGGCGCAGCCAGAGGCGGGCGAGCAGGGAGGGTTGGTCGTATCGGGATCGAATCATCATGGCAGTTGTTGCTCCAGCGGGCCGCCCAGCACTTTGAGGTATTCCAGCAAGGCCCATCGCTCTTGCGGCAGCAAGCCGCGACCGATGACGCCATTGCCACGCTGGCCTGCACGGAATTCGTGACCGCTGTTGTGGTTGCCGGTGATTTTGGTATCGAACAGGAAGGCGTTCTTGAAGGCGTCTGTCTGGAAGCCCAAGTGGCGCGGGTCGTAGTCGAAGGTGCCTTTATAGAAGGTGGTGCTGCGCTCGTCCTGGGGCGAGAGCAACTGATAAATCGTGGGCACCGAGCCGTTATGCAGGAAGGGCGGGGTGGCCCATACGCCGGCCAATGGGCGTGCCTTGTAGGCACGCAGTTCGCGCACGCCGATGGGCAGGCCGAAACCATCCAGGCGTGGTCGTTCGGCAGGCGTGACGCCGGCGGCACGGTAAGCGTGTGCTTCGACGAACGCAGTGACGTACGCCAGGCCCTTGGCCACAGACATTTTTTTAAGATCCAGGGGTTCAGTCGGCGTCGGGTGCAATTCCACGTTGAGTCGAGCCAGTTCCGCCGGGTCCCATTGCAATGCGCTGAGGTCGTAGCGGTGGTCGGCGATATTGCTGGCGGTGCCGGGGTCGGTGCCGATGTAATCCACCGGCAGCATTTTCAGTTGCTGCACCGGTCGGCCGTTTTCCTGGGTGACCGTCGGCACATGGCAACCCGCACAGTTCTCGGCGAACAACGCGCGGCCCTGAGCCGCGAGGGGCTTGTCGATGGCGCCGAACAGGTCTTCGGGCCAGGTCGGAGGCTTCAGGCGCTGCAGGGTTTCTTCGATCTGGTTCAGGTCACGCACGCGTACGCTGGAAGGGTAGCGCGCATCGCCCTGGAGTGGCTGGCCGGCGTCGTCGAAAAAGGTCAGGGTCGCACCCACGCCCAGCGCCTCACCGATATTGCGCGCCATGGGTTGTTGGGCCGAACCGTTCCACTGCACCCAGTCGAAGGTCCAGATATCCCACAGGTGCGGGTAGTCCACTGGCGCATTGGCGACGCGGTAGTTGTCCGGCGAGATGGCGTCGCCAAAGCTGGCGTTGGCGATACGGCCAAACGCGTCCGTGCGGCCCGGGCCTTCTTCGGTGGGGTAGAGGCCGCGATGGGTATCGTTCCAGGCAACCTTGAGGAACTGGTTCAGCGACTGTTTGAAGTCCTGACGCAGTTGTGAGCGTTCGGCGTCGTAGCGATCCCCCAGCACATGGCGGGCGAAACGCTCGAATTTCCACGGGTTGTAGTAGGTCGCCGCCAGACTGGCCACCAGAGCCTGGCCGAAACTGCCGCCGCGCAAGGTGGGGACGCTGGAGGGCAGCACGTGTTGGGCGGAACCGCCGTCGATACGTAGAGCCTGGCCTTTGAAGTGCAGCTCGCCGGTGTGGCACGCGGCGCAGGTGATATCCAGATACTCAGTGTTGTTGCCGGCGTTGCGGTGCCGGGCGAATCCCACCGGCAGGTTGCCAGGGTTTTGCGCGGTGGGCACTTGTTTGGGGTCCACCAGAAAACCGAAGCGGGCCAGGTATTCCGGGGCGGCGAAGCGCTGCTCGGAAAACGGTAGTTCCAGGGCCGTGAACCAGTCGTAGTGCAGGCCTTTTACCTGGGTGCCCTGGGGCGTGAAGTAATAGGTCTGGCGGTCGGCGGCACTCCATTGATCCTGATAGCGCACTTGCTCCACTGGCACGTAATCGGGGAGTTTGGGGTTGATGGTGTAGTAAAGCACCACGGCCAGGGCAATCCCCAGCAACGTGAATATCAGGAGTAAAGCACGGGAAAAAATGCGCAAGATAACTATCCTTGTCGAGTTGTCGCGTTGTTATGCCACTACGCCACAGGTGCGGCAAGTGGCCATGAGCCCGTTAGTGGGCGGCCCCGCGATCCGTCGCGGGCCTCCATCATGAATGAAAATGCTTTTAAACACGTGAACTTATCGGAAGTTTCCTGCTCACATGCCGGTAGCCATTGGTCGTGGCCGCCTGATAAGCTCGCGACTTTATTCGATTGCCCTTTTGGCGCATGAACAAGGAAATAGCATGAAACAGCATCGGTTGGCGGCGGCGGTGGCCCTGGTTAGCCTGGTACTTGCGGGTTGTGATTCGCAGACCAGCGTAGAGCTGAAAACCCCGGCGCAGAAAGCTTCCTACGGCATCGGCCTGAACATGGGCAAGAGCCTGGCGCAAGAAGGCATGGATGACCTGGATTCCAAAGCGGTAGCCCAGGGCATCGAAGATGCCGTCGGCAAGAAAGAACAGAAGCTGAAAGACGAAGAACTGGTCGAAGCGTTTGCCGCACTGCAGAAGCGTGCTGAAGAACGCATGACCAAGATGAGTGAAGAGTCGGCAGCCGCCGGCAAGAAATTCCTCGAAGAAAACGGCAAGAAGGACGGCGTTGTCACCACCGCTTCCGGCCTGCAGTACAAGATCGTGAAGAAAGCCGACGGCGCGCAGCCCAAGCCGACTGATGTCGTGACTGTTCACTACACCGGCAAGCTCACCAACGGCACCACCTTTGACAGCTCCGTGGACCGCGGCAGCCCGATCGATCTGCCGGTCAGCGGCGTGATCCCGGGTTGGGTCGAAGGCTTGCAACTGATGCACGTCGGCGAGAAAGTCGAGCTGTACATCCCGTCCGACCTGGCCTACGGTGCCCAGAGCCCGAGCCCGGCGATTCCAGCCAACTCCGTGCTGGTTTTCGACCTGGAGCTGCTGGCCATCAAGGACCCGGCCAAGGCCGAAGCGCCTGCTGCACCTGCTGCCAAGAAGTAATCGGCACTTGAATACACAACGCCCCGTCTTGACGGGGCGTTGTTGTTTCCGGGGTTGCATATTTTTGAATGTGGGAGCCTCTGCAGATCCAAACGAACGTCTGTAGCGCGCAACAGTCTGATATAAGACTCGAGTACGGGTAGACGCACATCAGCGCCAAGTCAATGAAATCTTGGGTTTTTTTTATGTGCGCAAAAAACGCCCGATCTAACTGCAAGCCTTGTAAATCGTGGCTTTCAGCCGGGAAAATAGGCTCTGTTCACAAGGTTATCCACAATTTGTGTGGATAACATTTCTTGTCGCCTGGAACTGGAGTGACGATGAAACCACCCTTCAATTTCACCCGTTTCCTGCCCATGGCCGCCCGCTTGCTGGGCCGAGGCCGTTTGCCGACCCTGCTGTTCGCCGTCGCCGCCAAAGGCTCGAGCCAGGGCAACCGCTTGGGTAAGCTCAAGGATGATCTCAAGCTGTTACAGGCGTTATGCCTGGCCTACTGGCGGGGCGAATACCGGGCGATCAGTCCCAAGGCGCTGGTGTCGGTGGTGGCGGGGCTGATGTACTTCCTCAGTCCGATCGATGCGATCCCGGACTTTATTCCCATGTTTGGCATGCTCGATGACATTGCCGTACTGGCCTGGGTCATGAAAACCCTCGATGGCGAACTCAGCGCTTTCCGGGCCTGGCGTGAAGCGCAGCGCCCGGAAAAACTCGTAGTGGTCGAGCGGCTGCCCGCGACGCCTGCCTTGCTGGCCAAGGAGAACCCGCAAAAAAACGTATGACGCGACTATCCCCCTGCGACCTTTGTGGCTGTTAGGATTACACTCCTAAGGAAAGAGCTTACTCAGTAAGTGTTGTTATCCTACGGGGCAGTCATGGATATTCAGATAATTTCACGCAATGGCGAACCCGAATACGCGGTGTTGCCATGGGATCAGTACCAGGCGCTACTCAAAGCAGCCGGTCACCCGCCATCCGCACCCACCGCTTCCCCCATCGCTCACGCCACGCCCGTTCAGGACCTGCGCCCGCTCGCAGAGCTGCGTGGCTTGCGCGAGGGCAAGGGCCTGGCCATTGAGGCCCTGGCCCGAACCGTGGGCATCAGCCCGTCTTATCTGGGTTTGATCGAAAGTGGTGAGCGCCAGCCGGATGCTGCGATCCGTCGCAGCCTGGCCTGGGAATTGGGCGTTGCAGGTTGGAGGGATGAATCTTGAGTCTACGTATCAGCCGTCAACACTGGGACGGGTTGCTCAACGAACTGGACCAGGCGCGCCGCCAGCGCCATTTGCTGACCTACCGCGCGCTGCTGGAGCGCTTGCAGTTCCCCACGCCGGCCATGCAGACCCTGGCCGCTGCACTGGAGCATCTGGCCGCTCTTGACGCCAAGGCCGAGCAGCCGCTGCGCAGCTCTCTGGTGATCAGCCAGGGCGCCAGCCGCCTGCCGCGTACCGGCTTCTTTGAATGCGTGGAGCGCCTGGGGCGCTTCAGCGGGCCATCCGATGGTGTGGCCGCCGCCTCCTGGCACGCTTCGGAGGTGGTGCGGGTGTTCGAATACGAGTACCCGGAGTCCGCCGAGGCTTAGAGCGCCTGAGGCAGCGTGTCCAGGCTGTCGATCACGTGGATGCTGTAGCCCGCCACATCCTTGGCGTGATGCTTGGCCTGCGAGGCCAGCTCTGCCAACTGGCTGGCGTCGAGTTGTCCACAGGCCTGTGGATATAAATGCACCACGCCGATGGAGAGCGAGAGCAACGCAAACTCCTGGCGCAGGCCCTGACGGTTCAAAGCCACGAAGCAGCCGGCTTCCAGATGTTCGGCGCGGTAGAAACGCCGGCACTGGGTGTGAAAGTCATCCAGTAATTGATTGAGGCGTTTGCGCCAATCCTGCGGCCCCAACACCAGCAAGAAATCATCTCCGCCAATGTGCCCGACAAAGTCGCGGCTGGGGTCGACGCGGTCGTTCAGGCACTGTGCCAGGCACAACAACACCTCGTCTCCGCGTCCGTAACCATAGATATCGTTGAACGGCTTGAAGCTGTCGATATCCACGTAGCAGATCACCGACTCCCGTTGCTGTTGCAGCAGCCGCGTGAGGCACTGCTGGATCGGCACATTGCCGGGCAGCAGGGTCAGTGGGTTGGCGTATCGCGCCTGTTGGATTTTCAGCTCGGTGATCAGCTTGAGCACGTCGATCACCCGGCCCAGGCCCAGGTAATCGCCATTGAGCGTAATGATGAAATCTTCTTCGATACGCTGTCGGGCCCGGCTGGTGAGCAGGCGACTGACCTGTTGCAGCGACTGGCTCAATTCCACCGCAAGAAAATCATCGCTCATCAAACGGCTGATCGGTTTGCGCGCGAACAGATCGGTGGCGAAGGGCTTGAGCAGCGCATCGGAGAGTGAATGCCGGTGCACGATGCCGATCGGGTGGCCACGCCCGTCCAGCACCGCGAGGGAGTTGAGGTTGGCCTGGCGGCGAAAGGCTTCCAGTACCTGCGCGGTGGCGGTGTCCTGGTCCACCGCCGGTTGTTCGTTGAGCAAGGCGCTCAGGTCGCTGCCTTCTTCGCTGAGGGTCGCGCTGGCGGCATCGGGCTTGGGCAGCATCAGGCGAGCTTCCTGCGGCGGCTGTTCCTGGGGACGGCACAACAGGTAGCCTTGCACCAGGTCGACGCCCATTTCCGTGAGTACCGCCAACTCCTCCGGCAGTTCGATGCCCTCGGCGATCACCTGGGCCCTCGATGCCTTGGCGATTTGCAGGATGGAACCGACAAACTCGCGCTTGAGCGCATCCTGGTGGATGCCGTCGATGAAGTGTCGGTCGATTTTCACATAGTCCGGACGCAGCTCCGACCACAGCCGCAGGCTCGAGTAGCCGGCGCCCAGGTCATCCAGCGCAATCGAAAACCCCATGTTGCGGTAGTGGTGCAGAGCATTTTGCAGCAGGTCGAAATCGTCGGTCGGGGTTTGTTCGGTCAGTTCGATTACCACCTGGCTGGGCGGGATACCGAAGTCATGCAGCAATTGCAGGGTGCGCCCCGGCTGGTGCGCGGTTTCCATCAGGGATTCCGGCGAGATGTTCAGAAAGAGTTTGCCCGGCAGCTTCTGTTCGCTGAAGCGTCGGCAGGCACTTTCGCGACAGGCCATTTCCAGTTCGCTGAGGCGTCCGGCATGGCTGGCCACGGAGAACAGCGCAACAGGGGAGTGCAGCGGGCTGTTGGACGGGCCGCGACTGAGGGCTTCATAGCCCAGGATGCGCCGTTCAGACAGGCAGATGATCGGTTGGAACAGGCTGTGCAAACTGCCTTGAGCCAGGATTGAGCCCAATGCATTCAGCTGTTCGGTCATGGTCATGGCGATCTCGATCGAAAAAAAAGGACCGCAGGCTTGAGCCGGCGGTCCTTCATTTCACGACAGAATGATGTCTATATGATGACACTCCAGGGAGCGATCACATTAAATCGCCATCATTTATTGCTTGGCCACCTGCTTGGTGATTTTCAGGTAGTCCAGCAGGATCCGGCCCGTCTCCGCCAGGTAGGCGTCATCTTCCGGCTTGGTCTTTTCAGCTTCGGCAGGCAGCGCATCTTCATCTTCTTTCTTCAGCTCCTTGAGTGGATCTTCACCCTTGGCCTTGCGGCGGATGTTTTCCAGTGCAAGTTGCTTGTTCTCGATGTCGGTGTGCTGCGCGCGACGATCCACTTCATTGAGGCTGACGGTTTTTTCTTCCATCAGCTTCTTGGCCAGGGCCAGCTTGTCGCGGATGAACACGAACTCGGCATCCTTGGCGGAGCGGGTGTCGTGGTCAGCCTTCAACTGCGCCAGGAACGGCTTGAACGGATCCGACGCGGGCTTGATCGCAGGGCGGATGGTGTCCCACGGCATGGCTTCCGGCAGGGCGCTTTCACCGATTTCCTTGGTGTCGATGATCGACGGGAAGTCGATGTCCGGCAACACGCCCTGGTGCTGGGTGCTTTGCCCGGAAACCCGGTAGAACTTGGCCAGCGTCAGCTTGAGCTCGCCATGGTTCAGCGGCTGGATGGTCTGCACGGTGCCTTTGCCGAAGGTCTGGCCACCGATGATCAGTGCGCGGTGATAGTCCTGCATGGCGCCGGCGAAAATCTCCGAAGCCGAAGCCGAGAGGCGGTTGACCAGCAACGCCATCGGGCCTTTGTAGAAGGCACCCGGGTTCTCGTCTTCCAGCACATCCACGCGACCGTCCGCGTTGCGCACCAACACGGTCGGGCCTTTGTCGATGAACAGGCTGGTCAGCTCGGTGGCTTCCTGCAGAGAGCCGCCGCCGTTGTTGCGCAGGTCGATGACCACGCCGTCGACTTTGTCTTTCTGCAGCTCTGTCAGGATCTTCTTCACGTCACGGGTGGTGGACTTGTAGTCCGGATCGCCAGCACGGAACGCCTTGAAGTCCAGGTAGAAGGCCGGGATTTCAATCACGCCCAGCTTGTAGTCCTTGCCATCCTGCTTGAGGTTGAGGACTTTCTTCTGCACGGCCTGGTCTTCGAGCTTCACCGCTTCACGGGTGATGGACACGATCTTGCTGGTCTGGTCGTTCGGCGCATTGGTGTGCGGGATCACTTCCAGACGCACCACGCTGCCTTTCGGCCCACGGATCAGCTTGACCACTTCGTCCAGGCGCCAGCCGACCACGTCGACCATCTCTTTGTCGCCCTGGGCCACGCCGATGATCTTGTCCGCCGGAGCGACTTGCTTGGTCTTGTCAGCCGGACCTGCCGGCACCAGGCGCACGATCTTGACCTGGTCATTGTCGCTTTGCAGGACGGCACCGATGCCTTCCAGCGACAGACTCATGTTGATATCGAAATTCTCTGCGTTATCCGGCGACAGATAATTTGTGTGCGGGTCGTAGGACATCGCGAAGGTGTTGATGTAGGCCTGAAAGATGTCTTCGGCACGGGTCTGGTCCAGGCGCGCCAGTTGATTCTTGTAGCGCTTGGTCAGCAGTTCCTGAATGGCCTTGGGCTCTTTGCCGGCGATCTTCAGGCGCAGCACTTCGTCCTTGACGCGTTTGCGCCACAGGTCATCGAGGGCGGCGGTGCTGGTCAGCCAGGGAGCGTCCTTGCGGTCCACCAGAAGGGTTTCCTTCTGGGTGAAGTCGAGCTTGTCGACACCTTTGTCCAATTCGGCCAGGGCGAAATCCAGACGCGCTTTGACGCGGTCCAGGTAACGCTTGTAGATGGTGAAGCCGGGTTGCAGATCGCCGCTCTTGAGGAAGTCGTCGAACTGCGTCTTCCACTTGTCGAACTCGGCGATGTCGCTGGCCAGGAAGTAGCTGCGCGACGGGTCGAGCAGCTTGATGTAGCTGTCGTAGATGATCACCGAGCGTGCGTCGTCCAGCGGCGGCTTGCTGTAGTGATGGCGCTTGAGCAACTCGACGACGTTAAGGCTGGCAATCACCTCATCGCGATCCGGCTGAAGGTTGTCCCAGCTATTGGCTGCGAACGTATTGGTCGACATCGACGTGAGGCCGAGACCAATGAAAAGAGCGAGGGCGGTGCTGGGGAACAAATGCTTCATGCTGATTCGACGCGGGGGCAATTGATAACGCATATTAGGCCGTCTTTGAGGGAGCCGGTTCCATATGGTCCGGTCGCATAATGCAAAAAGCCCGGCGCTACAGCTACGGGCTCAGTCCAGACTCACTATGGAGGCACTGTGAAAGCATTGCAAGGCGTTGACGGTCATGTGGAGTGGCTTGATGAACCAAGTCCTACGTGCGATGTAGGCCAAGTTCGCATTCGAGTGGCGGCTGCCGGCCTCAATCGTGCTGATTTATTACAGCGCGCGGGGCTCTATCCGCCACCGCCCGGTGCCAGCGCCGTGCTGGGCCTGGAGTGTTCCGGGGTGATCAGCGAGGTCGGTGCCGGCGCGTCCTGGCAGGTGGGTGACCGCGTATGCGCGCTGCTGGCCGGCGGCGGCATGGCCGAAGAAGTGGTGGTGGACGCCCGCCATGTGCTGCCGGTGCCGGAAGGCCTGACGCTGATCGAAGCTGCTGCACTGCCTGAGGTGTACAGCACGGCGTGGCTCAATCTGTTCCAGCTGGCGGGGCTCAAGCCTGGCGAGAAGGTGCTGCTGCACGCCGGCGCCAGTGGCGTGGGCTCGGCAGCGATCCAGTTGTGCAAGGCGTTTGGTAGCCCATGCTGGGTCAGCGTCGGTTCGGCCGAGCGCCTGGCGTACTGCGAGGACCTGGGTGCGCAGGGCGGCGTGGTGCGTACCGACGGCATTGAAGGGCTGCGGGATTTCGGGCCGTTCGACGTGATCCTCGACCCGGTGGGCGCCAGCTATGCCGCCCTG
Organism: Pseudomonas sp. SDO5271_S396; assembly: GCF_054071795.1. Classification (NCBI taxonomy): domain Bacteria; kingdom Pseudomonadati; phylum Pseudomonadota; class Gammaproteobacteria; order Pseudomonadales; family Pseudomonadaceae; genus Pseudomonas; species Pseudomonas sp. SDO5271_S396. Next base: position 13,598 of record NZ_JBSVWB010000085.1, read on the forward strand.
GACCTCAAGCTGCTGGCCGTTGACGGCCGTTGGGTGCTGATCGGCCTGATGGGTGGGCGCGAGGCGCAACTGGACCTGGCACAGGTGCTGGGCAAGCGCATCCAGTTGCTGGGTTCGACCCTGCGCAGTCGCAGCGATCAGTTCAAGGCGGACTTGTTCAGTGAGTTGAGCCAGCACGTATGGCCGCTGTTCGTTGAAGGGCGCCTGAGCCCGCAACTGGCCAGAACCTTCCCAATCAAGGACGCCGAGGCGGCGTTTGCCGAGTTGGCGAGCAACCGGATTTCCGGGAAGTTGGTGTTGGTGATCGACGAAAGCCTGAGCTGACTTCAGCTTGAAATGCAGTCAGTGTGGGAGCTGGCTTGTCTGCGATAGCGGTGTATCAGTGAAGAATGTTTCATCTG
>NZ_JBSVWB010000086.1:0-13664 GCF_054071795.1 Pseudomonas sp. SDO5271_S396
CGGCGATGTCGAGTTTGTCGAGGGCGGCCTTGGCGCGGATGATGGCGGCGGAGTCGGTGGCCGTGACGCTGCGGGCTTCCAGTGCGGCGGCGGCACCGGCACCGTCCAGACGGTCCATGGTCACGTCGGCGGCAGTAGCGCTCTTGATCACCGCGGCATTGGTGTCTTCGTTGTCGACTTCATCCCAGCTCAGCATCGAAATTCTCCTTCCTGGTGCTTGACAAATAAGGGCATTCAGACTTCAAAGCGTGTGAAAACTACATGATGTAGTGGTCACTTGCTTGGGTGGGCACACTATATGGTGTGTAACATCCTTGGTCAACGCACAAGAGGGTATCGATCGTCGCAGGGGGTATGAGCAAAACTCACAGCCCCATGACTTTTAATGGTTACGGCCCTTTTCACGGCCAGTGCTAAAAAATCGCTCACCAGCTCCCCATAACAACAAAGAGCGTTTGCGATATGAAAGCACTTGATCTGTACATCGGCGAAGGCTTCGAAGGCCCGGGCGTCAACGCGGCCCACATCAATATTCTTATCGGCCCGCGCAACGGCCCCGCCGGCCAGGCATTCGCCAACAGCCTGGCGTCCCCCAGCCAGGGTCATTGCCCGTTCATGGTGATTGCCCAGCCGAACATTCCAGTCAAACCCATGACCCTGTATGTCAACAAGGCCGAAATCAGCAGCGACCTGCATGGCAACGCCACCTGGGGCGCCTCCCAGGCCGGTATTGCCAAGGCTGTGCTCGAAGCCCTGCTGGACGGCACCCTGCCGCCGGAAGCCGAAGACGAATGGGCCATCGTCACCGCCAACTGGGTCAACCCAGGCTGCGATGACCTCGATGCCGTCTACCTGAACAACTACAACGCCTGCCGCACCGCGATCCGCGCCGCCCTGACCGGCACGCCGTACACCGCGCAATTGGCCGACGTGGTCAACCACATCAGCAACCCGTTCTACACGCCAAAGGCCTGAGGAGATTCCCATGCAATACACCCGATTGGGCAACTCCGGCCTGCAAGTCTCGCGCCTGTGCCTGGGCACCATGAACATGGGCACCCCGGACTGGAAACCGTGGATCTTCGACGAAAAGCAAAGTGAGCCCATCGTCGCCCACGCCCTGGCCAACGGCGTCAATTTTATCGACCTGGCCGACTTCTACTCCGCCGGCGTCGGCGAAGAAGTGGTGGGGCGCATCCTCAAGCGCGTGGCGCGCCGCGACGACATCGTGGTTACCACCAAAGTCGGTTACGGCACCCGCAGCGGGCTCAATGCCAGCGGCCATTCGCGCAAGCACATCATGGACAGCATCGACTTGTCCTTGAGCCGCCTCGGCATGGATTACGTCGACGTGTTCATGCTGCATTACTTCGACGTGAACACCCCCGTCGAAGAAACCATGGGCGCCCTGAACGACATCGTGCGTTCCGGCAAGGCGCGCTACATCGGCGTGTCCACCATGCTCACCGGTCAACTCGCCAAGATCCTCATGGCCTGCGAGCGCAACGGTTGGGTCAAACCGATCAACATGCAGCTGCAACTGAACTGCGCCTATCGCGAAGAAGAGCGCGAAATGATCCCGTTCTGCCGTGACCAGGGCCTGGGCGTCTCGGTGTTCAGCCCGCTGGCCCGTGGCCTGCTTACCGGTGAAGTGCAGTCGACCCGCAACCAGACCGACTTCTTCACCCAGCAGATGTACAGCGACCAGGCGTCGTTCGACATTGCCCACTCGGTACAGCGCGTGGCCCGCGCTCGTGGCGTGTCCAACGCGCAGATCGCCCAGGCCTGGGTGGCCAATCACCCGGGTGTGGACGTGATGCTGGTAGGCGCCGACACCACCGAGCAGTTCGACAGCGCACTGGCCGCCCTCGACACCCAACTCGACGCCGAAGAGCTGCACGAGCTGGAACGCAACTACACCCCGTGCGATGTGATCAACGACTACACCGCCGGCAAGCGCATCCTGCGTGAGGCTCGTCCGGGCCTGGACCGTTTCAACCTGACCGAGGCCGTGGCATGAATCCGCTGATCCGTACGGGCAATTACATCGATGGCCAATGGTCCGGCGGCGGCCCGACTTACCCCGTGTTCAACCCGGCCAATGGCGCGCTGATCGCCGACGTGCAGCGCGCTGCCGCCGAAGAAACCGACCTGGCCATCGCGGCCGCCAACCGTGCGTTGCCGGCCTGGCGCAAGCTCACGGCCAAGGAGCGCAGCCAGCGCCTCAAGCGCTGGAGCGAGCTGATGCTGAGCAACCAGAAGGACCTGGCCCACCTGCTCAGCCTGGAGCAGGGCAAACCGTTGGCCGAAGCCATGGGCGAAGTGGTCTACGCCGCGAGCTTCCTGGAGTGGTTCGGCGAAGAGGCCAAGCGTGCCTACGGTGACGTGATCCCCAGCCACAAGGCCGACGCGCGCATCATCGTGGTCAAGGAAGCCATCGGCGTGGTCGCGGCGATCACGCCGTGGAACTTCCCCCTGGCCATGGTCACCCGCAAGGTCGGCCCGGCGCTGGCGGCGGGCTGCACCATGATCCTCAAACCTTCGGAAGAGACGCCGCTGTCGGCCTTTGCCCTGGCGGTACTCGCCGAGCAGGCGGGCATCCCCGCGGGCGTGTTCAACATCGTCTCCGGCGACGCCGTGGCCATCGGTGGCGCGCTGCAAGCCTCCAGCGTGGTGCGTAAGCTGTCGTTCACCGGCTCCACCCGCACCGGCAAGCTGCTGATGCGCCAGGCGGCAGACACCCTGAAAAAAGTCTCGCTGGAATTGGGCGGCAACGCGCCGTTCATTGTGTTCGACGACGCTGACCTGGATGCCGCCGTCAAAGGCGCCATGGCCTCCAAGTTCCGCAACACCGGGCAGACCTGTGTGTGCGTCAACCGCTTCTTTATTCAGGACGGCGTGTACGACGCGTTCACCCGCAAACTGGCCGAAGCGGTCAGCGCGATGCGTGTCGGCAGCGCCCTGGACGGCGACACCGAGCAAGGCCCGCTGATCAATACCGCCGCGTTGGCCAAGGTCGAAGCCCATGTCGGCGATGCCTTGGAGAAGGGCGCCACGCTGTTGTGCGGTGGCCGTCGCCATGCGCTGGGCGGTACGTTCTTCGAACCGACCATCCTCACCGAAGCCCACGGCGACATGCTGATCGCCCAGGAAGAAACCTTCGGTCCGGTGGCTGCATGCTTCCGTTTCAAGGATGAAACCGAAGTGCTGGCCCGTGCCAACGACACGCCGTTCGGGTTGTCCGCTTACTTCTACAGCCGTGATATCGGCCGCGTATGGCGCATGGCCGAAGGCCTGGAAGCCGGCATGGTCGGCATCAACGAAGGCATCATCTCCACCGAAGTCGCGCCGTTTGGCGGCATCAAGGAATCGGGCCTGGGCCGCGAAGGCTCCAAGTACGGCCTGGAGGATTACCTGGAGATCAAATACCTGTTGATGGGCGGCCTCTAAGCCACCCGCGCCCAAACGACACTAAACCCCTGTGGGAGCTGGCTTGCCTGCGATAGCGGTCAGTCAGCCACCACCTCCATAACTGATGTACCGCTATCGCGGGCAAGCCCGCTCCCACATTTGGAGTGGGGCTTGTCTGTTGTTACTCCGTCAAGAAAAACAATATGGAGAACACCCATGACTGCTCAACCCGTCAAAATCGACGACCTGCCCATCGGCCGTTTTCACCTGAAAATCGCCGGCCTCACGTTTGGCGCGCATTTCACCGACGGCTATATCCTCGGCCTGATCGGTATCGCCTTCACCTTGCTCAGCCCACAGATGCAACTGGACGCGTTCTGGCAAGGCTTGATCGGTGCTTCGGCGCTGATCGGTCTGTTTCTGGGCAGCCTGTTTTTCGGCTGGATCTCCGACAGTCTCGGTCGGCAGAAAATCTTCCTGGTCAGCTTCGTGCTGATCACCCTGGCGTCGGTGATGCAGTTCTTTGTCGAGACCGCCACTGGCCTGTTGCTGTGTCGCATCCTGATCGGCATCGGTCTGGGCGGGGACTTCAGTGTCGGCCACGCCATGCTCGCCGAGTTTTCGCCGAAGAAACACCGGGGCGTGCTGCTGGGTTCGTTCAGCGTGATCTGGACCTTCGGCTACGTGGCGGCCACCTTCGTCGGCACCGCGATGCTCAGCCTGGGTGATGATGCCTGGCGCTGGATGCTGGCCTCGTCGGCGATTCCCGCCGGCCTGATCCTGCTGGCCCGTATCGGCACCCCGGAATCGCCGCGCTGGCTGGTCAACCGTGGGCGCGTTGCCGAAGCCCGGGCCATCGTCAGGAAGCACCTGGGGGAACATGTGGTGCTGGATGAAGAGCCCGCCGCACAAGTGCGTTCCGGCTACGGCGTGCTGTTCAGCCGTGAGTACCGCACGCGCACCGCGTTCAACTGCCTGTTCTTCGTGTGCATCGTGATGCCGTATTTCGCGATCTACACGTTCCTGCCGTCGATCCTGCAGAAAATGGGCTTGTCCCAGGGCTTCGGCACCGAGTTGCTGCTCAACCTGCTGCTGATCGTCGGTGCACTGCTGGGTATCTGGTGCACAGTGAAGTTCTCGCGCCGGGGCTTTCTGATCAACTCGTTCATCATCCTTGCGGCGGCGCTGTTTCTGTTGGCGGTGTTGCCGGGCAGCCTGGCGTGGCTGATGGTGTTGACGTTCGGTGTGTTCACGTTGGTGTTGTCGGCGGTGAGCAACCTGGTGGGCGTGTTCCCGGCAGAAAGCTTTCCCACCGAAGTGCGCGCCAGCGGTATCGGCCTGGCCACGGCAGTGAGCCGGCTGGGGTCGGCGATCAGTACCTTCCTGTTGCCGGTCAGCGTGGCCGGGATCGGCTTGAGTCCGACCATGGGCATCCTCGCGGCGATCCTGGTATTTGGCGCGATCATCTCGTTTGCCTGGGCGCCGGAAACCAAGGCACTGACGTTGAGCCAGGCGTGCAAGGCCGAGGTGCCGCCGTTGTCAGGGGTTGCTGACCTGGCCCAACCACTGCGTAAACAACCGAACCTTGGATAACCCCTGTTTGTCCGTCGCCACATCCAGCCAATAGCCATACGGGCCGATCACTTCCAGGGGGGTGATCGGCAGCAGGCTGCCATTGGCCAGTTCGCGCTCGATCATCTGGCGGTCGATCACCGCCAGTCCGCCGCCTGCCAGGGCGGTGTGGATCACCTGGTCCAGGGTGCTGAATTCCAAACCCTGGTCCGCATCGATATCGTCCCGGCCCATGGCCGCCAGCCAGTTCTCCCACACCTTCAAACGCTTGCCGTCGTGCAGGATATGCAGCAGCGGGTAACGCCGCAGGTCGGGCGGTTGGCCGTCGTGGAACAGCTCCGGGCTGGCCACGGCGATGTGGCGCTCCATCACCAGCAGCTCGCTGCGGCAGTGCGGGTCCGGCTCCAGGCCGAAGCGAATCCGGCAGTCGATTTCCGCCAGGCTGTCGTGGCCGGCCTGGTGGGTGACGCTGAGGTTGATATCCGGATAGCGCTCACAAAACCTGCGCAAGTGTGCCGACAACCAGCGCGTGGCCCAGGTTGGCGGCGCGACGATGCGCAGGCGCTGGCGCAGGTTGGGCACGCGTACGGCTTGCAGGGCGCGCTCGATGTGGTCAAAGGCGTCGCTCAGGTGCGGGGACAGGGCAAAGCCGGCTTCGGTGAGCGACAGGCCCTGGGGCGTGCGGATGAAGAGGGCGACCCCCAGGTAGTCTTCCAATTGCTTGATCTGGCGACTGACCGCACCCTGGGTCACATTGAGGCCCACGGCGGCCTGGCTGAAGCTGCGGTGGCGCGCGACTTCTTCGAAGACGCGGAGCATGTTGAGGGCGGGCAGGTGGCGCATGAAAAGGATTCCACACATGTTGTTTTTATAGTGCTTCTGGCGGCCTCTTCGTGGGCAAGTCGAAGCGTCGAACCGCCGCTCCCACAGGGGAATGCATTCCAAATGTGGGAGCTGGCTTGCCTGCGATGGCGTCAGTGGCCTATTAGAAGTAATACCCGATGTTCATGTACAGCTGATTCTCCCACTGATTACTGCCCCCGGCCCCCAAGCTCTGGGTATAGCTGCTGCCGCCGATGTACGGGTCGTTCTTGCCGATCAGCCATTCCGTGGCGATCCACAGTTTGCTGAACGAAAACGAGGTCCCCAGGATCACCCGCTGCGATGTCTTGAAGTCGTTGTCGGACTTGTCGAAGGCGCTGTAGTTGGCATACAGCTTCACGCCGCTGATCTGGTCCCAGAGGTATTTGCCGCCGACGTCGTAGCTCAGGTCCGCCACGTACAGGTTGCCACGGCTGGCGACGTTGTAAGTGCCGTCGTAACCACCCAGGGTCACCACGCCGTCGGTGCCTTCGTTGCGCGGTGACATCTGCTGGCGCGCCGCCTGCAATTGCAGGCCCCACGGGCCGTTCTTGCCCAGGTAGTGGATCGCCACGGCGTTGCGTCGGCCATCGTTGCCGGTGTCTTTGTTTTCCAGGGTGGAGGTCAGGCCCGACACGCCCACTTCGGACTTCCAGTCGCCCAGGTCCAGGGCCTTGGCCACGCGCAGGACCACGGTGTTGCGCTCCTGGTTGTCACTGCCGTCGGCCACGTAGCTGTCGGCGCCGGAGACCACGCTGGAGTAGGTCACGCCTTTGCTGGTGCCCTTGCCTTGCCACGCGGGGCGCAGGTAGTAACCGGCCTGCACGTTCCAGTCACCGCTTTGCTGGATGTATTTGGCACCGACCTGTTGCACGTCTTCCAGGCCGATGACGTTGCCCAGGGTTTCGTAGAACGTGCTGCCGAAGTAGGGCTGCAGGCCGAACGGCACGGTGTTCAGGCCCACTTGCACCTGCTGGTCGGAGTTGAACTTGTAGCCGACCCAGGCGAACTTGGCGAACTGGATATCGCCGTAGTTCTTGGTGTACTGGTACGGGTAGGAGCGACCGTAGAAGCGGTACTGCGCCTCGCCGATCCAGCTGTCGGAGTTGTACTTGGCGCTGAGGAACACCGTGTCCAGGCCGAACTTCTGGATGTCGCGGTCCGGGTCGTAGTCCCAGCGTGCACGGATGGCGCCGCCGAGGTCGAGGTTGTCGGTGACTTGCACCGCCATGGCCGGTGCCGCGAGGGCGCCGAGCACGGGAATGAGGGTGAAGTAACGCATCGTTGGTCGCATGGTTTTACTCTCGTTTTTAGTTTTTTTGGGCAACAGCAGCCCGTTGCCGCAGCGAACGCTGCGACGCGGGGAAAAGGGTTGGACTCAGTGAGCGGCGGGGCGTACCAGCTTCAAGGGCGGTCCGGCGGCGGGCAGTTCGGATGCGCCCGGAGCGGCCGCCAACAGCGCCTGGGTGTAAGCATTTTGTGGGCGCAGCAGCACCTGTTCGGCGGTGCCGTACTCCACCACTTCGCCCTGGCGCATCACCGCGATGTGGTCGCTGATCTGCGCCGCCACACGCAGGTCGTGGGTGATGAACAGGATGCTCAGGTTCAGTTGCCGTTGCAGGTCGGCGAGCAGTTCCAGCACCTGTTTCTGCACCGACACATCCAGCGCCGACACGCTCTCATCGGCGATCAGCACTTCCGGGCGCATCGCCAGGGCACGGGCGATGCCGATGCGCTGGCGCTGGCCACCGGAGAACTGCCGGGGCTTGCGCTGCAAGGCATCACGCTTGAGCCCGACCTGCTCCAGCAAGTCGCCGGCCTCGGCCCAGGCATCCTTGGCCGACAAACCGCGCAACTGCGCGGCACGGGCGATGATGTCGCCGACGCGATGGCGCGGGTTGAGCGAGCCGTACGGGTCCTGAAAGATCATCTGGATGCGCCGCCGGTTGGCCGCCAGTGCCGAGCCTTGCAGCGCCAGGAAATCGGTATCGCCGACCCACACATGGCCGCTGTCGCTGTCCACCAGGCGAATGGCGGCCTTGACCAGGGTGCTCTTGCCTGAGCCCGACTCGCCGACAATCGCCAGCGTCTTGCCCCGTGGCAGGTTCAGCGACACATTGCGCAGTGCCGCCAACGCGCTGCCGCCGACGTTGTAGGTCTTGGTCAGGCGCTCGATGCGCAGGGCCATTTCACCGTCGGCGCTCGGCGCGTGCAGTTCTGGGTGCAGCGCCGGTACCGCGGCGATCAGCTTGCGCGTGTAGGCATGGGCGGGAGCATTCAATACTTGGTCACGTTCACCGATTTCCACCAGGCGGCCGCCTTCCATCACCGCGATACGGTCGGCAATCTGCGCGACCACGCCAAAGTCGTGGGTGATGAACAGAATGCCGTGCTGGCCACGCCCGCGCAGCTCGCGCACCAGCTTCAAGACCTGGGCCTGGGTGGTCACGTCGAGGGCGGTGGTGGGTTCGTCGGCGATCAGCAGGTCCGGGTTCATCGCCAGCGCCATGGCAATCACCACCCGTTGGCATTGGCCGCCGGACAGCTGGTGCGGGAAGCTATTGGCGATGCGCGGCGGGTCCGGCAGTTGGGTGGATTCGAGCAGCGCCAGCATGCGCTCGCGCCGTTCGACGGCGGGCATCTGCGGGGCATGGATATCGAAGATTTCTTCCACCTGTTTGCCAATGCGGATCGCCGGGTTCAGCGCCGCCATGGGTTCCTGGAAAATCATCGCGATGCGGTTGCCACGCAGCGCGCGCAGGCGGGTGTCGTCCAGCGTGCAGATGTCGTCACCGAGAAAGTCGATGACCCCGCTGGCATGCCGCAGGCCCTTGGCGTAATCGCCCATGATCGCGGCCGACAGCACGGACTTGCCCGAGCCGGACTCGCCGATCACGCAGAGAATTTCGCCCTTGCGCACGTCCAGGCTGATGCCGTGCACGGCATGGCTGCGGTCGGCACCCTTGGGCAGTTCGATGCACAGGTTGTCCACGCGCAATACGGTTTGATGGTTGCTCATGCTCAGCTCCTTGCGCCTTGCTGCGCGTGTTCATCCAGCCCGTCGGCGAGCAGGCTCAGGCCAAGCATGAGGGTGGAGATGGCGATGCACGGGAAGATCACCAGGTGCGGAAAGGTAATGGCCATGGCGCGACCATCGTTGATCATGCCGCCCCAGTCCGGGGTCGGCGGTGGCAGGCCCAGGCCCAGAAAGCCCAGGGCGCCGATCATGATCGCGGTGTAGCCGATGCGCAGGCAGAAGTCGACGATCAGCGGGCCGCCGCAGTTGGGCAGGATCTCCACCAGCATGATGCGCAGCGAACCTTCGCCCTGGGTGATGGCGCTGAGCACGTAGTCGCGTGAGCGGATGTCGATGGTCAGGGCGCGCATGATGCGAAAGATCGCCGGCGCGCTGGTGAAGGTCACCGCAATCAGGATGTTCAGCGCGGAGGCGCCGAGGGCGATGATGATCACGATGTACAGCACCAGCACCGGGAACGACAGCACCGTGTCGGCCACGTAGGACAGCAGCGCATCGACCCAGCCATTGAAGTAACCGGCGCACAGGCCCATGGCGATGCCCACGGCGAACGCGGTGAGGGTGGCCAGAATCGACCAGAACAGCACGGTGCGCGTGCCCCAGATCAGCCGCGAAAGGATGTCGCGGCCAATCATGTCGGTGCCCAGCAGGAAGCTGGCGCCGTCGTCGCCGGCGGTCAGTGGCGTGAGCAACGGCGTGAAGCTTTCCAGCGGATCATGGGGTGCCAGCCACGGCGCGCAGAGGGCGATCAGCACCCAGCCGCCCACCAGCAGCAGGCCGAGCAGGGCCAGCGGGTGTTTGAAGGATTTGAGCAGGTTCATTGGCGGCCTCCGCCGAGACTGCGCAGGGTGATGCGCGGGTTGAGCCAGGTGTAGGCCAGGTCCGAGAAGATCTTGCTGATGCCCACCACCACACCGCTGATCATCGCGCAGGCTTCGATCAGGTAAACGTCATGGTTCAGCGACGCGGTGTAGAGCATCGAACCAAAGCCCTTGTAGGCGAAAAACACCTCGACCACGATCACGTTCGAGAGCAGCCATGGGATGTACAGCATGATCACCGTGACCGGCGCGATCAGCACGTTGCGCAGCGCATGGCGCAGCACGATACGCGTGGTGGACGCGCCCTTGAGCCGCGCGGTGCGGATGTACGGCGCCTGCATCACTTCCACCATGGAGGCGCGGGTAATCCGCGCCAGATAGCCGATGCCGAACAGGCACAGCACCATCAGCGGCAGCACCAGTTCCACCGCGTTGAAGCCGTCGCTCATGCTGCTCACGCCCGGCAGCCAGTTGAGCCAGAACACAAAGATCGCCGCGACGAACACTGCGCTGGCGAAGTCCGGAATCGACGTGGTGACGATCGACAGGAACGACACCAGCCGATCGATCGGCGAACCCTGGCGAATGCCCGCGAGTACACCCAGGGTCAGGGCCACCGGCACCATCACCAGCAGGGCCAACCCGGCCAGGATCAGGGTTTGCCACAGGTTGGGCAGCAGCAGCTTGAGCACCGGCTCACGGAAGTACACCGAGGTGCCCCAATCGCCGATCACGAAGTCTTTGAGCCACACCAGGTAGCGCCACACGAACGGTTGGTTGTAGCCGTGCTCCAGCAGCCAGGCTGCACGCTGGTCGGCGGCAGAGTAGGGGCCGAGGACGTTGATTGCCACGTCTTCGATATTGAGTTCCAGGGCCAGGAACACAATCAGCGACACCGACAACAGAGTCGCCAGCAGCATCAGCACTTTGCGCAAGAGAAAATGAGCCATCAGGTACGCACTCCGACGGAGGATGGAAAGTCTGCCCGCACGGGCGGGCAGGGTTGACTCAAACGCTCAACCAGACATTGCCCATCGGGTAGAAGTCGGAAGGGTGCACCTGGAACCCCTGCACCTTTTTGCTCACGGCGGTGAACTTGTCGCCCCAGAACGGCTGCACGATCACGCAGGCGTCTTGCAGGATTTGCTCGACGTTCTGCATGGCCACGGCGCGCTGCTTGGGATCGATAATGCCCATGGCCTTATCCAGGGCGGCATCGAAGGCCGGGTCGCGGTAGTGGCTTTCGTTCCAGGCGCCGCCGCCGCGATAGGCCAGCTCCAGGGACATCACCCCGAGCGGACGGTGGGCCCAGTAAGTGAGGCTGAACGCGGCTTTGTCCCAGATCGGCCAGTACTGTGCCGCAGGCACCACTTTGAGGTTGATGCGAATGCCGGCTTCCAGGCAGTTCTGTTGCAGGATCTGCGCGCAGTCCTGTTCATAGCGGCCCTGGGTGTTGCCGACGATCAGGTCGATGTCCAGGCCGTTGGGGAACCCGGCCTCGGCCAGCAGTTTTTTCGCTGCCGCCACGTCGCGCTCGCGTTTGGGCAACGGGAAGTATTCGGGGTGGGACGGCGCCACGTGGTGGTCCTCGCCCAGGGTGCCCATGCCGCGATAGGCCACCTTGAGCATCTGCGCGTTATCGGCGCACAGCACCACGGCCTTGCGGATGCGCAGGTCGGTGAACGGCTTCTGGTCGCAATCCATGCGCATGACCACGGTCTGCGCGGATTTGCAGCTGAGCAGTTGCGCGCCGGGAAGGCGCTTGGCCAAGTCCAGTTCGGCCACGGTGACGCGGTACAGCACATCCACTTGCCCGGCTTGCAGGGCGGCGAGGTGGGTGGATACGTCGGTGCCCATATCGATGTAGCGCAGCTCATCCAGATTGGCCGGTTTGCCCCAGTAATCGGCACGCTTGGAAAAGGTCGCCTGCTTGTTCACCGCAAACGACACCAGCTTGAACGGCCCGGTGGCCAGCGGGTTCTTGACCCAGTCATCCCCGGCCTTGAAGCTGCGGTGCACGATGGCGCAGGTGAAGGCGTTGAGCATTTCCGGGATCGCCAGAATCGGCCGCTTGAGGTGCAGGCGGAACTGGTAGTCGCTGACTTTTTCGAAGGACTTGATGTCCTGGAACGCAGTGCGGTTGACCGACTTGGAGTCGGCAGCGATCCAGCGTTCGATGTTGTGTTGCACGTCGTCGACATTGAAGCTGTCGCCGTTGCTCCACTTCACGTCCTGGCGCAGGTTGAAGGTCCAGGTGGTGAGGTCGTCGGAAGGGCTCCAGCTCTCGGCCAGGTAGGGGTGGGTGATGTTGTCGGCGTCGACCCAGGTCAGGTATTCCAGGGAATTGCGCAGCAGGTTCGAGGCTTCGATCCAGGTGATCAGCATCGGGTCCTGGATTTCCTGGATCGCGCAGGCGAAACGCAGGCTGCCGCCTTGGCGGGCGGGCGTGCCGTCGGCGGCATGGGCGTCGCTGCCGAGCAGGGCTGCACCCATGAAGCTGGAGGCGCTGGCCACAGTGATGCCCAGCAGGGTGGCAGTGCGCAGGAACTGGCGGCGGTTGATCTGGCCCTGTTGCACCTGGGTGCACAGGTCGTTGACGGCGGGGTGCGGCACGGCGCCATCCAGGGTCGCCAAAACGTCGGAATCGGACATGGGGCTGCTCTCATGTTGTTTTTATTAGAGATGGCCGCAGTTTTGTCATCCGCGCAAAGATCGACAAACGATAAATTCAGCGGTGAAACGTTCCTTAAATGCATGTTAGTCGGCGTGAAGGGGCCAAGGGGTCGAAACAGACGGGTCGGTAGATACAAAAAATCATGTTGGCTAGGAAATTTCCTACAGATCGTGGGATGCTTGGCACCTCGTCAGTGGCCTTCGAGTGCTCTTCATGAAACGCAAAATGCCCGGTCTCAACGCCCTCAAAGCCTTCGAAGTGGCCGGCAGCACCGGCAGTTTTACCCGGGCAGCGGAACTGTTGAACGTCACCCAGAGCGCGGTCAGCCGCCAGGTTCGCCAATTGGAAGAACAACTGGGCGAGAACCTGCTGGAGCGGCGCCATCACCACCTCGAGCTGACCAGCGCGGGCCGGGTACTGTTACGGGCCTTGCATCAGTCGTTCGACAAGATCGAGCTGACGGTGCGCAGCATTCAGCAGAAAACCCATACCAACCGCCTGCACGTCAACGCGCCCCCGACGTTCACCAGCCGTTGGTTGATGCCGCGCCTGGGGCGTCTGCGCGAGGCGCATCCGGAGTTGGAGTTGAGCATCACCACCTGCCTGCAGGACAGCCTTGCGCAGACCAGCACCCTCGATTGTGCGATCCGGTTTGGCAACGGTGAGTGGGATGGGTTGGACAGTTCGCTGTTGGTGCAGGAACGGCATATCGCGGTGTGCGCGCCTTCGTTGTATGCCCGTGAGTGCACTGACGAGGGCGTCGACCTTAACCGCATGACATTGCTGCATGTGCTGGCCAGCGAGGACCAGCGCTATCTCACCTGGAAGCACTGGCTGGATGCGGCGCGGATCCAGGGGGTGGACACGCAGGGCGGGTACGAATTCGACCTGTTGGACCTGGCTATCCGGGCTGCCACCGATGGGCTGGGGATCACGATTGCCGACTGGCATATGGTGGCGGCGGAGTTGGCGTCAGGGCAGTTGACCCAGGTGCTCAATGTGCATGTGGATGGGCATCAGTCCTACTGGCTGGTGACCCGGCCGGAGCAGACGGATACACCGCAATTGCAGGTGTTCAGTCAGTGGTTGCAGGAGGAAATCTGGTTGGCGCAGCGGCAGTTGGAGCCTTCCACGGCGGTCAACTGACTCCCACAGGGGAGTGGCAGTGGTGGGAAAAACGCTGCCAGCAGGGCCGTCGTGCCGGGCATTTTCTCACCAACAATAGAGAACCCCTGTGGGAGCTGGCTTGCCTGCGATAGCTGCGGCACTGCTAACACAGATGCCACCT
>NZ_JBSVWB010000087.1:0-11950 GCF_054071795.1 Pseudomonas sp. SDO5271_S396
GCGGTAGATCAGCAACAAACTCCTTGACTGACAGATCGCTATCGCAGGCAAGCCAGCTCCCACAGGGGATGTGTGCAGTCAGATAGGCCGCACAAAAAAGGCGACCCGAAGGTCGCCTTTTTCAACACAGCACTGATCAGAACTCGTGATCGGCGTTGTCCGGGTTCAGGTCGCTGATGCCCAGCTTGCCGGCGGCGGCTTCGATCGAACCGGTCTGCTTGACCAGGGCCGCGATGGCATCGCGGACGATCTGGTTGCCCGCGTCGTTGCCGGCCGCGATCAATTGGTCGTAGTGCTCGCCCTTGTCGGCGTGGTCAACCATGACCTGGATCTTCGCTTCGGTGGCGGCCAGGTCCGCTTTCAATGCGGTGTCGGCAGCCGGGTCGACCTTGGCCACCAGGGACGACAGGCTGGCGCCGGTCAGCTTGGTACCGTCGACACGGGTGTACTCGCCCAGGTAGACGTTGCGGATACCCTTGGCGTCGTAGAAGTGCGAGTTGTGGGTGTTGTCGCTGAAGCAGTCCTGCTCGTCTTCCGGCGAGTTGGCCTCCAGGGAAACCTTCATGCGTTCACCAGCCAGCTCGCCCAGGGACAGGCTACCCATGCCGAACAGCATTTTGCGCAGGCCGTCGGTGGCAGGTTCTGCCTCCAGGGTGGCGCGGTAGTTGTCTTCGACGTTGGGTTTCCAGTTGCCGACCATTTCTTCCAGGTCGCTGACCAGCAATTGGGTCACGGCACTCAGGTAGGCACGGCGACGCTCATTGTGGCCGCCGGTGGCGCCGTCGCCAGTCAGGTAGTCCGAGGCAGGGCGGTTGCCGGCGCCCGGGCCGGTGCCGTTCAGGTCCTGGCCCCAGAGCAGGAATTCGATGGCGTGGTAGCCGGTGGCGACGTTGGCCTCGGAACCGCCCAGCTCGTTGAGACTGGCAAGTTTTTCCGGGGTGATGTCCTTCACGTCGACCTTGTCTTCGCCGACCTGGATCTCGGTGTTGGCGATGATATTGGCGGTGGCGCCCGGGTTACCCAGGGCGTGCTCGTAGGACTTGTCGACGTAGTCGATCAGGCCTTCGTCCAGCGGCCAGGCGTTCACCTGACCTTCCCAGTCGTCGATGATGGTGTTGCCGAAGCGGAACACTTCGCTCTGCAGGTAAGGTACGCGGGCGGCGATCCAGGCAGTGCGCGCGGCTTTCAGGGTTTCGTCGTTCGGTTTGGCGAGGAACGCGTCGATGGCGGTTTGCAGGGTTTTCGCCGTGGACTCGGCGTCGCTGTACACCGCGAACACCATGTCTGCGTAATGCGCGACCACGGCCTTGGCGGCTGCTTCGTCGACCTGGCCGGCAGGGGTGGCAGCCGCTGGAGCTGCAGTGCTGGCAGCCGGGGTCGGCGCCTGAGGCGCGGCGGCCTTGTCTTTACCTTCGCCGCAGCCGGCGAGAGAAATGGCAATGGCCAGCAGACTGGCGGTGGCCAGGGGCATACGAATCATGGCGAACATCCTGCTTCGGTTGTTGAAAGGGCGCGCGGGGGAGCGCAAAAACTGCGACATAATGCGAAAGATTTGCATTTTGTGTAAAGCGTTATGCGCGCGAAATATTCAGTATCGTTTTGCGTTGTCAGAGAATCACTGCGTTATTACGCTCCGACTGCTTCAGGAACGCTGCCAGCTCCCGCGCCTGCAAGGGTTTGCTGTAGTGGTAGCCCTGACCTTCATGGCAGCCTTCGGAGATGATGTACGCCTCCTGCTCGGCGGTTTCCACGCCTTCGGCGATCACCTGCATGCCCAGGCTTTTGCCCAGCTGGATAATGGCGCGCACGATGGTGGCGTCGTCGTCATCGTCCAGCAGGTCCTGGACGAAGCTTTTGTCGATCTTGATCTTGTCCAGCGGCAGGCTTTTCAAGTAACTCAGGGATGAGTAACCGGTGCCGAAGTCATCGATGGCAATCAACGCCCCCGAACGGCGCAGGCTCAGCAGGTGCTGGGCGGCGGTGCTGATGTCTTCCATCAGGCCGGTCTCGGTGACTTCCAGCTCCAGGCTGCGCGGCGGCAGGCGGTAGATCTGCATCAGGTTATTGACCACTCTCGGCAACTCGGTGTGGTGCAACTGCACGGTGGACAGGTTCACCGCCATGCGCAGCGCGGTGAAGCCCAGGTCGTGCCATTCGCGCAACTGGCGACAGGCCTGGTCCAGCACCCATTCGCCAATCGGGATGATGGTGCCGTTCTGCTCGGCCAAGGGGATGAACAGGTCCGGCGGGACCAGGCCGTGTTCCGGGTGCTGCCAGCGGATCAGTGCTTCCACACCGACCACGCGGTGGTCGCGGTAGCTGATCTGCGGTTGGTACACCAGATGAAACTGGTTACGCGCCAGGGCATCGCGCAAGTCTTTTTCCAGCTCGCGACGCCGGCGCATTTCGCTGTCGACGCTGGCGATATAGAACTGGTAGCGGTTGCGCGAGCGGCTCTTGGCCAGGGTCATGGTCTGTTCGGCTTTCTGCAGCAGCTTCTCGGTGCTGTCGCCGTCTTCGGGAAACAAGGTGATGCCGATGGTGGCCCGCAGGCGAATCTGTTCGTGGTCGAGGGCGAATTCCGCTTCCAGGTCATCCAGGATGCTTTGCGCCAATTCGGCGGCTTCGTAGGGCTGATCGATATCAGCCTGCACCAGCGCGAACTGGTCGCCACCCAGGCGGGCGAGGGCGCCCAGGCGACCGCTGTGGGCGCGCAACCGGTCAGCCAGGGCCAGCAGCAACTGGTCGCCGGCCTGGTAGGTGAACTGTTCGTTGACGCTCTTGAAGTCATCCAGCCCCACGCACAGTACGGCGACCCGCCGCTGCCGACGACCGGCGTCGATCAGGATCTTGTCCAGTTGCTCCTGCAATTTCTGGCGGTTGGGCAGACCGGTCAGGAAGTCGTACTGGGACATGCGCAGCAGGCTGGTTTCCGCCTCATGGCGCAGATGGGTATTGCGTTCGATGGATTCGAGCAACTGGTTGGCGGTGTTGATCCACAGCCCCAGCTCATTGCGTTCGTGGCCCTTGAGCTGCGGGATCTTGTGTTCGCTGGGGCGGTCCGGGTTGATGGCGGTCAGGTGTTCGATGATCCGCGACAGAGGTTTGGTCAGCAGCCAGTGATAGACCAGATACAGCACCAGGCCCATGGCCAGGGCGCGCAACACACCGGAAATGAAGATGATCACCGAATTGACGATGAACCCCTGGCCGTAGGTGGCCGTGTCGAGGGTGATACTCAAGTCGCCGTAATATTCGCTGTAGGGGCCTTTGCCGACCAGGGGCGTGGTGAAGGTGCGTTCCTGGCCAAGAATCAAGTCGGTCAGCCAGCGGCTGGGCGCCTGCTGCAAGGCGCGGCTTTTTTCCGCCAGCATGGTCTCGTTGGGGTGGCCGATGGAGGCCATCCGCACGGCGTCATCCTGAAACAGACCTTCGATGACCTGCATGCCCATCTCGCGGTCCAGGCTGTAGACGGCCTGGGTCGACGGGTCGCGAAACATGTCGAGGATGCGCGTCGCATCACCGGCCACGGCCTGGCGCGTCTTGTAGGCATCGAAAACGATCTGCGCCACGCTCAGCGCCACACCCACGATCAATGCCGACAGCAGCACAACCCGTAGCAACTTCACCGACAAGCTGTTCTTGAGTTCCAGCTTCAAAGGGTCATTCCTTGTTCCTTGCGGGTAGCCTCAATATGCCATGAGTATTGGCAATCTGGTGAGGGCAGTCAAAGGGACATTGGGGGATAGGCCCAATTGAGTTTTTGGCGCGAGGGGCTTGGGAGGCATCAAGAAGGGGCGGTGTGTGTCAGAGGGCGCCAAGGCGCTAAGGCCAGGTTATTGAGAAGGCCGGGCGGGCCGGCCTTCCAGGGTGAGGCGCCCGGAGTC
Source organism: Pseudomonas sp. SDO5271_S396 (assembly GCF_054071795.1). NCBI lineage: Bacteria > Pseudomonadati > Pseudomonadota > Gammaproteobacteria > Pseudomonadales > Pseudomonadaceae > Pseudomonas > Pseudomonas sp. SDO5271_S396. Next base: position 3,888 of record NZ_JBSVWB010000087.1, read on the forward strand.
AGTCGTAAGTAATCTGAGCTTGTGACTGCACCCCGGTATCTCCTGGTTTTTGTGCAGCGTCAGGGAGCTTGTCCAGCAGTGTGCTTGCCAGGTCCATGCCACCCTTTAGCACATCCAAGCCTTTTTCAAGAATGTTCGTAGCCATGGGGACAGCACCTAACGCCAACGAAATAGGATCCATAGTGATTCTCCACATTTGATTTAGAGGTTTATTCCTCCCGCGACTTGAGTGGAGATGTTTCCAGGAAGAGTTCCATGATTCTTCGCTCGCCGTGTGAAATGACGCGCATAAAAAAGCCCGGCAATCGCCGGGCTCTTTTTACTGCAAGCGGTGCTTAGGCAGTGAAGGTCTTGCCTTCGAACTGCTCAGCCACGAACTTCCAGTTGACCAGGTTCCAGAACGCTTCCACATACTTTGGACGCACGTTGCGGTAGTCGATGTAGTAGGCGTGTTCCCAGACGTCGCAGGTCAGCAGCGGGGTGTCGCCGCTGGTCAGCGGGTTGCCGGCGCCGATGGTGCTGGCCAGGGCCAGGGAGCCGTCAGCCTTTTTCACCAGCCAGCCCCAACCGGAACCGAAGGTGCCGACGGATGTCTTGGTGAATTCTTCCTTGAACTTGTCGAACGAACCGAAGGCTGCGTTGATGGCTTCAGCCAGCGCGCCGGTTGGTTGACCGCCGGCGTTTGGCGCCAGGCAGTTCCAGTAGAAGGTGTGGTTCCAGACCTGAGCGGCGTTGTTGAAGATGCCGCCCGAAGAGGATTTGACGATCTCTTCCAGGGTTTTGCCTTCGAACTCGGTGCCTGGCACCAGGTTGTTCAGGTTCACGACGTAGGTGTTGTGGTGCTTGTCGTGGTGGAACTCCAGGGTTTCCTTGGAAATGTGCGGCTGCAGGGCATCGTGTGCGTAGGGCAGCGGCGGCAATTCGAAAGCCATGTTGATTCTCCTAATCAGGTCAGTTGCGGTGAGCGCAAGGCCGATCACGGGCGGCCAAACAAGCGCCGGGGAGTTTGTACTCTTTGCGGCGCAGGGGCTGGATCATAGCACCGGGGGTGCGGCAAAACCACGCAACAACTGTGTGGGATAGAGGTTCCAGAGCGTTTTGGAATATGCCTCAGGCGCTGATCAACTGATAGGCCACGCTGAACATCATCGCCGCCACCAACAGGTCCAGCAGACGCCAGGTTGCCGGGCGTGCCAACCAGGGAGCGAGCCATGCCGCGCCGAGCGCCAGGGTGGAGAACCACAGCAGCGAAGCGCTGGCGGCGCCGGCCACATAGGCGCCGGGCTCGGTTTGCTGAGCGCCGAGCGAGCCGATCAGCAGCACGGTGTCCAGGTACACGTGCGGGTTGAGCAGGGTCACGGCCAGAGCGCTCAGCAACACGGCGCGCAGGGAGCGCACCTTGAGCGTGTCGCCCTGATCCAGGCTTTGTTTCGAACAGGCGCGGCGCAGGGCACAGGTGCCATACCACAACAGAAACGCCGCGCCGCCCCAGCGCGCCACCGCCAGCAACACCGGGCTTTGCGCCAGCACCGTCGCCAGGCCGAATACCCCGGCGGCCACCAACAGCGCATCACAGACCACGCACAGCGCCGCCACGGGCAGGTGATGTTCACGGCGCAGGCTTTGCGCCAACACAAACGCATTCTGGGTGCCGATGGCCATGATCAGGCCGAGGGCCACCAGCAGTCCGTTCAAGTAGCTTTGCCACATGAGCTTTACTCCGCGTCCGCTGCCAGTTGCCGCAGGACGTCCATGGCGCGCTGCGCATCGTCACGGCCCACGAACAGGTGATCGTGGTAATAGCCGGCGATCACATTGCAACTGATACCGGCCTTGCCCAGCGCGGTGGCGAATGCGGCGGTCAGGCCGACGGCCTCCAGCGCCGAATGCACGTTCAGAGTGATCCACGCCGCCACGTAGTCGAAGGCCAGTCCGGCCCGTTCGGCTTGCCGGCGTTCGACGATCAGCGTCAGACCCTCCTGCTCGCGGAAGCTGCCAACCACCTCGCAACCGGCAGGGATGCGGTGGTCGGGCAGGGTGCAGAACACATAATCGCCGTCATTCAGGTGAGGGCTCATGCTGCGCAGCAGGGTGGTCAGGGTGGTTTCGCCGGCCATGTGAAGATTCCTTGATAAAGAGAGAAGCCATGCTGGTCATTTTCCCGGGCTAAGCTGTATAAGAAAAACCAATATTGCTGATCGCTCATTAGAGAAACTGATGTTCGACTATAAATTGTTGTCCGCCCTCGCGGCGGTGGTGGAACAGGCCGGCTTCGAACGCGGGGCGCAGGTGCTGGGGCTGTCGCAATCGGCGATCTCCCAGCGCATCAAACTGCTGGAAGCCCGTATCGGTCAGCCGGTGCTGGTGCGGGCCACGCCGCCGACACCCACCGACATTGGCCGACGCCTGCTCAACCATGTGCAGCAGGTGCGGTTGCTGGAGCGCGACCTGCAAGGCCAGGTGCCGGCGCTGGATGAAGAAGGCATGCCCGAGCGCCTGCGCATCGCTTTGAATGCCGACAGCCTCGCCACCTGGTGGGCCGCTGCCGTCAGTGACTTTTGCGCCGAACAGCACCTGCTGCTGGACCTGGTGGTGGAAGACCAGACCGTCGGCCTCAAACGTATGCGCGCTGGTGAAGTGGCGGCCTGTATTTGCGCCAGCGAACGCCCGGTGGCGGGCGCCCGCAGCCTTCTGTTGGGGGCCATGCGCTACCGGGCGCTGGCCAGTCCGGCATTTATAGCGCGGCATTTCCCCGGTGGCGTTCAAGCCGATCAGTTGGTACGCACACCGGCACTGGTGTTCGGCCCGGATGATTTCCTGCAACATCGCTACCTGGCTTCCCTCGGCGTGGACGGTGGTTTCGAGCACCATTTATGTCCTTCGTCCGAAGGTTTCATCCGCCTCACCGAAGCGGGGCTCGGCTGGGGGCTGGTGCCTGAACTGCAAGTGCGCGATCAACTGAAGCGGGGCGTATTGGTGGAGCTGTTGCCCGATAAGCCGATCGATGTGCCGTTGTACTGGCATCATTGGCGCAGCGGCGGACAATTGCTCGGTCTGTTGACCGACCATTTGGCCGAGGCGTGTGGCCAATGGTTGGTGCCGTTCGAGTGACGGCAGGCGTCAAGGCAGCAGCGATGAAAAATGAAAGTACACGGGGTAATACATGAAAATTCTGGTCACCGGCGCAAGCGGCTTCATTGGTGGACGCTTTGCGCGTTTCGCCCTGGAGCAGGGCCTGGACGTGCGGGTCAACGGGCGACGCGCCGAAGGTGTGGAGCACCTGGTACGGCGCGGCGCCGAGTTTATCCAGGGTGATCTGAACGACGCCGACCTGGTGCGCGAGCTGTGCCGCGATGTCGAAGCGGTGGTGCATTGTGCCGGCGCGGTGGGGTTGTGGGGCAAATACCAGGACTTCCATCAAGGCAACGTGCTGGTCACCGAAAATGTCGTCGAGGCCTGTCTCAAGCAACGTGTCGGGCGGCTGGTGCACCTGTCGTCGCCGTCGATCTATTTTGACGGGCGCGACCACCTGGGGCTGACCGAGGAGCAAGTCCCCAAGCGTTTCAAGCATCCCTATGCCGCCACCAAGTACCTGGCCGAACAAAAGGTGTTCGGTGCCCAGGAGTTCGGCCTCGAGGTGCTGGCCCTGCGCCCGCGCTTCGTCACCGGCGCCGGTGACATGAGCATCTTCCCGCGCCTGCTGAGAATGCAGCGCAAGAACCGCCTGGCCATTGTCGGCGACGGTCTGAACAAGGTCGACTTCACCAGTGTGCACAACCTCAACGAGGCCTTGCTGAGCAGTTTGCTCGCCACCGGTTCGGCGCTGGGCAAGGCCTACAACATCAGCAATGGCACGCCGGTGCCGGTGTGGGATGTGGTGAATTATGTGATGCGCCAGATGGAAATGCCCCAAGTGACCCGGTATCGCTCCTACGGCCTGTCCTACAGCGTGGCGGCGTTGAACGAGGCCTTTTGCGCCCTGTGGCCGGGGCGCCCGGAACCGGCCCTGTCGCGGCTGGGCATGCAGGTCATGAACAAAGATTTCACCCTCGACATCAGTCGCGCGAGGCATTATCTGGACTACGACCCCAAGGTCAGCCTGTGGACGGCCCTCGACGAGTTCTGCAGTTGGTGGAAAGCCCAGGATCCGGGGTTGAAGTAGGTTCACAACCGGCAACACATCGGGAACCGAATTCGCGGTTCCGGGTCGATCAGTGCGGCGGGACTGCGGTTTATACTCCCGTCGCCATCTCTCCGATTCAGGGTTGATTCATGCGCAACGATGCCAACGACGACTTCGACAACGTTCCCAGCCTGCGGGCCGATCACGGGGACGATGATGATTTCGAACCTTCCGCCGCCACCTCCGTACGCTCGCGCACGACGCCGGTGCTCAAGGTCAAGAGCGCCAGTACCGGCCCATTGTGGGCCTTGATCGGCGCGCTGCTGATCGCCTTCGCTGGTCTTGCCTGGTGGAGCTTCCAGCAGATTTCCCTGATGGGCCAGCAATTGGTCGCGACCCAGGAAAGCTTTGCGCGCATCAGCGAAGAAGCGGCGGGACGCCTGCAGGATATTTCCGGCAAGGTGGTGGCCAGTGAGGCCAGTGTGAACAATGGCAGCGAAGCGCTTAAATTGCAGATCAAGCAACTGGAAAGCCAGTTGCAGGAGCAGGGCAAGCAACAGGTCGGCGTGGCGGGCCAGGCCACCGAGCTGGACAAGCGCCTGGCGCAAATGACCGCCAGCACCACCGACCTGTCCAACGCCAACAGCAAGCTGCAAGGCCAGGTGCAGGCATTGACCGATGCGGTTGCCACCCTCAAGGCGGCGCAGGGTGATGCCGGCAAGCGCGACACCGAAATCAAGGACCTCTCCGCCGATGTCGCTGCCTTGAAGAAGCAGGGCAACCCGAGCGCGGCCATCGCCCGTCTCGAACAGGACCTGGTGGTACTCAAGAGCGCGCAGGACAGCCAGCCGGCCAACAGCGATGCGCCGACCAACAAGGAGTTCGACGTGTTCCGCATCCAGACCACCCGCAACATCACCACCTTGCAGAGCCAGGTGCAGAACCTGCAACAGCAACTCAGCGCGCCAGCGCGCGGCCAGTAACGCCGGCGATCGTTCCCACGCTCTGCGTGGGAATGCATCCCCTGACGCTCCGCGTCACCTTGAGCCCGGTGTGGTCAGCAGGGCGCAGAGCGCCCAAGGCAGCATTCCCACGCAGAGCGTGGGTACGATCGTCCAATGTCACCACTCGGTGACATTTCCCTTGCCCTTCGTTACTTGCCCTCGTGCAGCCCTTGTTTAGACTCCGGGCATCCCACAAAAAACAATAAGGGCTACCCATGACCACGCAACCACTGCCTGCCAGCAGTTGGCTGAACGCTCCTGCCCATCACGCCTGGCTTGCTGCCGAAGGCCAGCGCCTGTTGTCATTCGCCAAGGCTTCCCGACTGCCCGACGGCTTCGGCAACCTGGACGACAAAGGCCGGTTACCGGCCGATGCCCGCGCCGAAACCATGAACACCGCCCGCATGACCCACAGCTTCGCCATGGCCCACGCCTTGGGCCTGCCGGGCTACGCGGAGTTGGTTGAACACGGCGTGGCCGCCCTCAGCGGCCCGCTGCACGACAGTGAACACGGTGGCTGGTTCGCCACGCCCCAGGCCTTGGACGGCAACACCGGCAAGGCCGCTTACCTGCATGCCTTTGTCGCCCTGGCCGCGAGTTCCGCGGTGGTGGCCGGTGCTCCTGGTGCGCAGATCTTGTTGAATGACGCCATCCACATCATCGACCAGTTTTTCTGGAGCGAAGAGGAGGGCGTGATGCTCGAGTCCTTCGCCCGGGACTGGAGCGGCATCGAGGCCTATCGCGGCGCCAACAGCAACATGCACGCGACCGAAGCCTTCCTCGCCCTCGCCGATGTGACCGGTGATACCCGCTGGCTCGACCGCGCACTGCGCATTGTCGAGCGTGTGATCCATACCCATGCCGCCGGCAACCAGTTCATGGTGATCGAGCATTTCGACGCCCATTGGCAGCCTTTGCTTGGCTACAACGAAGACAACCCCGCCGATGGTTTCCGTCCTTATGGGGTCACTCCCGGCCACGGTTTCGAATGGGCGCGGCTGGTGCTGCACCTGGAGGCCGCGCGCCTGCAAGCCGGGCTGGTCACGCCAGACTGGCTGGTGACCGCCGCCAAAGGGCTGTTCGCCAGCGCCTGTGAATATGCCTGGGCCGTGGACGGCGCCCCGGGCATCGTCTACACCCTGGACTGGAACCAGCGCCCGGTGGTGCGCGAACGTCTGCATTGGACTCACGCTGAAGCCGCCGCCGCCGCCCAAGCCTTGCTCAAGCGTACCGGCGAGCTGCATTACGAAACCTGGTACCGGCGTTTCTGGGAGTTCTGCGAAACCCGGTTCATCGACCGGATCCACGGCAGCTGGCATCACGAACTCAGCCCGCACAACCAGCCCAGCAGCAAGATCTGGGGGGGCAAGCCGGACCTGTACCACGCCTGGCAAGCGGTATTGCTGCCGGCGCTGCCGTTGGCGCCCAGCATGGCCAGTGCAATCGGGGCTGGGTGCTATGTCACCAGCTGGTGACATTTGTGCATCCCTTTGTTACCTGCGCCTCAAAAATCCCTGTTTAAACTCCGTGCAGCGCAAGCCTCAGACTTGCATGCATAACAACAAGAAAAGGTACTCAGATGAACGCGATTAATCGCCTCGCCGTTGCTATTTCCATTGCCTCGTTGTTTCCCCTCACTGCGTTTGCAGCCGACTCGAAAGGGACGGTTGAAGTCGTGCACTGGTGGACTTCCGGTGGCGAGAAAGCGGCTGTTGATGTGCTGAAGGCCCAAGTTGAAAAAGACGGTTTCACCTGGAAAGACGGTGCCGTCGCAGGTGGCGGTGGCGCCACAGCCATGACCGTGCTGAAAAGCCGCGCGGTCGCCGGCAACCCGCCTGGCGTTGCCCAGATCAAAGGCCCCGACATCCAGGAATGGGCTTCCACTGGCCTGCTCGACACCGACGTGCTCAAAGACGTCGCCAAAGAAGAAAAGTGGGACTCCCTGCTCGACAAGAAAGTCTCCGATACCGTGAAGTACGAAGGTGACTACGTCGCCGTGCCGGTCAACATCCACCGTGTGAACTGGCTGTGGATCAACCCGGAAGTCTTCAAGAAAGCCGGTATCACCAAGAACCCGACCACCCTCGAAGAATTCTACGCAGCCGGTGACAAGCTCAAGGCCGCGGGCTTCATTCCGCTCGCCCACGGTGGCCAGCCTTGGCAGGACAGCACCGTGTTCGAAGCCGTGGTTCTGTCGGTGATGGGTGCCGATGGTTACAAAAAAGCCCTGGTCGACCTGGACAACGGCGCACTGACCGGTCCGGAAATGGTCAAGGCCCTGACCGAACTGAAGAAAGTCGCGACCTACATGGACGTCGACGGCAAAGGCCAGGACTGGAACCTGGAAGCCGGCAAAGTCATCAACGGCAAGGCCGGCATGCAGATCATGGGCGACTGGGCCAAGTCCGAATGGACCGCCGCCAAGAAAGTCGCCGGCAAGGACTACGAGTGCGTAGCCTTCCCGGGCACCGACAAAGCCTTCACCTACAACATCGACTCCCTGGCGGTGTTCAAGCAGAAAGACAAAGGCACCGCTGCGGGTCAGCAGGACATCGCCAAAGTCGTGCTGGGTGAAAACTTCCAGAAAGTGTTCAGCATCAACAAGGGCTCGATCCCTGTGCGCAACGACATGCTGAACAAGATGGACTCGTACGGCTTCGACTCCTGCGCCCAGACCGCTGCCAAGGACTTCCTGGCTGACGCCAAGACCGGCGGCCTGCAGCCAAGCATGGCCCACAACATGGCCACGACCCTGGCGGTGCAAGGTGCGTTCTTCGATGTCGTGACCAACTACATCAACGACCCGAAAGCCGACCCGGCCGACACCGCCAAGAAACTCGGCGCTGCGATCAAGTCTGCCAAGTAATACCGGCAGCGGCTTTTTTGTGGGAGCTGGCTTGCTTGCGATGGCATCACCTCGGTGTAGCGGTTACACC
>NZ_JBSVWB010000088.1:0-11703 GCF_054071795.1 Pseudomonas sp. SDO5271_S396
CTGGCTTGCCTGCGATGGCGGTGTATCAGGCAGTGATGAGTCAGCTGACAGACCGCTATCGCAGGCAAGCCAGCTCCCACACTGACTGCATTTTCAAATCAGGGTTGGTAGACGCGCTGGAAGCCTTCGCGGATCTTGTCTTCCGGCAACTCATCGGCAATAAACACAATCACACTTTCCCGCGCTTCGCCCTCTTCCCACTCCGTGTCCCAATCAAAGCCGTAGAGCTTGAGCACGCCCTGAAACACCATGCGCCGGTCTTCCCCGGCAATATTCAGCACACCCTTGTAACGCAGCAACTGCTTTCCATGGTCTTCCAACAGCTCGTTCATAAACTCGCTGAGCCGGTCGATATCCAGCGGCTGGTCGGTGCGCAACACCAGGCTCGAAATGCGGTCGATGGACGGCGCGGCGCTGACCGGGCGCAAGCTCATGCCGGCGTTGAGGTTGAAACCGCGCACATCCAGCAGTTCGGCCAAATCGATCTGGCCATGATCGACCACACGGATCGGCGCACGGCGGTTGATGCGAGTGAGGCGCTCGCTGAGCGCGTCAAAGGTAGCGTCATCCACCAGATCGCGCTTGCTCACCAGCAGCCGATCGGCAAAGCCGATCTGGGCCTGGGCAATGGTTTGGGTCAGATGATGCTCGGCATGGGCCGCGTCCACCAGAGTGATGATGCCGTCGAGGATGTAACGCTCGCGCAGTTCTTCATCGATGAAAAAGGTCTGCGCCACCGGGGCCGGGTCGGCGAGGCCGGTGCATTCGATCACCAGGCGGTCGAAGGCGATCTCGCCGCTGTCCAGACGCTCCAGCAACAGGTAGAGGGCTTTGGTCAGGTCGGTGTGGATAGTGCAGCACACGCAGCCGTTGGACAGGGTCATGACCTGTACCGGTTCTGCGCCCAGGAGCTGGGTGTCGATACCGGCATCACTGAATTCGTTTTCGATGACCGCGATCTTCAGGCCGTGCTCGGCCTTGAGCAGATGGCGCAGCAAGGTGGTCTTGCCGGCACCGAGGAAGCCGCTGAGGACTGTGACCGGAATGGGAGAGGACAAAATGCAGTTCTCCTTGAAGGAATACAAAAACAAATGTGGGAGCAGACCTCTGTAGGAGCCGGGCTTGCCCGCGATGCAGACACCTCGGTGTTTCAGTCACACCGAGGCAATGCTATCGCAGGCAAGCCAGCTCCCACAGAAGCCCGCTCCCACAGGGGTATTGCGTTAACTCAACAGCACTTTGGCCCACCCTTGCCACCGTAACGGGCTTCCTGGCGCTCCCGGAAGAACGCCTCGTAGTCCATCACCGGTTTGTCCGGGTGTTTGGTTTGCATATGCTCGACGTACGTGTCGTAGTCGGGCATGCCGACCATCAGGCGGGCGGCCTGACCGAGGTATTTACCGAGGCGACTGAGGTCATTGAACATGGCTGCAATCCTCGATCACGCGTCCGGCAGGGCCTGGAACGGGGCTTCTTTATCCGTACGTTCTTTGTTGCCCCAGGCGGCGACACCGACCTTGAGCGCGTAGAACAGGATGCTGAACACCACGAACAGGAACAGCGCGGTCAGCGTTGCGTTGGTGTAGGCGTTGAAGATCACGTGCTGCATCTGGTCGATGCTCTTGGCCGGGGCCAGGATCTGGCCGTTGGCCAGGGCATCGCTGTATTTCTTGGCCAGGGACAGGAAGCCGATCGCCGGGTTGGCGTCGAACAGCTTGATGAAGCCCGCCGTGGTGGTGCAGATCAACAGCCAGATCGCAGGCAGCAAGGTCACCCAGATGTAGCGCTGGCGTTTCATTTTGATCAGCACGACGGTGCCGAGCATCAGCGCGATACCGGCCAGCATCTGGTTGGAGATACCGAACAGCGGCCACAAGGTGTTGATGCCGCCCAACGGGTCGATCACACCTTGATACAGCAGGTAACCCCACATGGCCACGCAACCGGCGGTCGCGATCAGGTTGGCGGTCCAGGATTCGGTGCGTTTCAGCGCCGGCACGAAGGAACCCAACAGGTCTTGCAGCATGAAGCGACCGGCACGGGTACCGGCGTCGACGGCGGTCAGGATGAACAGCGCTTCGAACAGAATCGCAAAGTGGTACCAGAACGCCATGGTGTTTTCACCCGGCAGCACACTGTGCAGGATCTGCGCGATACCGACCGCCAGGGTCGGTGCACCGCCGGCACGGGCCAGGATGGTGGTTTCACCGATGTCATGGGCAACGGCCTGCAGCGCTTCCGGGGTAATTGCAAAGCCCCAACTGCTGACGGTCTGCGCCACGGCGGCCACATCTGCGCCCACTACGGCGGCAGGGCTGTTCATGGCGAAGTACACGCCTGGCTCGATCACCGACGCGGCAACCATCGCCATGATGGCCACGAACGACTCCATCAACATGCCGCCGTAACCGATGTAGCGGGCGTTGGTTTCGTTGTCCAGCAGCTTGGGTGTGGTGCCCGAGGAGATCAGCGCATGGAAACCCGAGACGGCGCCACAGGCGATGGTGATGAACAGGAACGGGAATAGGCCGCCCTTCCACACCGGGCCGGTGCCATCGATGAATTGGGTGAGCGCCGGCATTTTCAGCTCTGGCATGGTGACCAGGATGCCGATGGCCAGGGCGATGATGGTGCCGATTTTCAGGAAGGTGGAGAGGTAGTCACGCGGTGCGAGGATCAGCCATACCGGCAATACCGCAGCCACGAAGCCGTAACCGATCAGCATCCAGGTAATCTGTACGCCGGTGAAGGTGAAGGCCTTGGCCCACACTGGGTCAGCAGCGACCTGCCCGCCCAGCCAGATCGAACCCAGCAGCAACAGCACGCCGATGATCGAGATTTCGCCGATGCGGCCCGGGCGGATGTAGCGCATGTAGACGCCCATGAACATCGCGATCGGGATGGTCGCCATGACCGTGAAGATGCCCCATGGGCTCTCGGCGAGGGCCTTGACCACGATCAGCGCCAGCACCGCGAGGATGATGATCATGATCAGGAAGCAGCCGAACAGCGCGATGGTCCCCGGAATACGCCCCATCTCTTCGCGAACCATGTCCCCCAGGGAACGGCCGTTGCGACGGGTGGACAGGAACAGGACCATGAAGTCCTGCACCGCGCCCGCCAGCACCACCCCGGCAATCAGCCACAGGGTGCCGGGCAGGTAGCCCATTTGCGCCGCCAGCACCGGGCCGACCAGCGGGCCTGCACCGGCGATTGCCGCGAAATGGTGACCGAAAAGGATGTGTTTGTTGGTCGGCACATAGTCCAGACCGTCGTTATTGAGCACTGCGGGGGTGGCCCGCCGTGGATCGAGTTGCATCACGTTGTTAGCGATGAACAGACTGTAGTAGCGGTAGGCGACCAGATAAATGGCCACGGCAGCGACCACAATCCACAAGGCGTTGATCGCCTCGCCTCGGCGCAAGGCCACTACGCCCAGGGCGCACGCTCCTACGATTGCCAGCACCAGCCAGGGTAGGTGGCGTAGCAGGCTATTATTATTTTTCATTTTTATATTCCAGCCAGGGTGGACAGAAGGACAGCCATCCCGAGTTTAGCGCTGTTGGCCTCAAAGACCACCCCCCTACGTTGGTCTAGAGCCTTGCCATCGCAAAAAAAGCAGAAATAAACGCCGGGTGATGGCGCAAGGCTACAATCCTTCTATTAACAGAGGGTTTAACCAATGACCGAGCAACCGTCTGACCGCCGCCGTTTTCGACGAATCGCCTTTGATGCCAGGACGACCATTTCCCAGGACAGCTGGAATTGGCCGGTGCAACTGGTGGATTTGTCGCTGCGCGGGTTGCTGGTGGAGCGCCCTGACGACTGGCGGGGTAATGGCAAGCGCCTGTTTGACGTGGATATCCGGCTGGACCCACAGGCGCATATCAAGATGCAGGTGAAGCTGGCCCATGACGATCACGGGCAGCTTGGGTTTGTGTGCCAGCACATCGACCTGGACTCGATCAGCCATTTACGGCGGTTGATCGAGCTGAACCTGGGTGACGAGGATGAACTGCACAGGGAGCTGGCAGCATTGCTGGAGACCTGACAGCCAATACAAACCAAAATTGTGCGAGCTGGCTTGCCTGCGATAGCGGCGGACCAGCGTGTACACCTTTATCTGACACACCCTCATCGCGGGCAAGCCCGGATCCCACAGTGGGCTCTATTGGCAGTGAGATCGATGACTACTCGAACAACGCATCCAGCGCCTGCTCCAAGCGCGTGACCCCGATAATTCTTAGCCCCGCCGGCGACTCCTTCGGCGCGTTGCCCTTGGGCACGATGGCGCGCTTGAAGCCGTGCTTGGCCGCCTCTTTCAGGCGCTCCTGGCCGCTGGGCACCGGGCGTACTTCCCCTGACAAACCGACCTCGCCGAACACCAGCAAGTCATGGGGCAACGGCCGATTGCGCAGGCTGGACATCACCGCCGCCATCAAGGCCAGGTCGGACGCGGTCTCCAGCACCTTGACCCCACCCACCACGTTGAGGAACACGTCCTGATCGTGAGTCGGAATACCGCCGTGACGGTGCAACACCGCCAACAGCATCGCCAGCCGGTTCTGATCCAGGCCCAACGTAACGCGGCGCGGGTTGGCCAGGTGGCTGTCGTCCACCAGCGCCTGCACCTCCACCAGCATCGGCCGGGTGCCTTCCCACGTCGCCATCACCACGCTGCCCGGCACTTCTTCCTGGGCTCGCGTGAGAAAAATCGCCGACGGGTTGGAAACTTCTTTCAGCCCCCGATCGGTCATGGCGAACACGCCCAGTTCGTTCACTGCGCCGAAACGGTTTTTCACGGCCCGCAGCAAGCGCAGGCGGCCATCGGATTCGCCTTCGAAATACAGCACGGTGTCGACCATATGCTCCAGCACCCGAGGCCCGGCCAGTGCGCCCTCTTTGGTCACATGGCCCACCAGGAAGATCGCCGTGCCACTCTGTTTGGCATAGCGCACCAGCAGCGCCGCACTTTCGCGCACCTGGGACACACCGCCCGGCGCCGATTGCAGTTGCTCGGTGAAAATCGTCTGGATCGAGTCGATCACCATGACCTTGGGTTTTTCCACCCGGGCGGTGGCGATGATGCTTTCGATGCAGGTCTCGGTCATCACCCGCAACTGGTCCTGGGGCAGCCCCAGGCGGCGGGCACGCATCGCCACTTGCTGCTGGGACTCTTCGCCGGTGACGTACAGCGCCGGCATGCGGCTGGCGATACTGCACAGGGTTTGCAGCAGGATCGTCGACTTGCCGATGCCCGGGTCGCCGCCGATCAGCACCACCGAGCCATCCACCAGGCCGCCGCCAAGGACGCGGTCCAGCTCGCCGGACGCCGTGGAAAAACGCGGGATTTCTTCGACACTGACTTCGGCCAGGGTCTTGATCTGCGCCTGTTGCCCGGTCCAACCGGTGCGGCCGGAGGGCGCTGCTGCGCCGCCGCTTTCGATCATGGTTTCAGTCAGGGTGTTCCAGGCACCGCACTCGGTGCACTGGCCGGCCCACTTGGGAAAGGTCGCGCCGCACTCCGTGCAGCCGTACATGCGCTTGGCCTTTGCCATTCGAGAACCTCCAACCGAAAAACCGCGATGATAGCTCAGCGCGAGGCCGGGGTACGGATTTCCCCACTGGCCAAACGTGAAGCGCTGTTGCCGACCGGGTCTTCGGCATTGAGGTCAGCGCCCTTGGCTTTCAGTTCGTCCAGCAGCTCGACGCGCTTGAACAGCCCGGCGTACATGGCGGCGGTCTGTCCGGCACCGTTGCGCTGGTCCGGGTTGCAATCGGTGGCCAGCAGGCGCTGGGCAATTTTCAGCTCGCCCTTGAAGATCGCGCCCATCAACGCCGTGTTGCCGCGTTTGTCCTGCACGCAGGCATCCGCGCCGGCGGCGAGCAAGCGCTCCACGAAAGGCCCCTGGCCGTGATAGGCGGCCAGGATCAACGCGGTGTAACCCTTGTCGTCCTGGGTGTTGAGGCTGTAGCCGGATTCGATGAAGGTGTTGAGCATGTCGAGGTCGCCACGGCGGGCGGCGTCGAAATAGTAGTCCTGCAATTGAGCCTTGAGCGCCACCGGATCGGGCGACTCGGCATGGGCGACGAAGGCCAGCATGGCCATCAGCAATCCGATAGAAATACGCATGGATGTTCTCCTGCCAAAGACCGGCGCCCGTTCCGGGGCGCCGGCCAGAACCGACGGATCAGTCCGTCAATTTGTCCGCCAGCGCCTTCACGCGCGCCAGGTCACCCTTGGCCACCTTGGTCACGCCGGTGCCGTATTCCGGGTCAGCCTTGTAGAGGAACGACAGGATGATGTGCTTGCTCTCGTCATCGGTAGTGGCCAGCGAGCCGCCGAAATTTTCGATCAAGTCCTGGCGCTCTTTCTTGCTGTAGGAGCGGTACAGATCGCCGGCCTGCTTGAAGTTCTGCTCGCGCTGGATCTTCGCCTGCTGGGTGCTGCCCGACAGCGGCGACTGGCTGTAGCGCGCGGTTTGCGGCTCATCCCGTGGCAACAGGCGGCTTGGCTGGTAGTTCACGCCCGTGGTGGTTTTGCCGGTGTTCATCGCGCCGTCCTGATTGCCGTTGTTGACGGTCACCCGAGGGGCGTTGATCGGCAATTGCAGGGCGTTCGGCCCCAGGCGATACATCTGCGTGTCGGCGTAGGAGAACACACGGCCTTGCAGCAAGCGGTCTTCCGACGGCTCGATGCCCGGCACCAGATTGGCAGGGGCCATGGCCACTTGCTCGGTTTCCTGGAAGACGTTGGCCGGGTTGCGGTTCAGCACCATCTGGCCGACTTTGCGCTCCGGCACATTCGGCCAGATCTTGGTGGCGTCCAGCGGGTCGAAGTCGAACTTGGCCAGGTCCTCAGGCTTGAGCACCTGCACGTACAGGTTCCACTTGGGGAAGTCGCCCTTGTTGATATGGGTGACCAGGTCATTGGTCATGTGGCTGTAGTCGCGGCCCTGAACCTCGGTGACCTGCTTGGGATCCAGGTTCTTGATGCCTTGCAGGCTCTTCCAGTGGAACTTGACGTAGTGCACTTCGCCCTTGGCGTTGATCAGCTTGTAGGCGTGCACGCCGTTGCCGTCCATTTCCCGGTAGCTGGCCGGGGTGCCGGAGTCGGAGTACAGCTCGGTGAGGGTACGCGTGGACTCGGGCACATGGGAGAAGAAGTCGAAGCGACGCGAGTCGTCATCCAGGTTGGTACGCGGGTCGGGTTTGAACGCGTGGACCATATCCGGGAACTTGATCGCATCGCGAATGAAGAAGGTCGGGAAGTTGTTGCCCACCAAGTCCCAGTTGCCTTCGGCGGTGTAGAACTTGGTGGCGAAACCACGCGGATCACGCAGGGTTTCCGGCGAGTGATTGCCGTGCACCACGGCGGAGAAACGCACGAACACCGGCGTGGTCTCGCCTGCGGCGAACACCTTGGCCTTGGTCAGGTCGCTGAGGTTATCGGTGACGGTAAAGGTGCCGTGGGCACCGGTGCCGCGGGCATGCACCACGCGCTCCGGGATGCGCTCGCGGTCGAAGCGTTGCAGCTTCTGGATGAGTTGCACGTCTTGCAACAGCACCGGGCCATTGGCGCCGGCGGTTTGCGAGTTCTGGTTGTCGCCGACCGCCGCACCGTTGTCGCGGGTCAGGTTGGCGGCTTGCACAGAGAGGGAAAGCACACTGGCGGTCACCAGCGCCAGCGCATAGCGCGCCGACACCGTCCCGCGGTTCATTGGGTTCTTCATCAAGGTTTCCTCTGGTTTTTTTAGTGCACATTCAGTTGTGCTTGCCAGAGGCTAGTGACCTGACAGTCAGAAGATAAATAGAAAAGCCGTACTATTCCGATATATAAAATAATGTGGCGAACCGCTGAAATCCCGGGTATTTCGCGCGCGATTGGTGGCACTTTGCAAACTATTTGCGTTTAATTGTGTCGATAAAAACCAACAGTGTTAACAGTTGTGTCGCGCAAGCCTCCTACGACTGACTTACACTGAGTCCACCCTTCTCATCTGTAACAAGGAATAACCCATGGGCGTGATCAGTGAGTTCAAGGCCTTCGCGGTCAAAGGCAATGTGGTCGATATGGCCGTCGGTATTATCATCGGCGCGGCGTTCGGCAAAATTGTTTCATCCTTTGTAGGCGATGTAGTAATGCCCCCACTGGGTCTGTTGATCGGTGGTGTGGACTTCGGCGACCTGGCGATAACACTCAAGGCGGCACAAGGCGATATACCGGCGGTGGTACTGGCCTATGGCAAGTTCATCCAGAGCGTGGTCGATTTTGTGATCATTGCCTTCGCAATCTTCATGGGCGTGAAAGCCATCAACCGTCTCAAACGCGAAGAAGCCGTGGCCCCCAGCCTGCCACCGACGCCGAGCAAGGAAGAAGTGCTGCTGGGCGAAATCCGCGATCTGCTCAAGGCGCAGAACGACAAAACGCTTTAAGTCGAGCGCTATGTGGTGAGCGGGCGGTGCGACGATTCGACAAGCCCGCTCACTACAGGATTACCAGTAGTTTTCCACTGCCACCTGGCCCGGACGCCGGCTCAGGCTCAGTTGCAGGTTGCGCTGCTTGAGCAACTGGCGCGTGTCATCGACCATCTGCGGGTTGCCGCAGATCAGCACGCGGGAGTGCTCGGGGGTCAGCTCGATGCCGGCGGCACGTTCCAGCTCGCCATTCTCGATCAAGGTGGTGATGCGCCCGTTCAATGTTCCCGGGTGCTGTTCACGGGTGACGATCGGCAGGTAAACAAGCTTGTGGGCATGCTCGGCCAGGTACTCGCGCTCACCCAGCTCCTTGATCAACGTTTGATAAGCCAACTCCCTGGCTTCCCGGGCGCTGTACACCAGAATGATGCGCTCGAATCTTTCCCAGACTTCGAAGTCCTGCAGGATCGACAGGAACGGCGCCACCCCGGTACCGGTGCCCAGCAACCACAAATCGCGCCCATCAATGAAACGATTCAAGGTCAGGTAGCCGGTGGCCTGACGTTCCACCATCAGGGTATCGCCCACGCGCAGGCGGCTCAGTTCGCTGGTGAATTCGCCACCGGGCACGACGATGGAAAAGAAATCCAAGTGCTCATCGAACGGGGAAGACACCACCGAGTAGGCCCGCCAAACCGTGCTGCCATCGGCCTTGGTCACACCCAGGCGTACGAACTGGCCGGCGGTGAACCGAAAACCCGGGTCGCGGGTCGTGCGCAAGGTAAACAGGCTGGGGGTCAGCGATTGCACATCGAGCAAGGTCTGGCGGGTAAATTTCTCAGCACTGGCCGTCATGGGGGGCTCCGTTCTACAGGTGCCCTAGTGTCCCCCAAACTCGCCCGCGGAAACACCTGCGGTTGGTAGTGGCATTTCGCTGACGGCAACCAGTGGCCGATTAATGGCACCACTAATTAATTGGCTATTAATCCCTGCCAAGAGTGTCCAAAACTCGCTGTAAATTGCCCGTAACAGATGCCTCAACTCCCTAAAAAACCGACAGAATTTGCTGATATGTGGGTGGACCCAACTAAGAGCAGGGGCATACACGCTTGAGCCTCGCCGCACAACAGCGAAAATCCTCATCCGCCATGTAATACATGTCCTACACTGATTTGGCGTGAAGCAGCACTGGGGAGCCAGGAAGTCCCCCATTCAGGGAGAACCCCCATGGAGAGTTATCAATGGTCAACTGGCGCAACACCCGGCTCCCCAAACTGGAAGGTGAGAACGAGATTACCAGCGTGTTTGAAATGGTGGTCAACCACACTTATGAACTCGGCTTCCAATATTGTTCGTTTACCATGAGTTCTCAATCGCTCGACTATCAAACTGAACCGATTCAACTCAACAACTACCCCAATGAATGGAATACGCGTTACAAAAAAGCGCATTACTTCGAAGTCGACCCCACTGTCAGTCACTGCAAACGCTGCGTGCTGCCCTTCGTCTGGGAACAGAAAGCCTTCAATGCGACGCCCGACCTGTGGGAGCTGGCTCAATCGATGGGAATGCATTTGGGCTGGACCCAGTCGGTCCACGATTTCCAGGGCGTATTCAGCATGCTCACCCTGGGGCGTGGCGAGGGCCAGGTAAGCCCCGAAGAGCTCTACGAAAAGGCCGGCCAAGTGTTATGGCTGTGCCATGCGATGCATGCCGTGGTCGCCCAGAAATATGCCGCGCAACCCGGCGTGAACGCGCCCAGCAAGTTGACATCACGCGAGACGGAAATCCTCAAATGGTCAGCCATGGGCAAGACGGCCTCCGACATCGCCGTCATTCTTTGTCTGTCAGAGCGCACCATCGGTTTTCATCTCGGCAATGCTTGCAGGAAACTGGGAGTCCACAACAAAATTGCCGCTGTGCTCAGGGCTTCCAAGATGGGCTGTTTTTAATCGCCCGGAAACACCGCATGTAATCCCTCTGGAAAGAAAGTAACATTTGCAACCAATTCTGAGTGTTGATGCAGCTCCCCGCAGCTGCGTCGAAGTTCACTCAGAGGGTTGCGCAGCCGCTGCCGAACACTCACCGATTATCCAGAGCCTCCCCCGCCATGCCCCTGCTCGACAGCCCCTTCGCCCAACTCGATCTTATCCGCCAGCCAGAACAGCATAACGACCCGCTGCAAGCCTTCGACGCCGCCGATGAATACCTGCTCAACCACCTGGCCGAACAGCAGCCCGCGCCCACAACGCGTGTGTTGGTACTCAACGACAGTTTCGGCGCCCTAGCGGCAAGCCTCGAAGGCCGGGTGCAGGTCATCTCCAGTGGCGATTCGTTTCTCGCCGCCCAGGGGCTGGAAAAAAACCTGGCGCGTAACGGCAAGGCCTTCGATGCCGTACCCTTCACACCCGCCAGCCAGGTGCCGACCGGGCCGTTCGATCGTGTGCTGATCCGCGTGCCCAAGACCCTGGCCCTGCTGGAGGAACAGTTGATCCGGCTGCAAGGCCAGTTGGCGCCGGGAGCGCAGGTGATCGCCGCCGCGATGATCAAGCACCTGCCACGCGCGGCGGGTGAGTTGCTCGAACGTTATATCGGCCCGATGCAGGCCTCTCTGGCAGTCAAAAAGGCCCGTCTGTTGATTGCAACGGTCGCGGATCGTCCGACCGCGGTCTCACCCTACCCGACCCGCTACACACTCGAAACACCCGCGCTTGAATTGCTCAACCATGCCAACGTGTTCTGTCGCGAAGGCCTGGACATCGGCACCCGCGCCTTCCTCCCACACCTGCCGGGCAACCTGGGCAGTGCCCGCGTGGCAGACCTCGGTTGCGGCAATGGGGTATTGGCAATCGCCAGCGCGCTGCAAAACCCTGATGCCCACTACACCCTGGTGGACGAGTCCTATATGGCCGTGCAATCCGCCACCGAGAACTGGCACGCAGCCCTGGGCAATCGCGATGTGGAGGTACGCGCCGGCGATGGCCTGGCCGGGCAGGCAGCGCAATCGTTGGACGTGGTGCTGTGCAACCCGCCGTTCCATCAACAGCAGGTGGTGGGTGACTTCCTCGCCTGGCGCATGTTCCAGCAGGCGCGCGAAGCGCTGGTGGTGGGTGGCGCCCTCTATATAGTCGGCAACCGCCACCTGGGGTATCACAGCAAACTGGCGCGGCTGTTCCGGGGAGTCGAGCAAGTGGCGGCCACCCCGAAGTTCGTGATTCTCAAGGCGCGCAAATCGGCATAGGGGACGGCTTCATAGGCCGCTCCCCTGCCACACCACCCGGCATG
>NZ_JBSVWB010000089.1:0-10336 GCF_054071795.1 Pseudomonas sp. SDO5271_S396
CGGCCTCACTGCCGACACAGATGCCACCTGACCCACCGCTTTCGCAGCCTCGCCGGGGCTCGACAACTCCCACAGGGGGCTTGCAGTGGTTGGAAAAAACACTGTCAGCAGGACCATCGCGCCGGGCACTTTCTCACCAAAAACAGCGTTCCAATGTGGGAGCTGGCTTGCCTGCGAAGACGGCCTCACTGCCGACACAGATGCCACCTGACCCACCGCTTTCGCAGCCTCGCCGTGGCTCGACACACAGGGGATTGGCAGTGGCTGGAAAAACTCCATCAGCAGGGCCATCGCGCCGGGCGCTTTTTTTACCAACAACAGAGATCCCCTGTGGGAGCTGGCTTGTCGGGTCGCCGCATCGCTGCGAAGACGGCCTCACTGCCGACACAGATGCCACCTGACCCACCACTTTCTCAGCCTCGCCGTGGCTCGACAACTCCCACAGAGGACTTGCAGTGTCTGGAAAAACGGCCAGCAGAGCCCCACATCTTGACCGCGTGCTATGCGCCGCGCCGCCATTCATCCGGGGACACTCCCAGCACCCGGCGAAACACGTGGGCCAGGTGCGAGGGCGATTCATAACCGACGTTGTTGGCAATCTCCAGAACCGACATGCGCGTATGCCGCAACAGGGTTTGCGCGCGTTCCAGGCGCAAACGCTGGACATAGGCCAACACCGTTTCGCCGGTGTGCAGTGCAAACAACCGGGTCAGGTGCCGACGCGACATGTGGAACACCGCGGCAATCTCATCCAGCCCCGGTGCGTGCTCAAGGTTGCCTTCCACATAGGCTTTCACATCGCGCACCAGCATGGCGCCGTGGCGCTCGGTGGAGGACCGCTGCAGGCTGGGTTGGCTGAGGGAAATCGCCAGGCATTCGAGCAACAGCAGGTGATCGGCCTGGGCCAGCTGGCGGCGGCGGTCGACATAGGGGTCGGGTTGACTGAAGGCTTTTTTCGCCAGCAGTAAATGATGCAGCGGCGCCGAGGTTTGCCAGATGCCCAGGGTCGGCACGCGCAGCAGGCGATTGGCATCCCCGGACAGGTCACGCAGCGCGAAGCGCATGTAATCGGGGTCGACGTAGAACGCCAGATGGCCCTGGCTGGCAGTGAGCGATGACGAGGAATGACTGCACTGCGGCGGCACCAGCACGAACTGACGATCAATCACCGAGGTGGTGCGCCCGCTCTCTTCGTCCTTGAACCGCAGCAAGCCGTGCTCGGGCACCATCAGCATGAACTCGTCATGGGCATGGGCCCCGGTTTCGTAGGCACCATTGGAGTTGAAGACGCTGTAGATATCACGCATCGCCAGGCACTGCCGCAGGAAAGTAGAGGTGCTGACACTAGCACGTTTGGTGCCAGTACCACCGTAGTGCATCTGCACTATTCTGAGCCCCAGGTGTCGTACTTCACATGCGCCCACCCCCGGAGACCTTATGAGCCAGGACGTTCTTGCCAAAGAAACCAACCGTCGCCAACTGCAGCAGATCATCTCCGGGATGTCCGACGGCATCATTCTCGCCGAAGTCGACCAGACCATCCTCTGGGCCAATGAGGCCGCGTTGCACATGCACGGCGTCGAAGCCGTCATGGCCCTGGGCAGCAACACCTCGGAATACGCCGAACGTTTTGCCCTGCGTTACCGCAACAACCACCCGGTGCTGCCGGAGAACTATCCCCTGGCACGCGTGGCAGCGGGTGATGAATTCAGCGATGTGGTGGTGGAAGTCACCCCTGCGTCAGACCCGGACAGGACTTGGGTGCATCGCCTGCGCAGCCTGATCATCACCGACTCGCGCGGCGAGCCGGAGCTGTTGGTGGTGATCCTCAGCGACGCCACCGAATGGGCCAGTGCCGAGCAGCGCTTTGAGAAAACCTTCAACGCCAACCCGGCGCCAGCCGTGATCTGCCGCCTGAGCGACCTGCGCTATATCAAGGTCAACCAGGGCTTCCTGGAAATGACGGGCTACAACCGCGACCAGGTAATCGGCAAATCGGTCTATGAACTGGACGTACTCGAACACGCCGAACGCAAGGACCTGGCGATCCAGCGCCTGGGCGAAGGTGCGACGATTCCGCAGATGCAAGCCGAACTGCGCCTGCCCGAGGGCGGCAGCAAGCTGGTGATCGTCGCAGGCCAGCCGTTGGACATGAACGAAGAAGACTGCATGTTGTTTTCGTTCATGGACCTGGAGCCACGGCGCAAAGCGGAAATCGCCCTGCGCCAGAGCGAAGAGCGTTTCGCCAAGTCTTTCCGCCTGACGCCGGTGCCGACCCTGGTGTGCAACGCCGCCAACCGCCAAGTGGTGGACGTCAACGACGCGTTCATGAGCATCACCGGCTATATCAGCGAAGAGCTCATCGGCAAATCCATCGAAGACATCGACTTTATCGACAGCTCACCGGCCTGCGCGCAGTTGTTCGCCACCCTGGAAAAAGCCGGCGCCCTCGACGGCCAGGACCTCAAGATACGCAAGAAGGGTAACGAGGTGATCGACTGCGTGGTGTCCGCCGACACCGTGACCATCCAGGACATGCCGTGCTACCTGCTGGTGATGATGAACATCACCGAACGCAAGCGCTCGGAGCTGGAGCTGGTGGCGGCCATCGAAGAAGTCATGCAGGACGCGTCCTGGTTCAGCCAGACCCTGATCGAAAAACTGGCCAACGCCAAGAGCGTCAACAGCGCCAATGCACCGACCGTGGCCTTTACCGACCTGACGGCCCGGGAACGCGATGTACTGGGCCTGATCTGCGAGGGTTTGGCCGATAAAGAAATCGCCTCGCGCCTGAAACTGGCGCCCAATACCGTGCGCAACCACGTGGCCACGGTGTACTCCAAGCTGGGGGTGCACAGTCGCAGCGCGGCAATCGTCTGGGCCCGTGAACGCGGGCTGTTTGCCAGTGAGCTGCGCCTGAAAAAATAGCCTGCGAGAGTGCAAATGCACTAGCCCGGCTAGTGCGAATTCGCCTTATGGCGCAGGGGCCCGATGCATAACCTTCAAGGCATCCCAACCGTGCCATGAAGGAACCTGCATGTTTACCCTCGCCCAACTGCGAAATTGCATCGAAGAAGGCCTGTCGCCCCTGACGTGTGAATTCACCCTGTGCCGGGACGCGTCCCTGACCCTCAAGGTCTACGACGCTGAGTCCGGCCGGGTCGATCTGGTGGTCACCGGGATCAGCACCAACCGGCTGCAGACCCCGCAGGAAGTGGAAAAGATGGTGGAAGAGCTGCGCTACGAACTGCAAAGCAACAACGTGGGCAAGCTCACACTGGATGATTTGCCTTCAACGACGCCCCAATGAAGTAAAACACCCCACCCCCGACGATGAACGCCCCCAGCATGTAAAACATGGTGTGGGGCGGCAGACTGGCCAACACCAGCCCGCACAACACCGGCCCCAGGGCCGCTCCCAGGTTGGACAGGTTCTGCGCCCCGTAATACATGCCCCGCAAGTGGTCCGGGGCAATCCGGTCGATAAACATGTACTCGGCCGGGAACACCACAATTTCCCCCACGGTGAAGACCGCCATCGCCAGCACCCACCACAGCACGCTGGTGGACAGCGCAAACCCGACCAGCCCCAGCATGAACATGCCCAGGCCGAAGATCAGCCACTGGCCCAGGTAACGGTGGGAGATGCGCCGCCCGATCACGTATTGCAGAGCGATCACCATCACCGCATTGGTGGTGAGCACCGCGTTGACCACGGTGTAGGTGTAGTCGTTGGACGTGGTGGTCACCAGGTACTGCGACAACCAGGCCGTGAACTGGCCGAACACCACCGCACTGAGCAGGCCGCCGAGGGTGAAGCACACCAGACGCCGGTCCCGCAGCAACACACCGCCCACCGCCAGGAACGACACCGGCTTCTGCGTAGCGTCGACGTGGGTCAGCGTGCGATCGCCCCAGCGTCCGTACAGCAGCAGAAACCCCAACCCCAGCAGCGCCGACAGCACGAACGGCAAGCTCATATCCAGCCGAGCGATCATCGCGCCGAAAAACGGCCCGACCGCATAGCCGATATTGGTCAGGGTGTACTTGATGGAAAACACTTCGCTGCGTGCCTCTTCCGGCAGCAGGCTGGCAAAACCGGCCTTGGCCGCGATATCGATCACCGCATAAGCCAGGTTGATCAGGATCAGGCAGCTGTAGAACAACCAGATGCCCCGGGCCAGCAGCATGCCGAAGAACCCCAGCGCAAACAGCGCGGTCAGGCCGAGCAGCAGCCGGTAGCTGTTGATGCGGTCGACCAGAAACCCGCCGTACACGCTGAGCAGCGAGCCGACGATCAGCGAACTGCCGATCACCAGGCCGACCTCGCTGACCGTCAGGGCGAACTGGCTGGTGAGGTAGATCACCAGGTACGGAAAGGTTATTGCCTTGGCCAGCGTCAGCAGCAACGTGGCGCACAGCAACAGATTTACGGTGCGGGGGTAGTGTCTGAGGGTCGCAAGCATCCTGCTCTCATTCCTGGAAGGTAACGCGGTATTCGTGGCCGGTTACCTTAACGCAGGAACGAGCAAAAACGCAGGTCATTTCTTGGCGGGCGTGATCTCGAGAATGGTGCCATTCGTGGTTTTGAGCAGCACGAACTTATCACCTGCGCGCGCCCACTGACTGTCGGCTTCGGGCTGTTCGAGACCGCGTTGTTTCCAGTCGGTGACCGCCGACTCCTTGCGCATCAGCATGTCCGGCGCACGATCACCTTCCTTCAGCTCATGGGCATTGATGTTGGAGGGTTGCACGGTTTCCTGTGGGGTATCGCCGGCCAGCGCGACAAAGCTGGCGGTGGACAGGCTGGCGGCAATCAACAGGCTGGCAGCGAGAGATCCGGACTTCATGGGCACTCCTTCGATTAATGACGCGTACCCAGCTTCCGACCACAGGCGCGCGGAATCATTCAGCCTGCTAACCTTGCGCCAGCCCATTCTCGAGTCCGATAACAATGAAAACACCCCTGACCCGAATCAAGCTCGTTGCCAGCGCCCTGGTGGTGGTCGCCGTGATCGGCGGCGCAGCCTATTACCTGATCGACCGCAATGGGATCACGGGCCTGGTGACCGGCACCGAATACACTGACGACCAGTTGAACGAAGGCGATGTGGGCGATTTGCACACGCTCTCCCTGCCGGAAGCGAAAAAACGCCTGAATTACCTGGTGCTCGACGTGCGCGACAGCATCAACCAGATCGCGATGATCGAAAGCCTGCGCCTGGAAATCTCCCCGGCGACGAAAACCGCCAAGACGCCCGCCGAAAAGAAAGAACTGCGTTATGACGAACCTTTCGTGCCCATGCCCGCCGCCGAGCTGAAAAGCGCTCTCGAAGCCCTCAAGCAGCAGAAACCACAGTTCCAGCAGATGTTCTTCGACAACCAGTCAGGGCTCATGCTCGAGGTGGAACCGATTCGCGAAGTGCTCAAGCGCGGTGCCCTGCCCAGCCCGCGCGAGGCAGAACGTTACGCGGTACAGACCGTTTACCTGCGCGATGGAACACAACAGCCTTTCACAGAGATAGGCGTGAGCAACGCCGAAGATGACGACAGCACGCGCGCCGAGCTCAAGGTCAACAAGCCGGTGGAGCGCGTCAGCGTCACCCTCACCTACCCGGCCTATCCAGGCTTCAAGAAAGTCGTGCTGGACCCGTCCCATCCGAAAGTCACCGCCGGCGGCGGCGAGGTCTATCAACTGACCGCCCTGGCCGACGACCGTGCCTCGCTGCTGCTGGCCACGCCGAAAGACAGCACCTACGTGATCCAGGGCCTGACGGCCGAGGGCAAGCCCCTGTACAGCGGCGGCAACAGTTCCAATTCGTCGCCCACCGCCGAGCAGAAGGCCAACCTGCGCAAGTACTACGACGAACTGCTGCGTATGCAGAGCGGTTTCTCCCGCTATAAAACCAGTGCCGCGGTACAGGATCACCTGGAGCAGTTCGTCAAGGACCTGCCGGAGACGGCCAGCGCGTTGACCAATGTGCACGCCACCTACCACTTCGAAGACACCCCGGCGAGTGTGGTGATCTACGTGCTGGACCCGACGCGGCCAGACACCCTCGAACTGGACATGCACAACGCGGTCCCCCCCCAGAGCCGCTACATCGCCTACGACAACGCCACGCAAAAAAGCGGGTTCATCGACGACAAGGGCCAGTGGGTGGTCAAGCCGCGCTTCAAGCGCATCGAGTACACCGAAATGCCCGGCGTGTACAACATGCAGGTCGGCAGCACCCCCGAGAAGGACGGCTGGAGCCAACTGCTGTTCAAGTACTTCGTGTTCGTGCCGGGTGGACACACGCTCAAGGAGCTGCCGTTCGAGATCATCGAAAAGCCGATCAATGACGACCTGATGATCGTCGAGCGCGAAACCAACGGGCCCTACGGCGTGTACGACGTGAAGAAACAGCAGGTCGTGGTGCCGATGAAATACGTCAATGTCGAGGTGGTGGGCGATTTGTTCATCGGCCGACCCGGGCAGAAGACCTACGGTGTCGATTCGAACTACGGGGTGTGGAACCTTGCCGGCAAGGAGCTGTTGGCGCCTCGATTCTCCACTGTCGAGGTGGTCGGCGATTACCTCTACACCACCCTGGGGGAAGACGCACAAAGAGACGTCTACAACCTGAAATTGCAGAAACTCAACCCCGCCGGCACCCGTGCCGTCGGCGCGTTTATCCAGGGCCAGCCGCAACTGGTGCAGGATCGCAAGCGCGGCACCTTCAGTTTCATCAACCCCCAAGGCAAAACCTTGGCGATCAACCTGCCGTACGACGAGGTCGAGCCCTTTTCCAACGGCATGGCGGTGGTGAAAAAAGGCAACCGCTATGGCGCTGTCGATACCGAAGGCAAACTGCGCGTGCCACTCAAGTACACCACCCTCAACGCCTTCCAGAAAAACCTCGCTTCGGCGGAAATGGAAGGCTTCGAGGGCCTGGTACTGATCGACCGCAATAACGCCTTGGTGAAAAAACTCGGTTCGTACACCACCTACAACATCCCGGCCAACAGCAATGAGGCGAAGTACAGCATCTGGGATGCCAAGGAAGAAAACCGGGTGAACGTGTTCGATGCCGATGGCATACAGGTGGATAGCTACGAGCGGGAATGACCCCGCCGATTGCCGACGTGAAATAATTCCTGTAAATTTTCATGAAATTTATCGAAATAAATTTCATGAACCAACAAGAAGAACTCGCCACGCTGGCCGCGCTGATCCACGATTTGCGCAAACACAAGAAACTCACCCTCGCCCAGCTCGCGCAAAAGATCGAGCGATCGGTGGGTTTCCTGTCCCAGGTGGAACGCGGACTGTCGCGCCCGACCGTGGCGGATCTGACCGCGATCAGCCACGCCCTCGACGTGCCCACCACGTATTTCTATAGCCAGCCCAAACCCAAGGCCGTGGACTGGGTCACTCGCCCCAGCGAACGGCGCACGGTGTATTACGCCAACGGCATCACCGACATCCTCGTATCGCCCAGCATGAACGGCGCGTTTTCGATGCTCGACAGTCTGCTGGCACCTGGCGCCAACAGCGGTGAACAGACCATGAGCGACCGCGCCGAACAGGCCGGTTTTGTGCTGGAAGGCGAATTGACGCTGTGGGTCGACGGCGAACCCGGCTCAGTCACCCTGGGCCCGGGCGACAGTTTCCACCTGGCCAGCTTCGCCCACTGCCGCTACGCCAACCTGACCGATCTGCCCGCCCGCGTATTGTGGGTTTACAACTAGGAGCTGCACCCGTGAAAAGCCATGCCTCCACGTTACTGGCCGAAGTACGGACCTTTCGCCAGAACCATCCTGACGTGCGTTATGTCGACCTGATCGCCCTGGACCTTCCCGGGCACTTCTACGGCAAGCGTTATCCCATCGAGATGCTGGAAAAAGTCGCGGCCGGCAGCCCGTTGAAGTTGCCGCAGAACGCCGTATTGCTGGGGGCCCAGGGCGGGTTGTTCAAGATCGGGGATTACTGCTTCAACGATGGCGACCCGGACGCCAATCGCCGACTGGTGCCCGGCACGCTCAAACCGGTGAACTGGGAAAGCCAGCCCTTGGGGCAGATGCTGATCACCTCGGACGGCACCGAAGCGCCCATCGAATTCGAACCCCGGGAAGTGCTGGCCAGGGTGCTGGAGCGCCTGCACGGCAAGGGTATTCATCCGGTGGTGGCGTTCGAACTGGAGTTCTATCTGTTCGATAAGCAACTCGACAATGGCTTGCCGCAATTCGCCCGCGACCCGCTGAGCGGGGATGCCGACGACCAGCCCAACCTGCATATCGAACGGCTCTCGCGCTTCAACGAGGTGCTGGACGACATGGCGCAGACCGCCAGGGATCAGGGCATCGATATCACGGTGATCACCGCCGAAATCGGCCCGGGCCAGTTCGAAATCAATTTCGGCCATGTCGACGACAGCCTTCGCGCCGCCGACTGGGCCGCCCTGTTCTGCCGCAGCACCCGTGGCGTGGCGCTCAAGCATGGCTACCGCGCCAGTTTCATGGCCAAGCCCTACTTGCAGTTTCCCGGCAGCGGCATGCATGTGCACGTCAGCCTCTACGACGGCGCGGGCAATAACCTGCTGGCGGCCCATCAGCAGCAACCGCTGCGCCACGCGGTGGCCGGCTGCCTGGAACTGCTGCCGCACTGCATGCCGATCTTCTCGCCCAACCACAATGCATTCCGCCGCCTGGGCGGTACCGTCAACGCCGCCACCCGTGCCAGTTGGGGTTTCGAAGACCGCGATGCGTGCGTGCGCATCCCCGAGTCCGACCCGCGCAACCTGCGCATCGAACACCGCCTGGCCAGTGCCGACGCCAACCCGTACCTGGTGCTGGCAGCGATCCTCGTTGGCCTGGAACATGGTCTCGAAGCCAAGCGCGAGCCCATCGTGCCACTGAACGACGACCGCAGCAGCGGCACCGATTTCCCCCTGGAAATGCTCGAAGCGGTACGCGCCATGCAGCATCAACCGGTATTGCGCGATAAGCTGGGCGCCGAATTTGTCGACGTGTACTGCGAGAACAAACGCCAGGACCACTTGGCCTTCCACCAGGAGATCCAGGCGCGGGAATATCGCTGGTTTCTCTAACCCCCACACTGGAATCACCGATGACCGACCAAAGCGCTCCGGCCCTCAAGGAAATCTTCAACGTCGCACGTCTGCAACACATCGCCAGCGAGATGAGTGCGGTGTACCCGGCGTTCGACGCCAAGGGCTTTCTCAAGCACGCAACAGCCGGGCTGGACGCGTTGTCGGTGATGCAACGCATGGCGCGGGTCAGCGAAAGCCTGCATGCGGTGATCCCCCTGGACTATCCCCAAACCCTCGAGCGGCTCTACGCCCTGGCACCGCGCCTGAACAGCGCGTTCGTCAGCCTGTTCCTGCCGCACTACGTGGCCAGTTACGGGCTGAATGACTTCAAGCGTTCCATGGCCGCGCTCAAGTACTTCACCACTTTTGGTTCGGCTGAATTCGCCATCCGCCATTTTCTGCTGCACGACTTCCAGCGCACCCTGGCCGTGATGCAGGAGTGGTCGCGGGATGACAACGAACACGTGCGTCGCCTGGCCAGCGAAGGTTCGCGGCCACGCCTGCCATGGTCTTTCCGCCTGGCCGACGTGCAAGCCAACCCCGAACTGTGCGCTTCGATCCTCGACCATCTAAAGGCCGACCCCAGCCTGTACGTGCGCAAATCGGTGGCCAATCACCTCAACGACATCACCAAGGACCACCCGGACTGGGTACTCACGCTGATCGAAGGCTGGTCCCTGGACAACCCTCACACCGCCTGGATTGCCCGCCATGCCTTGCGCAGCCTGATCAAGCAAGGCAATACCCGCGCACTGACGATCATGGGTGCCGGGGCCAAGGCCGAAGTGAAGATCCACCACCTGCATGTCACGCCGGCAGTGATCAGCCTGGGCGAACGTATCAGCCTGTCGTTCAGCCTCGAATCCACCGCCGCCACGTCACAGAAGCTGGTGGTGGACTACGCCATCGACTACGTGAAAAGCGCCGGCCACAGTGCCGCGAAAGTGTTCAAGCTCAAGACGCTTAACCTGGGCGCCGGAGAGCTACAACACATTCGGCGCGAACAGCACCTTCGCGATATGACCACGCGCAAGCACTACCCGGGCCGGCATGTGGTGCATGTGTTGGTGAATGGGGAGAGGCTCGGCAGTGCCGAGTTCGAACTGCGTGCCTGATGCGATTCAAGCACCACCACATTGGCTCTCCATTGTTGGTGAGAACGTGTCTGGCGCGATGGCCCTGCTGACAGCGTTTTTCCAGCCACTGCGAATCCCCTGTGGGAGTTGTCGAGCCCCAGCGAG
>NZ_JBSVWB010000090.1:0-10289 GCF_054071795.1 Pseudomonas sp. SDO5271_S396
CATCGGCACGCTGTTGGGCAACCGCAGCGGCTATGTGCTGGACTCCCAACTCAACCTGCAACCGATAGGCGTGGCCGGCGAGCTGTACTTGGGCGGCGAGGGTGTGGCACGGGGTTATCTGGAGCGTCCGGCACTGACCGCCGAGCGTTTTGTGCCGGACCCGTTCGGTAAACCGGGCAGCCGCGTGTACCGCAGCGGCGACCTGACCCGTGGGCGTCCCGATGGGGTGGTGGATTACCTGGGACGCGTGGATCACCAGGTGAAAATCCGCGGTTTCCGTATCGAGCTGGGGGAAATCGAGGCACGTCTGCGCGAGCAGGCCAGCGTCGGTGAAACCGTGGTGGTGGCCCAGGATGGCCCGACCGGCAAGCAGCTGGTGGCCTATGTGGTGCCCGCCGAAGCCGGCCTGGCCAATGAAGCCGAGTTCCGTGACACCTTGCGCCGCGCTCTGAAAACCCGTCTGCCGGATTACATGGTGCCGGCGCATTTCATGTTCCTGGCGCAAATGCCGCTGACTCCCAACGGCAAGCTCGACCGCAAGGGCCTGCCCGAACCGGATGCCAGCCAATTGCAGCAACGCTATGTGGCGCCTGAAACCGAGCTGGAGCAGCAGATTGCGGCGATCTGGGCCGAAGTGCTGCGCCTGCCGCAAGTGGGCCTGAACGACAACTTCTTTGACGTGGGCGGGCATTCCCTGCTGGCGATCCAGATCACCTCTCGCGTCCAGACCGAGCTGGGCCTGGAAGTGCCGCTGGTGGAAGTGTTCCAGACCGACACCCTGCGCGCCTATGCGCAGGCCGCTGCCAACTTCCGCGCCGGCACGGCGGAAGACTTTGATGATCTTCGTGACTTTTTGAGCGAACTAGAGGCGATTTGACCCATGCTTTCCAACCCTAACATCGACCTGGTTTCGCGCTTTCTTCGCCTGCCCCTGGAGCAGCGCCAGCAGTTTTACCAGCGCCTGCAAAGCCGGGGCATGAGCTTCGCTCAATTGCCGATTGCCTCGATTCGCCAGGACGGCCAGCCGTTGCCGCTGTCCTACGCCCAGGAGCGTCAGTGGTTTCTCTGGCAACTGGACCCGGACAGCGCCGCCTACCACGTGCCGGGCGCACTGCGCCTGCGCGGGCGCCTGGACAAGGCCGCCCTGCAACGCAGCTTCGACACCCTGGTGGCGCGCCACGAAAGCCTGCGCACCCGCTTGCAGCTGGATGAGGAGCAACGCTCGCAGCAGGTGCTGGACCACGCGGTGATCGAAATCGCCGAAAGCGCGGTCGATGAAACGCAGCTCCAGGCGCGGGTGGAGGCCGAAATCGCCCGCCCGTTCGACCTGCAACAGGGCCCGCTGCTGCGGGTCAGCCTGCTGGCACTCGCTGAAGAAGACCATGTGCTGGTGCTGGTGCAGCACCACATCGTCTCGGATGGCTGGTCGATGGGGGTGATGGTGCAAGAGCTGATGCGGCTGTATGCCGCCTACAGCCTGGGCCAGGACTGTGAGCTGGCGCCGTTGCCGATCCAGTATGCCGACTACGCGCTGTGGCAGCGCCGCTGGATGGAGGCGGGGGAGAAGTCCCGTCAGTTGACGTATTGGCGCGAGTTGTTGGGCGGCACGCAACCGGTGCTGGAGCTGCCATTCGACCATCCGCGTCCGGCGCAGCAGAGTTTCCGTGGCGCCCGCCAGGATATCGCCCTGGAGCCGGCGCTGGTGGCGGGCCTGAAAAGCCTGGCCCAGCGTGAAGGCGTGACCCTGTTCATGCTGTTGCTGGCCGCGTTCCAGGCCTTTTTGTACCGCTACAGCGGCCAGTCGGACATTCGCGTCGGCGTGCCGATTGCCAATCGCAACCGGGTCGAGACCGAGTCGCTGATCGGCTTTTTCGTCAACACCCAAGTGCTCAAGGCCGACCTTGACGGGCAGATGACGTTTGCCCAGTTGCTCCAGCACACCAAACGCCGTGCCCTTGAAGCCCAGGCTCACCAGGACCTGCCGTTCGAGCAACTGGTGGAGGCCTTGCAGCCCGAGCGCAGCCTGAGCCATAACCCGCTGTTCCAGGTGATGTTCAACCATCAGGCCAACCCTCAAACCGCCGCGCACAGGCTGCCGGGCTTGCAGGTCAGTCACCTTGAATGGGCCAGCCAGACCGCGCAGTTCGACCTGAGCCTGGACACCCAGGAAACCGGCGATGGTGTCTGGGCCTCCCTGACCTACGCCACTGACCTGTTCGATGCGCCGACGGCGGCACGCATGCTGCGCCATTGGCTCAGCCTGCTACGCTCGGCCGTGGCGAACAGCGCATTGCCATTGCAGGACCTGGCGACGCTGGACGCCGACGAGCGTCAGCAATTGGTTCGGCAGTGGAACGCGACCGCGCGCGACTACCCGCAAGGCCAGTGGGTACACCAATTGTTCGAAGCCCAGGCACAGGCCCAGCCGGATGCTCCGGCGTTGGTGTTTGGTCAACAACGGTTGAGCTACGCCGAGGTGAACCGCCGCGCGAATCGCCTGGCCCATCGCTTGATCGAGGCTGGCGTAGGCCCGGATGTGCTGGTGGGTCTGGCGGTGGAACGCTCCATCGAAATGGTCATCGGCCTGCTGGCGGTGCTCAAGGCCGGCGGTGCCTATGTGCCGCTGGACCCGGAATACCCGCGTGAACGCCTGGCCTACATGCTCGACGACAGCGGCGTGAAACTGCTGCTGACCCAGGCGCATTTGCTTGAACAGTTGCCGATTCCGGCTGGGCTGCACACGCTGGTGCTGGGCGACTCGGCCTTCGAGGATTACAGCGACGCCAACCCGGGCATTGAACTGGATGGCGAAAACCTCGCCTACGTGATCTACACCTCGGGTTCCACCGGCCAGCCGAAAGGCGCGGGCAACCGCCATTCCGCCTTGCTGAACCGCCTGCAATGGATGCAGGAGGCCTATGAACTGGACATCAGCGACAGCGTGTTGCAAAAGACCCCATTCAGTTTTGACGTGTCGGTATGGGAATTTTTCTGGCCGCTGATGACTGGCTCGCGTCTGGTGGTGGCTGCGCCGGGTGATCATCGCGACCCGGCCAAGCTGGTGGCCCTGATCAACCAGGAGCAGATCACCACGCTGCATTTCGTGCCGTCGATGCTGCAAGCCTTCCTGCAAGACCCGGCGGTGTCCACCTGCCAAACCCTGCAACGCATTGTGTGCAGCGGTGAAGCCTTGCCGGCGGACGCCCAACAACAGGTGTTCGCCAAGCTGCCCCAGGCCGGGCTCTACAACCTGTATGGTCCGACCGAAGCGGCCATCGACGTGACTCACTGGACCTGTGTCGATGAAGATCGCGACGCGGTGCCGATTGGCCGCCCGATTGCCAACCTGGGTTGCTACATCCTCGACAGCAATTTCGAACCGGTGCCGGTTGGCGTGCTGGGCGAACTGTATTTGGGCGGTGTTGGCCTGGCGCGCGGTTATCACCGTCGTCCGTCCCTGACCGCCGAACGTTTTATCGCCCATCCGTTCGTTCAAGGCGAACGCCTGTATCGCACTGGTGATTTGGCGCGCTTCCGCGAAGATGGCGTGATCGAATACGCCGGGCGTATCGACCATCAAGTGAAACTGCGCGGCCTGCGCATCGAGCTGGGTGAAATCGAAGCGCGTTTGCTGGAACACGATTGGGTACGTGAAACCGCCGTGTTAGCCGTCGATGGCAAGTTCCTGGTGGGCTACCTGGTGCTGCAAGACGCCGGCGAGGACTGGCGCGACGTACTCAGCGCGCACCTGGCCCGGCAGTTGCCGGACTATATGGTCCCGGCGCAATGGATGTTGCTGGAGCAGATGCCCCTGAGTCCCAACGGCAAACTGGAGCGCAAGGCCTTGCCAAAACCCGAGGCCGCGCAGCACTACGAAGCGCCGCAAAGCGCCCTCGAACAGCAGATCGCCGCGATCTGGGCCGAGGTGCTGGGCGTCGAACACGTGGGCCTGAATGACAACTTCTTCGAGCGCGGCGGCGACTCGATCATCTCGATCCAGGTGGTCAGCCGGGCCCGTGCCGCCGGTATTCATTTCACCGCCAAAGCATTGTTTCAGCACCAGACCGTGCGCAGCCTGGCCCGTGTGGCGCAGTTGCAGCGTGTGCGGGTGATCGACCAGGGGCCGGTGCAGGGCGAGACGCCGCTGCTGCCGTTCCAGCAGTTGTTTTTCGAGCTCGACCTGCCGCAGCGGCACCACTGGAACCAGTCGGTGCTGTTGACGCCCCGCGAGCCCTTGCAGGCCGAGCGGCTGGAAGCGGCGCTGCAGGCCCTCACTCGACACCACGATGTGTTGCGCCTGCGCTTCAGCCAGCAGGCCGACGGTTGGGTTGCCCGTCATGAAGCGCCGGCCTCGGCGTTGGTGTGGCAGGAGCCCGTGAACGACGCCGCCCAACTGCAAGCCCTGGGCGAGCGTGCCCAGCGCAGCCTCGACTTGCAAAATGGCCCGCTGTTGCGCGCGGTACTCGCCGACCTGGCCGATGGTAGCCAGCGCCTGTTGCTGGTGATGCACCACTTGGTGGTGGACGGCGTGTCGTGGCGGATCTTCCTCGAAGACTTGCAAAGCCTGTATCGCCAGCAGCGCTTGCCGGCCAAGACCTCCTCGTTCAAAGCCTGGGCCGAGCGCCTTCAAGCCCACGCCCGCAGTGACGCCATGCAGCCGCAGAAGGACTTCTGGTTGCAGCAATTGCAGGGGGTTGCCGCCGATCTGCCGTGCCGTGATCCGCACGGCGCACGCCCGGGCCGACTGGCCCGGACGGTGGTCAGCCAACTGGATGCCGAGCGCACCCGGCAACTGCTGCAACAGGCCCCCACGGCTTACCGCACCCAGATCAACGACCTGCTGCTGACCGCCCTGGCGCGGGTGGTCTGCGAATGGACCGGGCAGGCCTCCAGCCTGATCCAGCTGGAAGGCCATGGCCGTGAAGAGCTGTTCGACGACATCGACCTGAGCCGTACCCTGGGCTGGTTCACCAGCCTGTTCCCGGTGCGCCTGACCCCGGACGACAGCCTGGCGGGCTCGATCAAGCAGATCAAGGAGCAACTGCGCGCCGTGCCCGACAAGGGCCTGGGGTTCGGCGCGTTGCGTTACCTGGGCGATGACGCCACGCGCCAGGCATTCAGCCAGTTGCCGGTACCGCGCATCACCTTCAACTACTTGGGCCAGTTCGACGGCAGTTTCGATCAGCCTGACAGCCTGTTCGCCCCGGCGTCGGAAAATGCCGGTGCCGAACAAAACCCCGACGCGCCGCTGGGCAACTGGCTGACCCTCAACGGCCAGGTGTATGGCGGCGAACTGCGCCTGGGCTGGACGTTCAGCCCGCTGATGTTCGACCCGCAGGTGATCGAGGCCTTGAGCCTGGCGTTCACCCGCGAGCTGGAACGTCTGGTGGAGCATTGCTGCACCCCGGGCAACAGCGGCTTCACTGTTTCGGATTTCCCGCTGTCACGCCTGAACCCGGCGCAACTGGAGTCGCTGCCGCTGGTGGCCGATGCCGTGGAAGACATCTACAGCTTGTCGCCGATGCAGCAGGGCATGCTGTTCCACACCCTGTACGAGCAGGCGGCGGGCGACTACATCAACCAGATCCGCGTGAGCGCCGAGCACCTGGATGTGGCGCGCTTTCAGCAGGCCTGGCAGGCCACGGTGCAGGCCCATGACGTGCTGCGCAGCGGGTTCTTCTGGGAAGGGCAACTGGAGTGGCCGTGCCAGGTGGTGTACCGCGAGGCGCAGATACAGGTCGAAGAACTCGACTGGCGCGCCATGCCCGAACGCGAGCTTGAACTGCAAAACTTGCAGCAGGCCCAACGCCGCCAGGGCTTCGACCTGACCCGGGCGCCGCTGGTGCGGGTGCTGCTGGTGCGCACCGATGAGCAACGCCATGAACTGATCTACACCAACCACCACATCCTGATGGATGGCTGGAGCAATTCACGGCTGTTCGGCGAAGTGCTGCAACGCTATGCCGGGGTGGCCGTGCCACAGGCGACGGGGCGTTACCGCGATTACATCGCCTGGCTGCAACAGCGCGATGCCGGTGCCACCGAAGCGTTCTGGCGCGATCAACTGAGCGCGCTGCACACGCCGACGCGCCTGGGCGCCAGTCAACCGCTGGCGCTGGAAGGGCATGGCGATCATCGCCAGGGCCTGGACCTTGGGTTGACGGCTCGCCTGGACGCCTTCGCCCGTCAACACAAAGTCACTCTGAATACCTTGATCCAGTCCGCCTGGCTGATGCTGTTGCAACGGCACAGCGGGCAGCCGGTGGTGGCGTTCGGCGCTACCGTGGCCGGGCGTCCGGCGGAGTTGCCGGGTGTGGAGCAACAGGTCGGGCTGTTTATCAATACCCTGCCGGTGATCAGCCCCGTGGACGCACAGCAGTCGGTGGCTGAGTTGTTGCAGGCGGTGCAGGCGCGCAATCTGGCCCTGCGCGAGCATGAACACACGCCGTTGTACGACATTCAACGTTGGGCGGCCACCGCCGGCGAGGCGCTGTTCGACACGTTGCTGGTGTTCGAAAACTACCCGGTGTCCAAGGCCTTGGAGCAGGGCGGCGGCAGCGGCATCAAATTTGGTCTGCCCAATGCCTATGAGCAGACCAGTTACCCCCTGACAGTGTTGGTGGACCTGGGCGAGACGCTGACCCTGCAATTCAGCTTCGCCCGCGCGCATTTCAGCGACAAGGCGGTGCACGCTTATGGCCGGCACCTGGTCAATCTGCTGCAAGGGATGATCCTGGACGGTCAGCAGCGGGTGGGTGACGTGCCGATACTGGAGAGGGGCGAGCGCCAACAACTGCTGTGCGAGTGGAACGCGACTGAGCGCGACTACCCGCAAGGCCAGTGGGTACACCAATTGTTCGAAGCCCAGGCACAGGCCCAGCCGGACGCACCGGCGTTGGTGTTTGGCCAACAGCGCCTGAGCTACGCCGAGGTGAACCGCCGCGCGAATCGTTTGGCCCATCGCCTGATCGAGGCCGGCGTAGGCCCGGATGTGCTGGTGGGTCTCGCGGTGGAGCGCTCCATCGAAATGGTCATCGGCCTGCTGGCGGTACTCAAGGCCGGCGGTGCTTATGTGCCGCTGGACCCCGAATACCCGCGTGAACGCCTGGCCTATATGCTCGACGACAGCGGCGTGAAACTGTTGCTGACCCAGGCGCATTTGCTTGAACAGTTGCCGATTCCGGCTGGGCTGCACACGCTGGTGCTGGGCGACTCGACGTTCGAGGACTACAGCGACGCCAACCCGGGTATTGAGCTGGATGGCGAAAACCTCGCCTACGTGATCTACACCTCCGGTTCCACCGGCCAGCCGAAAGGCGCGGGCAACCGCCACTCGGCATTGCTGAACCGCCTGCACTGGATGCAGGAGGCCTATGAACTGGACATCAGCGACAGCGTGTTGCAAAAGACCCCGTTCAGTTTTGACGTGTCGGTATGGGAATTTTTCTGGCCGCTGATGACCGGTTCAAGGTTGGTCGTCGCAGCTCCGGGTGATCACCGCGATCCGGCCAAGCTGGTGGCCCTGATCAACCAGGAGCAGATCACCACGCTGCACTTCGTGCCGTCGATGCTGCAAGCGTTCTTGCAGGACGCCCATGTTTCCACCTGCCAAACCCTGCAACGCATCGTGTGCAGCGGTGAAGCCTTGCCGGCGGACGCCCAACAACAGGTGTTCGCCAAGCTGCCCCAGGCCGGGCTCTACAACCTGTATGGTCCGACCGAAGCGGCCATCGACGTGACTCACTGGACCTGTGTCGATGAAGATCGCGACGCGGTGCCGATTGGCCGCCCGATTGCCAACCTGGGTTGCTACATCCTCGACAGCAATTTCGAACCGGTGCCGGTTGGCGTGCTGGGCGAACTGTATTTGGGCGGTGTCGGCCTGGCGCGCGGATATCACCGTCGTCCGTCGTTGACGGCGGAGCGTTTTATCGCCCACCCATTCATCGCGGGCGAACGCCTGTACCGCACCGGCGACCTGGCGCGTTTCCGCGAAGACGGCGTGATCGAATACGCCGGGCGTATCGACCATCAAGTGAAACTGCGCGGCCTGCGCATCGAGCTGGGTGAAATCGAAGCGCGTTTGCTGGAGCACGATTGGGTGCGTGAAACCGCCGTATTGGCCGTCGATGGCAAATACTTGGTGGGCTACCTGGTACTGCAAAACGCCGGTGATGATTGGCGCGACGTACTCAGCGCGCACCTGGCCCGGCAGCTGCCGGACTATATGGTCCCGGCGCAATGGATGCTGCTGGAGCAGATGCCGTTGAGTCCCAACGGCAAGCTCGACCGCAAGGCGCTGCCCAAAGCCGATGCCAACCTGCAAGCCCGCGAATATGTGGCGCCGGCCAGCGAGCTGGAACAGCAGATCGCCGCGATCTGGGCCGACGTGCTGGACGTTGAGCGCGTCGGCCTTGACGACAACTTCTTCGAACTGGGCGGGCACTCGCTGTTGGCCACGCAAGTGGTGGTGCGCCTGCGCGATCAGTTGCATGCCGAGTTCGACGTCAAATCGATTTTCACCACGCCCACCCTGGGCGACTTCAGTCGCTACGTGGCGTCCCGCCAGACAAATAATTCGCCAGTGCAGGATGCATTGGCTAAATCCTTGGAGGCTCTCAAACGTCTATCAGCAGAAGATTTGGATAAATTGATTTCCTGAGGGGCGTGGCGTGCAAGCATTAATCGAGTCGGTGGGTTCACTTTCTGCGCAGCAAAAGAAAGCGTTGGCGGTCATGCTCAAGCAACAAGGCATCAACCTGTTTGAGATTGCCCCGGTTTTCAAGCGTCAGGACGGTGAAGCGCTGCGACTCTCCTATGCCCAGGAACGCCAGTGGTTTTTGTGGCAGTTGGAGCCGCACAGCGCGGCGTACCACCTGCCGCGTGCCTTGCGCCTGCGCGGTCGCCTGGATCACGCGGCCTTGCAGCGCAGCTTCGATACGCTGATCGCCCGTCACGAAAGCCTGCGTACCCACCTGCACCAGGACGCCGACCAGGTGCTGCAAGTGGTCAAGCCTGAACTGCGTGTGGATATCGCCCATGAACCCGGCGACTCCACCCGGCTCGAAGCGTTGGTGCAGGCGGAAGTCGCCAAGCCTTTCGACTTGCAACAAGGCCCGCTGCTGCGGGTCAAGTTGCTGCAACTGGCGCCCGATGAACACGTGCTGGTGCTGGTGCTGCACCACATCGTTTCCGATGGCGTGTCGATGCAAGTGATGGTCGATGAGCTGGTGCAGTTGTACGTCGCCTACAGTCAGGGGCAGGACGTGCGCCTGCCCGAGTTGCCGATCCAGTACCCGGACTATGCCCTGTGGCAACGCAGCTGGATGGAAGCCGGTGAAAAAGAGCGGCAACTGGGCTATTGGCGCGAGCAGTTGGGCGGCGAACAGCCGGTGCTGGAGTTGCCGCTGGATCATCCACGCCCGGCGGTGCAGAGCTATCGTGGCGCGAGGGTGGACATCGGCCTGGACGCGGCCTTGGTCAACGGCCTCAAAGCCTTGGCCCAGCGCGAAGGCGTGACCTTGTTCATGCTGTTGCTGGCTTCGTTCCAGACCCTGTTGTATCGCTACAGCGGGCAGTCGGATATTCGCGTCGGCGTGCCGATCGCCAACCGCAACCGCGCGGAAACCGAGCGCCTTATCGGTTTCTTCGTCAACACCCAGGTGCTCAAGGCCGATATCGACGGGCACATGACCTTCAGCCAGTTGCTGGCCCAGGTCAAACAGCGGGCGCTGGAGGCCCAGAGTCACCAGGACTTGCCCTTCGAACAGTTGGTGGAAGCGCTGCAACCGGAGCGCAGCCTGAGCCATAACCCGCTGTTCCAGGTGATGTTCAACCACCAGACCGAAGGGCGTAAGGCCCGTGGCGAACAGCAGTTGCCGGGGCTGGGAGTGGAAGCGCTGGAGTGGGACAGCCAGAGCGCGCCGTTCGACCTGAGCCTGGATACCCAGGAGTCCCCCGAGGGCATCGGCGCGTCGCTGACCTACGCCACTGACCTGTTCGACGCCACCACCGTGCAGCGCATGGCCGAGCATTGGCAGAACCTGTTGCGGGCGGTGGTCGGGCGCGCGGGTAATCGCATTGCGCAGCTGGGTCTGTTGGTGGACGACGAGCAGCGCGCCTTGTTGCAGGACTGGAACCGCAGCGTACCGGCGTTCGAAGACGTGGCGGGGGTGCAGGGGCTTTTCGAGGCCCAGGTTCGTCAGCGTCCCGACGCGGTTGCCCTGTGCCTGGACGAGCAGTCGATCAGTTATGCCGAGCTGAACCGCCGGGCCAACCGCCTGGCCCAT
>NZ_JBSVWB010000091.1:0-9216 GCF_054071795.1 Pseudomonas sp. SDO5271_S396
GCCTGATACACCGAGGTGCCTGCATCGCAGGCAAGCCAGCTCCCACACAGACCAGCTCCCACCTTTGAGATCAGTCGTGTTTTGAAGATTGAGTTCCATCCGGCAATTGAATGCCAAACAACACAACAATAAAAAGATCCGAGGTGTTGCATGACCGAGTTAGCCGAACCGCAGATTCCCGCCGCACCCGCCCTGGTGCGGCTGCCCCTCTTGCAACTGATTCTGGTAGGCCTGCAACACGTCTTGCTGATGTACGGCGGCGCGGTCGCCGTGCCCCTGATCATTGGCCAGGCCGCCGGCCTCAGCCGTGAAGAAATCGCTTTTCTGATCAACGCCGACCTGCTGGTGGCCGGTATCGCCACCCTGGTGCAGTCGTTCGGCATCGGGCCGGTGGGCATTCGCATGCCCGTGATGATGGGGGCCAGCTTTGCCGCCGTCGGCAGCATGGTGGCCATGGCCGGCATGCCGGGTATCGGCTTGCAGGGGATCTTCGGGGCGACCATCGCGGCCGGATTCTTCGGCATGCTCATCGCGCCGTTCATGTCCAAGGTTGTACGCTTCTTCCCGCCGCTGGTGACCGGCACCGTGATCACCGCCATCGGCCTGTCGCTGTTTCCCGTGGCCGTGAACTGGGCCGGGGGCGGCAGTGCCGCGGCGACGTTTGGCTCGCCGGTCTACCTGGCCATCGCCGCCCTGGTACTGGCGACCATCCTGCTGATCAACCGCTTCATGCGCGGCTTCTGGGTGAACATCTCGGTCTTGATCGGTATGGGCCTGGGCTACGCGTTGTGCGGGGCCATTGGCATGGTCGACCTCAGCGGCCTGGCCCGGGCACCGTGGGTGCAGCTGGTGACACCGCTGCATTTCGGCATGCCCAAGTTCGAGCTCGCGCCGATCCTGTCGATGTGCCTGGTGGTGGTGATCATCTTTGTCGAGTCCACCGGGATGTTCCTCGCCCTGGGCAAGATCACCGGCCAGGACGTCACGCCAAAGATGCTGCGCCGAGGCTTGCTGTGCGATGCCGGTGCGTCGTTCTTTGCCGGCTTCTTCAACACCTTCACCCATTCCTCGTTCGCGCAGAACATCGGCCTGGTGCAAATGACCGGCGTGCGCTGCCGCTCGGTGACGATGATGGCCGGGGTGTTCCTGATCGTGCTCAGCCTGCTGCCCAAAGCGGCTTACCTGGTGGCGTCGATTCCGCCGGCGGTGCTCGGCGGCGCGGCCATCGCCATGTTCGGCATGGTCGCGGCCACCGGGATCAAGATCCTGCAGGAAGCCGACATCGCCGACCGTCGCAACCAACTGCTGGTGGCAGTGAGCATCGGCATGGGCCTGATCCCGGTGGTGCGCCCGGAATTCTTCGCGCAGTTGCCACTGTGGATGAGCCCGATTACCCACAGCGGCATCGCCATGGCCACCCTCAGCGCGTTATCGCTGAATGTGCTGTTCAACATTCTCGGCGGTTCGGAACGACCTGCCGTCGCCCATACGCATTGATTCCTTCGTTCAAACAAAAACAATAACGAAACAGGGAACATCCACATGCACACCCTTCACCTGGGGCCGGCCACGAGCCGTGCCCCATTCTCGCCCCGCGCGCGCTGTAACGGCGCACTTGAGCCAAGGCATGGGAGCCAGTATTCTCCGCGCCCGCTCGAATCGACTCAAAAAAAAACAGCGAATGTAAAAGCTGACTGCAAGGCCAACTTATCCCGGCCTATTGTCTGCGGCCAAAACACGCAAAAGTCCCCTGAATTCGACTGCATCCGATGCAGCCGACGGGGATTTTTTGGCTTTTTGAAAGCCTTGGCGCGGCGCTTGCTAAAAGCATCAAAGCTGACCGAATAGACGATTTTTGCAGCGAACCAAAAGGCGCCACACCAGAGCGCCTGCGTAGAAGAAAAACCATAAAACCTTAACTCGGGAGCAACCGAATGAAACCTATGTTCAAAGGCCTGATGCTGGCGGGATCCCTGCTGGCCGGCGGCCAGGCCGTGGCCGGTGATTTGTTGCAGTGGCAGAACAACAGCCTGACCTACCTGTGGGGCAAGAGCTTCACCGTCAACCCGCAGATCCAGCAAACCGTCACGTTCGAGCACGCCGACGCCTGGAAGTACGGCGACAACTTCTTCTTCCTCGACCGCATCTTCTACAACGGCAAGGAAGACGGAAATGTCGGCCCGAACACCTACTACGGTGAGTTCAGCCCGCGCCTGTCGTTCGGCAAGATTCTGGACAAGGACCTGTCCCTGGGCCCGGTGAAAGATGTGCTGCTGGCGTTCACCTACGAGTTCGGCGAAGGCGATAACGAGTCGTACCTGCTGGGTCCGGGCTTCGACCTGAACATCCCCGGCTTCGACTACTTCCAGTTGAACTTCTACCAGCGCCAGACTGAAGGC
Organism: Pseudomonas sp. SDO5271_S396; assembly: GCF_054071795.1. NCBI lineage: Bacteria > Pseudomonadati > Pseudomonadota > Gammaproteobacteria > Pseudomonadales > Pseudomonadaceae > Pseudomonas > Pseudomonas sp. SDO5271_S396. Next base: position 2,400 of record NZ_JBSVWB010000091.1, read on the forward strand.
AATCGTCCGGGTGACGGCGTGTGGCAGATCACCCCGGTGTGGTCATACACCCTTCCGGTGGGCAACTCCGACGTGCTGATCGACGGTTTCATGGACTGGGTGACCGACAACGACAAAAACGCCCGTGGCACTTACCACGCCAACCTGCACTTCAACCCGCAGGTCAAATACGACCTCGGCAAAGCGCTGCACTGGGGCGACAAGCAGTTGTACGTGGGCTTCGAATACGACTACTGGAAGAATAAGTACGGGATCGAAGATTCGGGCGCATTCAAGACCAACCAGAACACCGCGAGCTTCCTGGTCAAGTACCACTTTTAAAATGTGATCGCGGTCTCCTGTGGGAGCTGGCTTGCCTGCGATAGCAATCTGTCTGTGCCACATTTATGGGCTGACACACCGTTATCGCAGGCAAGCCAGCTCCCACATTTAGATCGGTGTAATGCCAAGGAATCGTGACAACTCCTCACGCTTGGCCAACGCATCGCGCCGTCCCAGCTCGATCAACTCGCTGCAATACCCCGCTTCGAACAGCAAGTAACTCAGCACCCCCGCCCCGCTCGTCTTGGTCGCTCCCGGCCCGCGCAAAAACAGGCGCAACGCCGCCGGCAGTTCCTGGCGATGCCGCGCTGCTATTTCATCGATGGGCTGGCTCGGGGCGATCACCAGCACTTCCACGGCCGCCAACTCGGGCGCGGCATGGCTGAACTGGTTCAAGCGTTCCAGCAACTCGATATCGCTTTCCAGACTGTCAATGAACGTGCTGTTGAGCATGTGCCCACCGATCTGCGCCAGGGTGGGTTCCTGGCCGGTGTAGGTGCGCTGTGCCGCCGGCTCGTTGCCGCGCGGGTTGCCGCTGACACCGACCACCAGCACACGGCTGGCGCCCAGGTGCAGCGCCGGGCTGATCGGCGCCGACTGGCGCACGGCACCGTCGCCGAAGTACTCCTGCTCCAGTTTGACCGGGGCGAACAGCAAGGGAATCGCCGAACTGGCCAGCAGGTGCTCGACCGTAAGCTGCGTGGGCACACCGATACGCCGATGGCGTAACCAGGCATCGATGGTGCCGCCGCCCTGGTAGAAGGTCACCGCTTGCCCGGACTCATAACCAAAGGCCGTCACCGCCACGGCATGCAGATGCTGTTGGCGAATCGCTTCGCCAATGCCGTCCAGGTGCAATTTATCCTTGAGCAGCGCTTTGAGCGGCGTGCTGTTGAGCAGCGCCACCGGCACCTGGGCGCCGAGGCCGAGCAGGCTGTGAATAAAGAAGCGCCCGGCCTGACGAATGACCCCGGGCCAGTCACTGCGCAGCACCAGGTGGCTGCGAAAGCCTTGCCAGAATGCGGTAAGGCGCTGGATCGCGGCAGTGAAGTCCATGGCGCCACTGGCCAGGCTCACGGCGTTGATCGCGCCGGCAGAGGTGCCGACGATCACCGGAAACGGGTTGGGCGCCCCCGACGGCAACAGCTCGGCAATCGCCGCCAATACCCCTACTTGATACGCTGCTCGCGCCCCGCCGCCGGAAAGAATCAAGCCTGTAACCGGTTCAGCTGGGCGCATTGCGTCACTCCATATGGGAAAAGTCAGGATTTACCGACGGCGTTTCTCGTACAGCTTGGGCTCGCCCGGTGGCCGGCTCTTGAAGCGCCGGTGCGTCCACAGGTATTGCTCGGGGCATTCCCGAACCGCTGCTTCGACCCACTGATTGATCCGCAGGCAGTCGATTTCGTCGCTCTCGCCAGGGAAGTCACTGAGCGGCGGATGGATCACCAGGCGATAACCGCTGCCATCGGCCAGCCGCTCCTGGGTGAATGGCACCACCAGCGCCTTGCCCAGCTTGGCAAACTTGCTGGTGGCCGTCACGGTAGCGGCCTGGATACCGAACAGTGGCACGAAGATGCTTTGCTTGGCGCCGTAGTCCTGGTCCGGTGCATACCAGATGGCGCGGCCGGCGCGCAGCAGCTTGAGCATGCCACGCACGTCTTCGCGCTCAACGGCCAGGGAATCGAGGTTGTGACGCTCGCGGCCACGGCGCTGGATGAAGTCGAACAACGGGTTGCCGTGCTCGCGGTACATGCCATCGATGGTGTGTTTCTGCCCCAGCAAGGCCGCGCCGATTTCCAGGGTGGTGAAGTGCAGGGCCATGAGGATCACGCCCTTGCCATCCAGTTGGGCCTGTTTGAGGTGTTCCAGGCCTTCGACATGGGCCAGCCGCGCCAGGCGCTGGCGTGACCACCACCAGCTCATGGCCATCTCGAAGAAGGCGATGCCGGTGGAGGCGAAGTTGTCCTTGAGCAGTCGCTTGCGTTCCTGGGCGGTTTTTTCCGGAAAGCACAGCTCCAGGTTGCGCGCAGCGATGCGGCGACGTTCGCCGGCCACGCGGTACATCCCCGCGCCGAGCAAACGACCAATGGTCAGCAGCGCGCGATACGGCAGTTGAGTGACCAGCCACAACAAGCCGAGTCCCAGCCATAACAGCCAAAAACGCGGGTGAAAAAATACAGCTCGAAAACGCGGGCGATCCATTACAGATTCCGGTAAAGACAAGGGCCGCGCATTCTACAACGGTTCGACCCGGCTTGCGGCCCGGGGATGTTCTCGTTATAAGTCTCGACACTTTTCGTGACAAGCCGCTTTTGCCGACCATGAGCCAAACCGAACCGCTAGACCAAGATCCCGTGTTCCAGCTGAAAGGCAGCATGCTCGCCATCACCGTGCTGGAACTGGCCCGCAACGACCTCGACGCCCTGGACCGCCAGCTCGCCGCCAAGGTCGCCCTGGCGCCGAACTTCTTCAACAACGCCCCGCTGGTGCTGGCGCTGGACAAACTGCCCGCCGGCCAGGGCGTCATCGACCTGCCCGGGCTGATGCGCGTCTGTCGCTCCCACGGCCTGCGTACGCTGGCGATTCGCGCCAGCCGTATCGAAGACATTGCTGCGGCCATCGCCATTGAACTGCCAGTATTGCCACCCTCGGGTGCGCGCGAGCGTCCGCTCGAACCATTGGTCGGTGAAGAGAAGAAAAAACCGGAAAAACCACCGGAGCCGACGATCAAGCCTACAAAGATCATCACCTCGCCCGTACGCGGCGGACAGCAAATTTACGCCCAGGGCGGCGACCTGGTGGTGGTGTCTTCGGTCAGTCCCGGGGCGGAACTTCTCGCCGATGGCAACATCCATGTATACGGCCCGATGCGCGGACGTGCCCTCGCCGGCATCAAGGGTGATACAAAGGCGCGGATTTTTTGCCAGCAGTTGACCGCTGAGCTAGTGTCCATCGCAGGCCAGTACAAGGTTTCAGAAGATTTGCGCCGTGATCCGCTGTGGGGGGCCGGGGTGCAGGTCAGCCTGTCGGGCGATGTGTTGAACATCATCCGTCTTTAACGGATACTGCCGCATTTTCCAAGCATCTCTAGACTCTGATAGCACAGCGAAACCGGCATTACTTGTGTAGGAATTATTTTTTCCTACAAGGCTGTCCGCCTGCAGCGAGTTCCAAGAGATGTTTTTCAGGGACCGAAAAGTCCTTTTTCCTTAGGGGTGAAACACCTTGGCCAAGATTCTCGTGGTTACATCCGGCAAGGGTGGTGTGGGTAAGACCACCACCAGCGCCGCTATCGGTACCGGTCTCGCGCTGCGCGGCCACAAGACAGTTATCGTCGACTTCGACGTCGGTTTGCGTAACCTCGACCTGATCATGGGCTGCGAACGCCGCGTGGTGTATGACTTCGTCAACGTGGTCAACGGCGAAGCCAACCTGCAACAGGCCCTGATCAAGGACAAGCGCCTCGAAAACCTGTACGTGCTGGCGGCCAGCCAGACCCGTGACAAGGAAGCGCTGACCAAGGACGGCGTGGGCAAAGTCCTCGCCGAACTGAAAGAAACCTTCGAGTTCGTGGTCTGCGACTCCCCGGCCGGCATCGAAACCGGTGCCCACCTGGCGATGTACTTCGCCGATGAGGCCATCGTGGTGACCAACCCGGAAGTCTCGTCGGTACGTGACTCGGACCGCATGCTCGGCCTGTTGGCCAGCAAGTCCCAGCGCGCCGAAAAAGGCGAAGACCCGATCAAGGAGCATCTGCTGCTCACCCGTTACAACCCCGAGCGCGTCAGCAACGGCGAAATGCTTGGCGTTGAAGACGTGAAAGAAATCCTCGCCGTGACCCTGCTGGGCGTGATTCCAGAATCCCAGGCAGTGCTCAAAGCCTCTAACCAAGGTGTTCCGGTCATCCTCGACGACCAGAGCGACGCCGGCCAGGCGTACAGCGATGCCGTCGATCGCCTGCTGGGCAAGTCCGTGGAACATCGCTTCCTCGATGTCAAGAAGAAGGGATTCTTCGAGCGTATCTTTGGAGGCAACTAAACCATGAACATTTTTGACTTCTTTCGTACCAGAAAAACGCCGACTACTGCGTCCGTGGCGAAAGAGCGTCTACAGATCATCGTGGCGCACGAACGCGGCCAACGCAGCACCCCGGACTACTTGCCCGCCTTGCAGAAGGAACTGGTGGAAGTGATCCGCAAGTACGTCAATATCGGCGACGATCAAGTACAGATCGCCCTCGAGAATGAGGGAAGCTGTTCGATTCTGGAACTCAATATCACCCTGCCAGATCGTTGATCGAACGGGTGGCCGCCACGGCGGCTCGTTCACCTTGATCCCCTTGGGGAGCCAGGTGGGCGAGCCGCCGTTGGCGTTTGTTACGAGGCTGTTTAATGCCGCTGTCCAACATCCATATCCTCCATCAGGATGACGCTGTCCTGGTGGTGAACAAACCGACCCTGCTGCTCTCGGTGCCTGGCCGCGCCGACGACAACAAGGACTGTCTGATCACCCGCCTGCAGGAAAACGGCTACCCCGAAGCCCGCATCGTGCACCGCCTGGACTGGGAAACGTCAGGGATCATCCTGCTGGCCCGGGACGCCGACACCCACCGCGAGCTGTCGCGCCAGTTTCATGACCGCGAAACCGAAAAAGCCTACACCGCCCTGGCCTGGGGCCAACCGGCACTGGACAGTGGCAGCATCGACCTGCCCCTGCGCTACGACCCACCGACCAAACCACGCCATGTGGTGGACCATGAGTTCGGCAAACACGCGCTGACCTTCTGGAAAGTGCTGGAACGCTGTGGCGACTGGTGCCGCGTGGAGCTCACGCCCATCACCGGGCGTTCGCACCAACTGCGCGTACACATGCTGTCCATCGGCCACCCGTTGCTCGGCGACGGCCTGTACGCCCATGAACAGGCCCTGGCCGCGTGGCCGCGCCTGTGCCTGCATGCGAGCATGTTGAGCTTCACTCACCCGCAAAGCGGTGAGCGCTTGCGCTTCGAGTGCCCTGCGCCCTTTTGAAGGGTGAACCCGATCAAATGTGGGAGCTGGCTTGCCTGCGATAGCGGTGTGTCAGTCCCACAGTGGTTTTGTGTTGTGTTCGCAACCAATACGGTAAACTCCGCGCATTGCTGTCTGGAGCTATTTATGCGCGAAGCGTTGAATCAAGGCCTGATCGATTTCCTCAAGGCCTCCCCTACTCCTTTTCATGCCACTGCCGCCCTGGCCCAACGCCTGGAAGCCGCCGGTTACCAGCGCCTTGACGAGCGCGAAACCTGGACCACCGAGGCCAACGGTCGCTATTACGTCACCCGCAACGACTCCTCGATCATCGCCTTCAAGCTTGGCCGGCACTCGCCGCTGCTGGACGGTATCCGCCTGGTCGGTGCACACACCGACAGCCCTTGCCTGCGGGTCAAGCCGCAACCGGAGCTGCAACGCCAGGGTTTCTGGCAGTTGGGCGTGGAAGTCTACGGCGGCGCGTTGCTGGCGCCCTGGTTCGACCGTGACCTGTCCCTGGCTGGCCGCGTCACCTTTCGCCGCGATGGCAAGGTCGAAAGCCAACTGATCGACTTCAAGCTGCCCATCGCCATCATCCCGAACCTGGCCATTCACCTGAACCGTGAAGCCAACCAAGGTTGGGCGATCAATGCCCAGACCGAGTTGCCACCGATCCTCGCCCAATTCGCCGGTGACGAGCGTGTGGACTTCCGCGCCGTACTCACCGAGCAGCTTGCACGCGAACACGGGCTGAACGCCGATGTGGTGCTCGACTACGAGCTGAGCTTCTACGACACCCAGAGCGCTGCCGTCATTGGCCTCAATGGCGACTTCATTGCCGGCGCCCGCCTCGACAACCTGCTGTCGTGCTACGCCGGCCTGCAAGCCTTGCTCACCAGCGACACCGAAGAAACCTGCGTGCTGGTGTGCAACGACCATGAAGAAGTCGGCTCCTGCTCGGCCTGCGGTGCCGACGGTCCGATGCTGGAACAGACCCTGCGCCGCCTGCTGCCGGAAGGTGATGAGTTCGTACGTACCATTCAGAAATCCCTGTTGGTATCTGCGGACAACGCCCATGGCGTGCACCCCAACTACGCCGAGAAGCACGACGCCAACCACGGCCCCAAACTCAACGCCGGCCCGGTGATCAAGGTCAACAACAACCAGCGCTACGCCACCAACAGCGAAACCGCCGGGTTCTTCCGCCATCTGTGCATGGCCCAGGAAGTGCCGGTGCAGAGCTTCGTGGTACGCAGCGACATGGGGTGCGGTTCCACCATCGGCCCGATCACCGCCAGCCACCTGGGCGTGCGTACGGTGGACATCGGCCTGCCGACGTTTGCCATGCACTCCATCCGCGAACTGTGCGGCAGCCATGACCTGGCGCACCTGGTGAAGGTGTTGGGTGCGTTCTACGCGAGCCGTGATCTGCCTTAAGACCTAGGTGCGACCATCGCGGGCAAGCCCGCTCCCACAGGGAAATGCAT
>NZ_JBSVWB010000092.1:0-8969 GCF_054071795.1 Pseudomonas sp. SDO5271_S396
GTTCCTTCTGACTAACTTCATCAACAACATGGCTGACACTGATATTGATTTTCCTAGCGTAACAGTAGTCTAAGTTTTGTTAAGTGGCGGTCGTCTAAAATTAACTATCACTAAAGATGACTTAGTTTTTGTCCTCAATGGGGCCTCATTACAGAGACCCCATTCTTCAATTGTTTAACTGGTCGGCATTAAACACAGTAACCGTAACGGGTAGCTGGATTATCATTACTACGAGATGCTGTTATGAAAGCTGACAAGCTATGGATAATCATAATTTTGACTTTGATGATCAATGGCGGAGCGCTCTTGGGTTTTGGACAAGCTTCCACCGGTGCTATCGCTCGTAGCATCGAATGCCGGCATTGGATAGCACGTACCGCAGAAATGATGAAAGGTTCTATGCTTGGAGTCGGAAGCTCGCCAGCCAGATGTTGAAAATGCTTAATAAGCTCACAAAAGGTCAGCAATGTGTGACCAACAGACGGTTATGGACAAAGCAAAAGCCGCTTTGCCGACTTATGCTTTATCCAGTCATACTTTATGCTTGAATGGCCTCTTTTCAATAACGAAACGAGGTACGCAACACCACGATTTGCGAGTTACTGCCTCCGGCATTCTTGTTCGCCGAACCGATGTCATAGAACAGATAGTCGAGACCGACCGTGATATTGGAGATAGGCGTCCAGTTGACGTTGGCTTGATACAGGTGCCCAAGTGTTTGTCGCTACCGGTAGTGGTTCCGGAAACGGTCACCATGCCGGGCAGGCACACTCCGTCATCACTGTTCTGGCGCCACGCGGCAAATACCCCTGGCTCGAATGTGCTTCGTGTACATGTCGACTGGAATCAGGCCGAGTCAATCGCTTGGACACTCAGTCCTGGATGAGGGTGACGTAGAAGACGGCTGGTTGCTGGTCTGTCGATCATTTGCAGACAGCTAAGAACTTATCGTTCGGTTCCTTTGATACCTTGGCGGGTTTACCGGCAGGAGACACCTATGAACGCTGAGCTTAATGCCAGTAACCATATATCGCTCACAAAAACGACGGAGAACTCGAAAGTGCACTGCCGCAACCTGACGACATCGATCTCAACAACCTCTTCACCGAAACCAGTTAGGTGGAAGTCGTTAACGCACGTATGAGCGATTTCGGCGACCCGTGCACTCGCCAGGTGATGGGCGTTATCGTGAAGCACTTCCATGCTGCCATCAAGGAAATCGAGCCCACGTATGCGGAATGGCACGCGGCCATCGAGTTTCTCACTGATGTAGGGCACATGTATAACGACCGGCGCCAGGAGTTCATTCTGCTGTCCGACGTGCTGGATGCGAGCATGCTGGCGGAAGTCATCAACGATCGTCCTCACTCGACAGGACGTCAACCGCCGACCTTTAACACCGTATTGGGGCCGTTCTACTTGCCCGGAGCACCGCACTATCCCAACAACAGCAACATCTGCCTGGATGAGAAAGACGAACCTTTACTGGTTAGCGGGTACGTAAAGGACACTGAAGGTCGGCCTATCGTGGGCGCGACGCTCGATATCTGGCAAACCAACGAAGACGGTTTCTATGACTTGCAACAGCGCGGGATACAGTCCGACTTGGTTCTGCGTGGTGTATTCGTTTCTGAGGCTGACGGACACTATGCATTTCGCACATCCAAACCGCGTCATTATCCTATTCCCAGCGACGGTCCGGTCGGCAAGCTTCTAGGCCGGATTGGACGGCATCCTCATTGGGCAGCGCATATTCACTTTATCGTCACGGTGCTTGGATACGAACTGGTCACCACGCACATCTTTGCTCCGGATTGCCCTTATCTGCGCGAAGACACCGTGCTCGGAGTTAGGCCCGCCCTGATTGCCACTATCGACAGGCTAAGCGATGCGGATATGGCAAAGTGCCGTGGCCTGAAAGCGCCATTCCTCCATATCAACTGGGATTTCATTCTGCAATCTACCACATCAGTGGGTGAGTAACGGCGCTCTATCGCGCGAGTCCGCTCTATGCTTAATAGGTTTACTATATGATCAAACACATTGTTATGTGGAATATAAAGGGTGCCAGCTCTGCTGAGAAGCTCGCGAATAGCCTTCGGGTAAAAAACCTGGTCGAAGGTCTAGCGGGCAACATTCCTGGCATGAAGACTATCGAGGTTGGCATCGAGATCAGCCAGATCGAGTATGCCTGCGACGTTGTGCTCTACAGTGGGTTCGATAGTCACGAAGCGCTGGAGGGATGCTCTTCCCATCCGGCACATCTGAGCGTTCGCCAACAATTGGAAGGCGTGCGGACAACTCGTCACCAAGTGGACTATTTGCCCGGTGGACAGGCGGTGTCAGATCGAGCGGCGGTTGAGGTTGGCTAGGAGTTAGAAGTGTGAACTTCACTTTTGAACCCTGTGCACAACGCGTTCTGTTCGGACACAGACTCACTTGCTTGCAAAAACCAGGATGGACTCCAAGTGGATTTGATGTCTGTGCACGGAGCAGAAGAGTAGACAGCGACGTGATGTGTTGCGAACACCCGTGACACACGAATAGTTCATCCTATCATCTTTGGGAGGGACCGAAGCTAGCTGTTACGGCCCCTTTAGTTTTTAGCATCAGAACAAACCAGCAGCCTCACTATTGGTCCGCTTTGTAAAAAATATGGTCACTCAGATCAGTCTAAGTCCAGTCATGCCGCACATAATTGCCACCGAAATCAGCGAGCTTATCCCTGCTCCCAGCCACCAAATCCGATTTGCATTCGATTGACTTACCTCATGCGCGAGCAGCACCACGCGTAACCCTGAAAACAGGTGAGTCAACACAAAAAACACACCAAGTGCGTAGTGGGGCAAGAGACGGATGTTCCAAGCGTCGTGTATCAAGCCGGCGGGCAGTCCTGCGGCGAAAGCCCAGTCGGTGGGAATGTCGAGAAAAGTACGCGCAAAGATGAACACAGAATTCATGTGACCGAGAATAAACACTGACATAAACACACCTGATGCCACCTGAAAAACCCGATAACGGTCAGCTGTTGTTTCTGTCCAAGTCCACGCTAGTCGTAGGCCGCTGATAATCTGGAACAGCATGACCGTCACCAACAGCGGTTCGATAGCTGCAGCTCTATAGACGGTACGGCCTATATCCATCACTGCTGCATGCGCTTGAGGGCTTATAAGCCCAAACAAATGATTAATGATATGAAATAGAACGTAGAGTGCAGTTATTGAGCCACTGATACCGTGAGCTACACGCAGACGTGAGGACGGATGTGCTTGAGAAAGCATGCTGGAATCGCCTTCTCTCGTTGCCCACGCCCCCAGCAGCAACCAGGCCGGCGACCATACCCAGGTATCTGGAATCGTGCTACCAGCCATGTAAGTAAGCACGCCAAAGAACACATATAGCGTAGGAACGGCAACTGCCAGCAACGCAAATCGTCGGGCGCGGGTGCTTTCCCTAGGCGCAGCATGAATTACACGACCCGCCATGATCAGACAAATCAGAGGCACAGCAAATGCTGCAATCAACAACAAAGCGGCGACGACGATATGACCTGCTGACAAAGACCCATTTATGCCACCAGCAAGTGTTACTGCCCAATGGAATGCCTCTAGGATCCAAGGATAGAGTGCAGCACTCATTGCCGATATCCATATCGTCACCTTGGCATCAAGGGGTCGTACAGAACCGCTGCTCACCATTAAGCGATCCATTCTTGGGTTATAGAGCATCTTATTCTCCAGGGACCGAAGAACATAAATGCTCTGCAAGTCGTATGCATGTAAGCTTTTGGGAAATGGCCTTCCTAGCGACTTATACAATAAACCGTCGTGATGGCAATAAATTTGTGTAACATTACCCTACCAAAGGCAAATTTTATAGAGTCAAAAATGATCAAATTGACTGGGACATTCCAATGAATAAAAAAGTGCACCATGAGGGTGATGGGCTACCGCTGTTTCGGCAGATCTACCTGCGCTTTCGTGATTCAATTAAGGAAGGTCGCCTCAAGCCTGGTGATCGTGTGCCCTCCATTCGGGCGTTAGCCTCTGAACTCCATCTGGCTCAGGGGACAGTCGAGGCTGCGTATCAATTATTGATAAGTGAGGGCTATCTGGTGACACGCGGGCCTGCCGGGACAGTTGTCTCTCCACAAATCAAATCCGCTCCACTTAAGCCTCTCCCGATAAAATCGGAAGCTCCCCAGCAGTCCTTGATACATACGGGAGAGACTCCGCAGCCGCTGCAGATGGGATTGCCGGCGCTGGATGCCTTTCCGACCAAGTTATGGAACCGACTGGCTTACCGTGCTCTGCGCCACTCTCCCATCGACGGTTTGATTTACCCTGATGCGAGAGGACATGTTTCTTTGCGCAACGCAGTCGCGGGTTATCTGGGTGTTTCGCGCGGAATTAGCTGTTCACCTGGACAGGTTTTCATTGTCGCGGGCTACCGAGCTTGCCTCGATTTGATCTGTAGAAGCCTGCTACACAGTGGAGATAGCTGCTGGGTCGAAGACCCCGGTTACTTTGCGACCCACCATTTCCTGCGCGAAGCTGGAGCAAACCTTGTTTCGGTTCCCGTCGATAATGAAGGGATGATTGTTCAGTCAGGTATACAACGAGGCAGCGACGCCCGTTTTGCAGTAGTAACCCCGACCCACCAAAGTCCGTTGTGTGTTCCAATGTCGATGCCTCGCCGGCAAAGTCTACTGGCTTGGGCCCACCACCAACAAAGCTGGATTATCGAAGATGACTATGACAGCGAATACCGCTATCTAGGCCGCCCCCTACCAGCCTTAAAAAGCCTGGATACCTACGATCGAGTCTTGTATTGCGGCACCTTCAGTAAAGTGCTGTTGCCGAGTCTGCGTCTCGCCTACCTAGTGGTACCAGAAAATCTTGTTTCCCGATTCGCTCAGATCGCGGACACCATGCATAGTCATTGCCCTCAGCTATGGCAGGTCACCACAGCCAACTTCATCAATGAAGGCCACTTCGCACGTCATTTGAAGAAAATGCGCGACCTTTATTCAACTCGACGAGGCTTGCTCGTGGATGCGTTGACCAGCGTCCTTGGCTCACGCCTATCGATCGACCATCAAGTCGGAGGGATGCACTTGGTGACACGTCTGGCTGAAGGCAAGGATGATCGTGCCATAATCGCTAAAGCAAAAAGCGCTGGATTGAGTGTTCACGCGCTCACTAACTGGTACTTAGACGCGCCATCTGAGTCGGGCTTGCTGTTAGGTTTCACCAACGTGAAAGACAGGGAGCAAGCCTTATTCTTGGCCACAAAGCTTGGCCAAACGATAGAAAACTGACTAAATTGTTCCAGTAGACGCCCCTCCCCTAAAACTACCTTTTGGGAATTTTATCAAGGGATCTTGTGGACCGGATTTGTAGCCCGAGAATCGGCCACAATCGCACTGAAAACACAGCGTTTAACGTGAGTAGAGCACCAAAAATCAAGTTGGCATCAACCTCTCTGTCTCTAAATCTGATCATCGACCGCATCAGCGGTTTTGAATGAAGGCAGCCTGCTCGTTTCTTCGCGTAACCATACGGTGAACGAATGCGTGTAGAGATTTTATTCGAATATACTCTTGGCGGTTTCGCGAAGGCATTTTATGAAGTTTTTGCAAGCGGGATTAACATCTTTATCGGCGCGAATTGAGAACCCCACCTCACCAAAATTAGCACTCTTTGTTAAGTCGAGGACGACTATCAATCCAGCCTTGACGAATTGTAGTGCTGCTGCTCGAGGCATCAACGCAATCATATCAGTTTCCAACAGCAAGCCTATGTTGGTCAGAATAGATAGAGAATTGACATGATGCGGAGGCAGACCCAGTTTCGAATCACGAAAAAATTTTTCGACGGCATTGTAGGAGGGTGATTCCTGAAGTGGGAAGATCCACTCTTCAGTCATCAAGTCAGCGATGCTCAAACCTTTGCTGTCAGCCAGTGGGTGGTCGCATCCGACCACCGCACAAAAAGATTCATGGAACAAAACTTCGTGTTTGAGCGGGAACGCATGGGATAGAGGCAATTCCTGCTCAGGGAGGCGTCCTACGACGATATCTAGATCTCCTGTCGCCAGCGCCGGAAACATTTGCGCCGTTGTTCCTTCGCGAACCGTGATCAACACGCCAGGAGTGGCTTTGCGCAATGCCACGATTGCCCGAGGTAATAACTTAGCAGAGGCCGATATTAGCGTTCCGACAATCACATGCCCTGCTTCACCGGTCCTGAATGCGTTGACCTCCTCAGTCATATAACGCGTCTCGGCAATCAATGACTTGACTCGCCGTCCCAGCATAACACCGAACTCGGTGGGTGTTACTCCTCTATTAGACCGCTCAAACAACGGGCTGCCAAAAAACAACTCAAGATCGTATATAGCTTTTGTTATGGCCGGTTGCGTAAGACTCATTGCATTTGCAGCCCGCACGAATGATCCTGATTCCAGCACCAACTCAAATATCATCAGTTGGTGAAACTTCAATTTGCGGCTTAAGGTGATCGTCGATATAGGTGAAGTTTCCATAACCCTCCTCATGTGAGGTCGATGGTTGCGTCCACAGAACGCCTCAGCCGACAGTATAGCGTGTTCACTCACATCGTTCCTAGGACGATCTCCTCACCGGGAAAAGGTGCCGAAATTGATCGCAAACCCAAGAAATCGACCTGTTAGTGTGCAGGCAAACACCGACACCCTTACGCTTGCCGCTGGGGGCCAGGCGGGTTCGAATATCAATCGCACAGCCCTCACACACCTGTTGCAAAAAGCTCCGAGGTCAGGATGAGCCCCACCGAATGCTACTCGTCCTCTTACCTTTCTAGCTCCCTTTGTGCTGAGGTGAGGGAAGACTCATGACTAAGGGGCCTAATACGTCCGCTAAAGCATCCAGCTTGCTTCGCTAATCCTCATGATTCTGGCGCAGCTACGCAAAGAACGCGTTTGGCTTTCGGCGTAAAGCTCAAGTTCATTAAGCGTCTTCCTACCAAGCGCTGAGTGAAACTTTTTCTGATTTGAGTTTGCCGAATAGTGTGGTGGAGCATCGCCACCCAAATTGGACTGAAAAATCCCTGCTGCGCTTACAGGCAGAAAGTCCTCATAAACTATCGGTTCAAACCTGATCCAACCCTCATCAACAAGCTGATTCAAGCTTTTCATCTGCAAATTATTACCCGAAGCTTCCATTGCCCTTTCGGCTGGAAAATACCGGAAATATGCGAGTCCCAGCGAACGCATCTCCTCATAATTGTCGGGAAATGCTTGAAAAGCCTTTTCCAGAATACGAACGTATTCAGCAGCGTTTGCCTCGTTTGGAACCTCGCCCAACTCGTTCCGAGCAACGCTTAAACGCTCGTCATAGAGAGCTCGCCCCTTAGGCGTGAGAGCAACGCCACGTTGTTCAATTTCCCCGAAGCGAGCAGAGTGACTACCTGACTCTCCTACCTCTTGCCCCACAAAGCTGATGGATTCCTCAAGCGCCTTAAAACTGGTTTGACGTAGGAGGATCGGGCATTTCCTTCGAGGCGGACCTTCAATCACCGCTTTCGGAACAATTCCCTTCATAAACATACCTCGCTGAACGGCATCGATGTCCATAGTACGAGGGGTCAGGTGATTGATATGGGGGCCTTTGAAGGCGACGACATCGGCGATCAAACGGTGCTGAGCACTCAGTTTCATGTATTGGTCAAGAGAGACAGTAGCTATATTATGCCAGCGGAAGGTTTCGAGAGCACGGTCAACAAACTCCGAAGCGTCCGCAGCAGATAGTCCGCCTGCAGCTTCGCATTGCTCAATTAGTTCTAAAGCTCGAGGAGTAAAAATCTTGCGCTGACAGAGCAAATGCTGAGCGATCGCTCGGAGCTCCGTATCGTCTATCAATTCGACTCTGAGCAGAGAAGTAAATACTCTGAACGGGCAAGTGTTGAGTGCAGCGTCTTCAATTGCCCGAAATGCTGTGGAATGAACAGGGACCCCAGCGGGGGCCAGATCGTAGTACCCGACAGGTTCCATTCCCATCACAGCAAACAACCTACACAACATTGACAACTCTGCATCTGTGCCTACACGAATTGCGCCGTGCCGCTCGTTATGTAAGCGGTGAATTTCACCAGTCTGCGCCAGTTTTTTGAACAGTTCGGGGTCTGCGCTTATGACTTCCCTATTCACCTCGGAAACCAGTTCCATCAAAATACCATAGAGAGGCACTTCATCCCTGTACATCTGTGACATTGCATGGGAAAACGCTGACCTAATCTCGTCCGTACTCGAAAAATTAGAAGCATTCATCGAATGTGTTCTCCTCACAAAATACAACTGCGACGTTAAACCTTGATGGCACCTCAACATGCCTCTCAGCCAGCGTTGGGTAGCAACAAAATACTAGAATCCAATGCCACACCGTAAGAAAGAAAAACTCGATAGGTCTATCGATGTGCATTTCGTAATCCCTTGCAAGAGCAGGTTTGTTATTGATGAAGACCTGTAAAGCACAGGCTGGCTTCATCGCCGACAAGCCCGCTCCTACGAGACTCATGATCCATAGTGGGAGCAGCCTTGCCGGTGAAGCCATGGAGTGCTTTAACTTCTTGTGGACTCCGCGGTACTAACACTGGTCTGGCGACCAGGTGTGCGCAGCGAAATTTTCCCCATCATGTGATCAACACCTTTCTCGGCAACGGCCATTGCTGTCGCGTTGGTGTTGGCGCTGATGATTATCGGCATCATTGAACAGTCAAACACACGAACGTTTTGCACGCCTTTGACCTTCAGATCGGGGGTCAGGACAGACATTGGATCGTCTTCCTGGCCCATCCGGCAAGTACCAACGGGGTGGTAGTTACTTTCCGTAGTCTGGTGGATGTAGTCCAGCAGTGCTTCGTCGGACTGTATCTGGTTGAATCGCCCCGGGTTTCGTAGACACCTCTTTGCCTTAAACTGAGGCCAATTAG
>NZ_JBSVWB010000093.1:0-8729 GCF_054071795.1 Pseudomonas sp. SDO5271_S396
AGTACCCAATGAGCGGGCTGATACTCCGCTATCGCAGGCAAGCCAGCTCCCACAGTTTTGACCGCATTCAGTCTTCAAAATGTATGGGGCAGTTGTCGGCTCCTTCCAGCTTTTTCAGCTCATCCACCACCTGCGGCCGCGCCCGGCGCAGTGTCAGGCTGCGTCCCAACCCGCGCAGCCGCCGCGCCTCCTGGTGCAGCATTTCCACCCCCGAATAGTCGATGAAGTTGATCTGCTGCGCTTCGATCACCACCCGTTCGCCCTGCAAGCTTTGCAGGCGCACTTGCAGGTAATGGCTGGCGCCGAAAAAGATCGAGCCGCCGACCCGCAATACGTCTTCATCGCCGTCCCGCCATTGCTGCACCCGAGGTTGCGAAGTGCGCTTGAGGTAGAAAAACAGCGAGGCCAGCACCCCGGCATAGATCGCCGTTTGCAGCTCCAGCAGCAAGGTCGCGGTACAGGTCAGGCTCATCACTGCGAACTCGGCGCGGCTGACGCGGAACAAGGCGCGAATGCCGCGACGGTCCACCAGCCCCCAACTGATCAGCAAGATGCTGGCGGCCATGCTCGGGATCGGAATGTGTGCAATCAATGCCGCGCCAAACAGTGCAAACAGTGCCACCCACACTGCGGAAAACACGCCGGCCAAGGGCGAACATGCGCCCGCCTCGTAGCTCAGGCCCGAGCGCGTAAAAGAACCGGCTGACAAGTAGCCGGAGAAGAATCCGCCGACGATATTGGATAAACCCTGTGCGCGGACTTCCTGGTTGGCATCGAGCAACTGCTGAGAACGCGCCGACAGTGAGCGGGCAATCGACAGGCTGGTCACCAGTCCGAGCATGCCTACCGCCACGGCACTGGGCAGCAGGCGCAGGATCACGTCCAGGTCCATGGGCAGTGGGCTGAACGGCGGCAGCTTGCCGATAAATGAACTGACCAGCGCCACATGCCCGAACATCGCCGGCCACAGCCACGCGACCAGGCTGCCCAGAGCCAGGGCGATCAGCAGTGTCGGCCAGCGTGGTACGAGGTATTTGAGCAATGCGCCGACCAGCAACGTGCCCGCACCCAGGGCGAGGGACGCCGGGTCCCATTGGCCGCCATGGTCGATCAGCGCCACCAGGCTGTTGATGGCCGTGGCCTGGCTCGGCAGGTCCATCCCCAGCAGGTTGGGCAACTGCCCCAGGGCAATCACCACGGCGGCGCCGAGGGTGAAGCCGAGCACCACCGAATGGGAGACGAAATTCACCAGTGCGCCAAACCGCAGCATGCCGAGTAGCCACTGGAAAATACCCGCGAGAAAGGTAAGCAGAAGGATCAGCGTGATGTAGTCCTTTGACCCCGGCACGGCCAGCGGGCTGACACTGGCATAAAGCACGATGGAGATCGCCGCCGTGGGACCGCAGATCAGGTGCCACGAGGAGCCCCACAGGCAGGCGATCAACACCGGGATGATGGCGGCGTACAGCCCATATTCCGGTGGAAGGCCAGCGATCAAGGCGTAGGCAATCGACTGCGGCAACGCCAATACCGCGCCACTGAGGCCGACAACGGCATCCCGACCGACGCTGGTGCGGGTTTGGCGCGGTAGCCAGGCGAGGAAGGGGAAGAGTGTATGGCGGTTGGGCCGGGGCATGAAAGGCTCGGGTTGACAGGTTTGCATCAGGGTATCAGCACACACCGGCCTCTGTGGGAGCTGGCTTGTCGGATCGCCGCACCGCTGCGATGGGATCATCTCAATCTAACTGACAGATCGAGTCGTCTGCATCGCAGGCAAGCCAGCTCCCACACAAGCCAGTTCCCCAAGGATGAGCGTTGGGCCTTAGAGTTTTGCCTTGACGGCGGATAACGCATCCTTGCCATCCACAGTCTTCACGCCGTCCAGCCATTTATCCAGCACCGCCGGGTTGGCCTTGATCCACGCCTTCGCCGCATCGGCATTGCTGACTTTGTTGTTGGCGACTTCGGCCATGATGCTGTTCTCCATCTCCTGGGTGAAACTCAGGTTGGTCAGCAGTTTTCCGACATTCGGACAGGCTTGTGCATAACCCTTGCGGGTCAAGGTATACACGCTGCCGGTGTCACCAAAATACTTCTCGCCACCTTTGAGGTAGTGCATTTTCAACTGCACGTTCATCGGGTGCGGGGTCCAGCCGAGGAAGGTCACGAATTTCTGCTTCTTAACGGCCCGCGACACCTCGGCGAGCATCGCCTGTTCGCTGGACTCGATCAGCTTCCACTGGCCGAGGTCGAAGTCGTTCTTCTTGATGATCTCCTGCAACGAGATATTGGCCGGTGCGCCGGAGCCGATGCCAAAGATCTTCTTGTCGAACTTGTCGGCAAATTTGTTCAGGTCGGCAAAGTCATGCACGCCGGCGTCCCACACGTAGTCGGGCACGGCGAGGGTGAACTCGGTGCCGTCGAGGTTTTTCGCCAGTTGCACCACATCGCCATTGGCCACGAACTTGTCATAGAAACCCTGCTGCGCCGGCATCCAGTTACCGAGGAACACATCCACCTGGCCGTCCTTGAGCCCACCGAAGGTAATCGGCACCGCCAGGGTGTCGACCTTGGGTTTGTAGCCCATGCCCGTCAGCAGGAAACCGGTGATGGCATTGGTGGCGGCAATATCGCTCCACCCAGGATCAGCCATCTTCACCGTTTCACAACGGGTGTCCGCGTACACGCTTGTGCTGCTCAACGCCAGCATGCCCAACACTACCGCTAACTTTTGCATGGCCTTCCCTCTGTCTATTTATTGGTTTTGGCAGGGTTGTGGATAACGTGCCTTGCGCTCCAGGTCGTCGAGGTCGATATGGTTGCGCATGTATTGCTGACTGGCGTCCACCAGTGGCTGGTGATCCCAGCTCTTCAGCTTGCCTTGGGTCAGTGCGTCGAACACCAGACGGCGACGGCGTTGGCTGGCGAGCACCTGTTGGTGGATCGCCGGGATGTCCCATTTGGTCCGCGCTTCATTCAAGAACGCCTCGAACAGTGCCCGGTGTTCCGGTGACTGGCTGAGGTCCTCCCGCTCGTGCGGGTCGTTGTGCACATCGAACAGTAGACAGGGATCGTCCTCGCTGTAGATGAATTTGTAAGCGCCGCGACGAATCATCATCAGCGGGCTGATGGTGCCTTCGGCCATGTATTCGCCGAAAACTTCGTCATGCCCGCCCTGCCCTTGCAGGTGCGGCATCAGCGAACGGCCATCCAGCGGCAGGCGTGGGTCCAGCTCACCGCCGGCCAGTTCCACCAGGGTGGGCAGCAAATCGGCAGTGGACACGGCTTTGCTCACGCGACCCGCCGCAAACTGCCCCGGCGCGCTGACCAACAGCGGCACCCGCGCGGCCATTTCGAACCAGTGCATTTTGTACCAGAGGCCCCGCTCGCCGAGCATGTCCCCGTGGTCGCCGGAGAACACGATGATGGTGTCGTCGGCCAGGCCGGTGTCTTCCAGCGTTTGCAGCAGCTTGCCAACGTTGCTGTCGATGTAGCTGCACGCGCCAAAGTAGGCGCGGCGCGCATCGCGGATCTTGTCCACAGGCAGCGGCTTGTCCCACAAGTCGTAGACCTTGAGCAGACGCTGGGAGTGCGGGTCCAGATCACCTTGCGCGGGTGTGGCAGGCAAAGGGATGTCGGCGTCGTCGTACAGGTCCCAGAACGGCTTGGGAATGGTGTACGGGTCGTGGGGATGAGTCATCGACACCGTCAGGCAGAACGGTTGGTCGCCGTCTTCGCGAATATGGTCGAACAGGTACTGCTGGGCCTTGAACACCACCTCTTCGTCGAAGTCGAGCTGGTTGGTGCGCACGCATGGGCCGGCTTGCAGCACCGACGACATGTTGTGGTACCAACTGGGGCGCACGTCCGGCTCGTCCCAGTTCACGGCCCAGCCGTAGTCGGCGGGGTAGATGTCGCTGGTCAAACGCTCTTCATAGCCGTGCAACTGGTCGGGTCCGCAGAAATGCATCTTGCCTGACAGTGCGGTGCGGTAGCCGAGGCGACGCAAGTAGTGGGCATAAGTCGGCACATCGCCGGGGAAATCTGCCGCGTTGTCGTAGGCGCCGATCTTGCTCGGCAACTGCCCGCTCACCAGGGTGAAGCGCGACGGCGCGCACAGCGGGCTGTTGCAATAGGCGGCGTCAAACACCACGCCCTGTTCGGCGAGGCGGCTGAGATTCGGCAACTTGATGGGCGAAGAACCGTAGAACGGAAGCAACGGCGCGGCCATTTGATCGGCCATGATGAAAAGAATGTTCTTGCGCTTCATGGGTTATCGGCATTCCATAGGCGGTGTTTATGCGAATGAGCATGCAGCCCATGGAAAATGGGGTAAAGCCCATGAACAGCAATGTCTAGGATAAGCACAGCTTATGTTTGAAGCCCTCGGCGATCTCTCCCTCGATCTGTTGCGCGCGTTCGAAGCCGCAGCGCGCCACCGCAGCTTTACCGCGGCGGCGATGGAGTTGGGCACGACCCAGCCGGCGATCAGCCAGCAGATAAAAAGGCTGGAAGAACAGTTGGCGATCCGTCTATTTGATCGGATCTATCGCGGCATCGAACTCACCGACGCCGGGGCCTTGCTGTTCGAGCATGTGCAAGGCGGTTTGCAGGGCATCAACCAGGGCCTGAGCCTGATCACTCGGCAGGACCAGCATGAAGTGCTGCAAGTGGCCACTGACTTCGCCTTTGCCGCGTATTGGCTGATGCCGCGCCTGCATCGCTTTCATGCGGCCAACCCGCAGGTGGATGTGAGCCTGGTGACCAGTGAACGCAACCACGCCACCCTGCGCAGCGATATCGACGTGGCGGTGTTGTTTGGCGATGGCCGTTTCAAGCAGGGTGACAGCCTGTGGTTGTTCAACGAAGAAGTGTTCCCGGTGTGCAGCCCGCAATGGCTGAAGGATCAGTCCAGGCCGTTGACTGTGCAGAATTTGCACGATTTCCCTTTGCTGCACTTGCGTCAGGAAAACAACAGCCAGTGGTTCGACTGGGCCGGCGTGTTTCGCGAGCTGGGCATCAGTGCCGCGCCAACGCCGGGGCAATTGCGCTTCGACAACTACACGCTGCTGGTCCAGGCGGCGATTGCCGGCCAGGGTGTGGCCATCGGCTGGCGTCACCTGGTGGATAACCTGCTGGAGCAGCAGTGGTTGTGTCGACCGATCAGCGAAACGGTGATCTCGCGCTTCGGTTATTACGTGGTCCAGCCCCAGCGCAAGCGCCGGGGGCAGTTGGTGGAGCGCTTTGTCGGTTGGTTATTGGCGGAGCAGGCCAGCAGTGCGCAGTCGTTGACCGGGCTGGCCCTGCCATCGATTGCGGTCTAGGATTCGGCCCATGTCTGAGCCGGATTTCGCCATGCAACGTATCAAGGGTTACCACGCCCACATCTATTACGACGCCACCACCCTCGAACAGGCCCGCACCTTGTGTGAAGACGCCGCGCGGCTGTTCCCGCTGCGCATGGGCCGCATGCACGAACGGCCCGTGGGCCCGCATCCCGACTGGAGCTGCCAGCTGGCATTCGAGCCCGAATACATCGGCGTCGTGCTGCCCTGGTTGGCGCTGCATCGCAATGGGCTGGTGGTATTTCTGCATCCGGATACCGGTGATGACTTGAAGGACCACACCGACTACGCGATCTGGATGGGCGCGATGCGCGAGCTGGACCTGTCTATTTTTTAATCGATTAGCAAAAATTCCTACGACCTACCCGCTGAAAAATCGTGGCGGGGGTAGGATTAATCTTGTTTTGTTCCAATATGTGGGATTGATATTTATATATTGAGATATGTTCGGCCGTAGGTTTATATTCGCCCATCTGCTTTTTTCAGCACCCACTCATTTCAGGTGAAGCGATGCAGGCGCAATTGATCGCGCTCGATTGGGGGACCAGCTCCCTTCGTGCTTACAAACTCGGCCCCGCAGGCGTAGTGCTGGAGCAACGCGCGCTGGCGTCCGGGATCATGCACTTGCCCAGCGAACCACGGGACATCGCCGGCGTGCGTTGCGACGATGGCTTCGAGTTGGCGTTCGACGCGGCGTGTGGTGATTGGCTCGATGTACAGCCTGATCTTCCAGTGATCGCCTGCGGCATGGTCGGCAGTGCCCAGGGTTGGAGCGAGGCGGCTTACCGCGCCACCCCCGTGGACGTGGCGAGCCTTGGCCAGGCGTTGCATCGCGTGCACAGCCTGCGCGGCGTGGACGTACATATCGTTCCCGGCGTGATCGAGCAGGTTGGCCTGCCCAACGTCATGCGCGGCGAAGAAACCCAGGTATTGGGTGTGCTGCAAGGGCTTGGCGCCGAGGTGTTGATCGGCCTGCCGGGCAGTCATTCCAAGTGGGTCGAGGTGGTCGAAGGGCGTATCACTCACTTCGACACCTTCATGACCGGCGAGGTGTTTGCGGTACTCAGCAAGCACAGCATCCTGGGCCGCACCCAACAACCCAGCGAGCAGTTTCAGGCCGAAGCCTTTGACCGGGGCGTGCAGGTGGCGTTGTCGAGGGATGGCCAACGTGGCGTGCTGTCGACGCTGTTCAGCGCGCGCACCTTGGGGCTTACCGGCGAACTCGCCGCCGATCAGCAACCTGATTACCTCTCCGGCCTGCTGATCGGCCATGAGCTGGCCGGCCTGCCGAATCGCGCCAAACAGCAGCCGATCATCCTGGTCGGTGCTGCCCCACTCTGCGCCCGTTATCAACGCGCCCTCGCCCTTTGCGGCTTTGCCCAGGTCCGCCTGGCGCAGGAAGCCACCGAGCGCGGCCTTTGGCAGTTGGCCGTGGCGGCCGGGCTCACTCAACCTGTATTGGAGGCCTGACATGCTCAAGCAAGCACTCGCGCAAAACGGTTTGATCGCCATCCTGCGCGGCATTCGCCCGGACGAAGCCGAAGCGGTCGGCCAAGTGCTTTACCAGGCGGGTTTTCGCGTGATCGAAGTGCCGCTCAATTCCCCGGACCCCTACACCAGCATTCGCACCCTGCGTGACAGCCTGCCCGCCGATTGCCTGATCGGTGCCGGTACGGTGCTCACGCCGGAACAGGTCGAGCAGGTCAAGGCGGCCGGCGGCCAAGTGATCGTCATGCCCCACAGCGATGCCAAGGTACTGCGCGCGGCGAAGGCCGCCGGCCTGTACTTGTCGCCGGGCGTGGCCACTCCCACCGAAGCCTTTGCCGCACTGGCCGAAGGCGCCGACGTGCTGAAGCTGTTCCCTGCCGAGCAAATGGGCCCGGCGGTGATCAAGGCCTGGCTGGCAGTATTGCCGGTTGGCACCTTGCTGCTGCCGGTGGGCGGCATCACTCCGGACAACATGCAGGTGTTCGTCGACGCCGGCGCCAAGGGGTTCGGGTTGGGTTCCGGGTTGTTCAAGCCAGGTATGACGGTGGATCAGGTTGCGAGCCGCGCCCAGGCGTATGTCGCCGCCTGGAAATCCCTGAGCTGAGTCCACGTTTCGCGCCCACAGGCGCCGCATCGACAAGAGAGATAACAGATGAAAATCACCAAACTCACGACCTTTATCGTCCCGCCGCGCTGGTGCTTCCTCAAGGTCGAGACCGACCAGGGTGTGACCGGTTGGGGTGAGCCCGTCGTAGAAGGCCGCGCCCATACGGTGGCGGCGGCTGTTGAAGAACTGTCCGACTATCTGATCGGCAAAGACCC
Organism: Pseudomonas sp. SDO5271_S396; assembly: GCF_054071795.1. NCBI lineage: Bacteria > Pseudomonadati > Pseudomonadota > Gammaproteobacteria > Pseudomonadales > Pseudomonadaceae > Pseudomonas > Pseudomonas sp. SDO5271_S396. Next base: position 7,656 of record NZ_JBSVWB010000093.1, read on the forward strand.
ACGCAACATCGAAGACATCTGGACCGTGCTGTATCGCGGCGGCTTCTATCGGGGTGGCGCCGTGCACATGAGCGCCCTCGCGGGCATCGACCAGGCGCTGTGGGACATCAAGGGCAAGGCCCTTGGTGTGTCGGTCAGCGACCTGTTGGGCGGCCAGGTGCGCGACAAGATCCGCGTGTATTCGTGGATCGGCGGCGACCGCCCCGCCGGCACTGCCCGCGCCGCCAAAGAGGCCGTGGCCCGTGGCTTTACCGCCGTGAAAATGAACGGCACCGAAGAGCTGCAGTTCGTCGACAGCTTCGAAAAAGTCGACCTGGCCCTGGCCAACGTCGCTGCCGTGCGCGATGCGGTCGGCCCCAACGTGGGCATCGGCGTCGACTTCCACGGTCGGGTGCACAAGCCCATGGCCAAGGTGCTGATGAAAGAGCTGGACCCGTACAAACTGATGTTCATCGAAGAGCCGGTGCTCAGCGAGAACTACGAAGCGCTCAAGGAACTGGCGCCGCTGACCAGCACGCCGATTGCCTTGGGCGAACGCCTGTTCTCGCGCTGGGACTTCAAGCGCGTACTCAGTGAAGGGTATGTCGACATCATCCAGCCGGATGCGTCCCACGCCGGCGGTATCACCGAAACCCGCAAGATCGCCAACATGGCCGAAGCCTACGACGTGGCCCTGGCCCTGCACTGCCCGCTGGGCCCGATTGCCCTGGCAGCGTGCCTGCAACTGGACGCGGCCTGCTACAACGCGTTCATCCAGGAACAAAGCCTGGGCATTCACTACAACGAGAGCAACGACCTGTTGGACTACGTGCGCGACCCGGGCGTGTTCGACTATGACCAGGGCTTCGTGAAGATCCCCAACGGGCCGGGCCTTGGCATCGAGATCAACGAAGAATACGTGACCGAACGCGCGGCCATCGGCCACCGCTGGCGCAATCCGATCTGGCGGCATGCCGACGGCAGCTTTGCCGAGTGGTGATTCCTCACTGACGAGATGCGGTTAAAACTGTGGGAGCTGGCTTGCCTGCGATAGCGGTGGGCCAGTCTGCACATCTGGCACTGATATACCGCTAT
>NZ_JBSVWB010000094.1:0-8582 GCF_054071795.1 Pseudomonas sp. SDO5271_S396
CGATCTGGCGAGTATTCTCGCCTAAAAGGGTGTCCGGTTTCATTAGACCACTACACGACTGTTGCGCGTCGTAAACAGGTGGGAAACGTTGCCACGGTTTCCAACGCAAAATATCAGACCAAGGCCATCGGCTTGTTCGGCGACCAAGCAGCTCAAGGTGCCCGTCCAGAAACAATCGACCAATGAAGCGGCATATCACCTCGTTGATCAACTGATCCCATAGGCAACAGGAAACTCCTTTTCCAGGCTTTGTACCAAACCCCAAAGGCTTGCAGCCAATCAAACACCGGTCGAGCATCAGATGGCTAAAAAGACGTTGTTCGAGACGATCTGCACCAAATACTGCACGTTTGGAGCACATTGATTTCCACTTAAAGGTAACAATCTCCACACCCCCAACGTACTAACCCCGTTGGATTTAAAACGACATACGGACAGTCAGAAACAAGCAACCTCTGGGCTGACGTCATGCCAAACCCGTTACCAACTATTTGGAATTCAATCTCATGAAAACTCTGACTGCTGCAAATTACACAGTGGACGGCAATACTCAGAAACGTTCATTGGGCGTCACCACAATGAACCTAGGGGTTTTTGGTGTTTATGTCGCTCTTGCCGTGATTTACTTCTGGTTCGGGGGTATGAAATTTACCCATTATGAAGCGCAAGGTTTGGTTCCATTGGTTGGCAATAGCCCATTGCTCGGCTGGGTATATAAGATTTTCAGTGTCGACACCTTTTCCGGTTTGCTGGGTATTCTTGAGGTGTCCATCGGAGCACTGATACTGGGTCGTTTCGTTTCTCCGAAGCTTTCTATCCTCGGAGGTGCTCTATCTGCCGGTTTGTTTGTCACGACTGTAAGCTTTATGCTTTCAACTCCAGGCGTGTTCGAACCCGGACTTGGTTTTCCAGCCATCACTATTGCTCCAGGTCAATTTCTGCTCAAAGACATTGGTTTGTTAGCCGCCTCGATTTTCGTGGCCGGGCACTCGTTAGTTGAACTTGAATCCCGCTCTAATTGATTGATGATCACCTCAATGGCCTGAGTGCGAACCGTACTCAGGCCAGTGTTTGTGCACGTTCATAGGCCGTTGTTACCTCTCAGAAAAAATCTTTAACCATACCCCTCATAGACCGTTAGCACTTTTAATCCATTCACGGGGACTGACCCCCGTTTTTCTGCGAAATGCTCGTGCCAGAGCCGACGGACTGTCATAACCTACCTCTTCAGCAATCAAATTGATGGCTCGGCCTTCTCGCAATAGCCTCTGAGCCAGACTGACCCGCCAGCTCAATAAATACTCTGCAGGCGTTTGTCCTATGACAGTTCGAAAATGCGCCGCATAGGCCGAACGTGACATGTTAGATTCATCCGCCATCTCGGCAATTGACCAAGGATGATTGGGTGCGTCGTGGACGCGCAGCAAGGAGTGTGCAAGTCGAGGGTCTGCCAATCCTGCCATCAAACCTGTATGCAATTGATTCTGATCCAGCAGATGGCGGAACAACAATATAATCAGCAACTCGAACAGCCGATTGATTACAGCCTCCTTACCACACCGGCCCTCAGCCGCCTCTGCGAACATCCACGTCAGTGTGGTAGCCAGCAATGGTAATTCATCCAAAGGCAAAACAAGCATGTCCGGTAGCGAAGCTGAAAATGGGTTGTCGATGCCACCTTCAAACTCCATGGAAGCGCAGAGAAGCTGAGCGTCGTCAAACTCATGGGCAAACAAGCGGTGTCGACACGGCCGCGGCAGGAATATCAAGCTGGGCTTGGTCAGTACCGTATCGCGCTTGTCAATACCTTGCATCGTTACCGTACCCGCCTGCAACAGATGGATATGACCACGCTGATCAAGGTCACCGTAGGTTTGAACTCCACAAAGCTTGTCGTTGTAAAAAAGGTTCGCGCGAACGCCAAATCGAGACAGCAATGTAGACAGACGATCCATAATCAATCCTCAACCGATGAAATCTTGCTGCCCATTGTCGGTCGAGTATTTAAAAAACACCATTGAAGTATCGATGGCAGCCTTGTCCTTCCATTTGGTGCCAATGATGAACCCTACCGTAAGAGCTTGACCGTAAGAATGCCTTAAGCGGTGTAGCCGATTGAGGGTGTACGTGATCAGAGTTCGGCGATGTGTAGGATGGGCTTGAGTGTGATGCCCTTTGTGCTGCCCTCGGCGGCTTGGTTGATCTGTTCGAATGGGTAGAATTTGACCAATCGGTCGAATGGAAACCGCCTTTGTTGAAACAGCTCGACAAGTTGAGGAATGAATACCTGGGGTACACTGTCACCCTCCACGATGCCTCGGATGCTGCGTCCACCCAATATCAGACTGTTAATATCGAAGCTCGCCTTCGTCTCAAGCATTGGCGCTCCGACGATACCCAATGTACCCAGCCCACCAAGCGCCTCGATACTGGCTTCAAGGACTTCCGGCGTCCAGTGGATTCGAGTGGGAAATCGGCACCGCCGCTTGTTATTTCTCGCGCAGACTCGATGATCTCAACCTCTCGGCTGTTTAGGGTATGGGTAGCACCTAATTCGATGGCAAGCTTCACCCGAGAAGGCACTACATCGACCGCAATGATAGTCATGGCACCGGCAATGCGCGCAGCGATCACGGCACTCAATCCCACTGCTCCATCGCCATAGGCGACGAAACTGCTATCAGAACGAACCTTCAGTGAATTGATAACAGCGCCTGCACCTGTTTGGATGCCGCAGCCCAAGGGGCCTAGCAACGCCAGCGGTGCTTCAGACGGTACTTTGATTACATTTCTCTGGCGGGCTAGTGCGTAGGTTGAGAACGAAGACTGGGTGAAAAAATGGTCATGCCGCGGCTCGCCATTCTCGCTATGCAAAGCAATGTCTCCGTCCGGCCCCGCACCGCCAAAGTTATGCTCGTAGAAACTCTTGCAATACGTTTCATGACCACTTACGCAAGGCGCGCAATGGCCACAGGCACCCTAGGTCAATACCACATGATCCCCAACCTTCAGGTTCTTGACGTTTGGCCCTAGCGGTTCGACCACGCCTGAGCCCTCATGGCCGAGCACTGCCGGTAACGGCACCAGATATGTTAATCACGCACGATCAGGTCCGTGTGGCACATGCCCACGGCGACTACCTTCACCAATACTTCGTCTTCGAGGTGCACGAATGTAGGGCGTTTCAATGGAAAAAAGGTTGGCCGGGAGTTCGGACCACCACGACGGTGACCGCGCGTCGATCTGCACTTTATGCATAATGACTTCCTCTTCAGATGGGATAAGCAGGTGCTTCGCTCTTGATAGTGAGCCACTGCCAGTGAGTAAACGCCTCCCAGTTGGCAGGGCCTCCAATACTTGTCCCGTTACCGGAAGCGCCGACCCCACCGAACGGATTGACGACTTCGTCGTTGACGGTCTGATCATTGATATGTAACAAGCCAGTATGCAAGCGCTCGCCAAGCTTGAGCTCCCGCCCGAGGTTACTCGAGATGACTGCCATCGACAGACCGTATTCGGTGTCGTTGGCTAGCGTGATTGCGTCTTCGCCAGTGGCGAAAGGGGTCACCACTGCCACTGGCCCGAAGATTTCTTCGCAGAACGCAGGGTTGTCCGAAGTCACGTTGCTAAGCACTGTGGGTGACAGGAACAGCCCCTCATAGTGACCACCAGCCTGCACGGTTGCACCCGCTTGACGAGCTGCTTCGATAATACGTAGCGCATTGTCGCGTTGGTGTTCATTGATCAACGAACCTATCTGCACATCCGTACGAACCGGGTCGCCAACGCGCAGACTACGCGCCTTGGTTGTCAGCTTATCGATGAACTGCTCGTAGATGCCGCGCTGTACCAGCACGCGGCCCGTGGCCATGCAGTTTTGGCCATGATGCAGATAGACATCCTAGGCTCTGTACGAAAAGTCTGAACAGGTAAAATAGCCGTCATGATTGGCTGGGGACCTGCATGGCAAAACGTTACGAACTCCCCGATGCAGCCTGGGATCTGGTTGCCGATATATTCACGCAAACCCGCCGTACTGGGCGCCCATGAGCCGATGATCGCTTAATGCTTAACGGCATCCTCTGGGTACTCTGCTCTGGCGCGGCCTGGCGAGACATACCCGAACGATTCGGCCCTTGGTCAACGGTGTATCAACGTTTTCGCGACTGGCGCGATTGTGGCGCTTTCGATCAGATGCTCAAGCCTCTTCATATTCGGTTGAATGAGCAGGGCTTGATTGATCTGGACACCTGGATGATCGACTCCAAGGCCGTTCGCGCAACCCGAGCCTCATCAGGCGCCGGGAAAAAAGGGGGCCTGATGAACCACAAGATCACGCGCTCGGACGCAGCCGGGGCGCCCTGACAACCAAAATCCACATGCTATGCGACGCCAATGGTGTGCCGCTGCGCTTCCTGTTGTCAGGCGGGCAAGCCAGCGATATTGCCTATGCTCAACCATTACTGGATAAGGCTTGTATCCCAAGCTTACGTGGCCGTCCCCGCAAACGCTGCCGATGGCTATTGGCCGACAAGGGATACGATGCTCAAGCCCGGCGCCGGTACTGTGATCGTTATCGAATGCAAACGGTAATCCCCTTGCGCAGTATGAAGCGCAAACCCAAACCGGGCTTGCCCAAGCTGTTCGATCGGCCCAAGTACCGACAGCGCAATACCATCGAGCGCATGTTCGGGTGGCTGAAGGAGAACCGCCGCATCGTTACGCGCTTCGACAAGCTCACGACAAGTTTTACTGCGATGATCTCATTGGCCTGTTCCATGCGATGCGTAAGGCAATACTTTTCGTACAGAGCCTAGGCCGCGTTGATGACAGTAAGATCCAAGTCGGCATCGTAGAGCACGATCAACTAATTTTTGCCACCCAACTCCAACGATACCTTCTTCAGATTACGTCCGGCAGCTTCCCCCTCTTTGCTACAGGCCGCAGTGGAACCCGTGAACTGGATCATCCCGATATTGGGATCACAGGTCATGGCTGCACCAGTAGCGCCATCGCCAGGAAGAACTTGCAGCACGCCGGCCAGCAGGCCAGCCAATTCAAACAGGCGTGCGATCACGAAACCGCCGCATACTGCGGTACGCGGATCTGGCTTGAGTATCACGGCGTTGCCTAGTGCAAGCGCCGGAGCAACCGCACGCATGGCAAGGTAACGCGGAAAGCGGAAAGGTGAAAGGTGAAGGGTGAGATTCCCCATATCACACCCAGGGGGCGCCGGCGAGCCAAGCTCAATTGACCAGACTGCGAAGGAAGTATTTCTCCCGTGCTTCGGGACGGAGGGGAAGCCGCCTCGTGCAACGACTTGGTCAACAATTACGGCACTCCCGACCCCGATGGATGGGGCCTACCGGTGAACTCCGATGCCCGCAAAACCCTGATCAAAGCGTTGAACGGGAAAAAGACGTTTCGCTACCTCTATGACTTCGGCGATGGCTGGAATCACCAAATCAAAGTTGAAAATAAATTACCCGCTGTGGCATGCCCTCAGGTGCAGAATTGCATCGAGGGCGCCAATGCTTGCCCGCCGAAAGACATCGGCGGCAGGCAAGGTTATGCCGATTTCCTTGAAGTGATGGCTGACCCCAACCACCCAGAGCATGAACACATGATGGAGTGGCATGGCGGTACTTTCGATCCAACGCATTTTGAATGGGAGCGCGTCAATCAATAGTTGAAGGAGATTAAGGTCTGAGTTTCAAGGCGGTGAAGCTTGGACGGTTACGCATCTCGGGTAAAATTCCCATATTAATATTGTCGACCGAATGCATACTTAAATAACTACAAGCCAGGGTATTCGGGCACCGGGGTGCTCATTCCTGTCCGCAATCTATCTTTATCGCCGAGCAAGGCAACTCTGAGGCGCGGTACAACAAAATCAAAAAAACTACGAGTTTTAACGGGTAGTGGTATCTGACCGGCGTGAACTAAATTAACTGGTATCGGCGTGGGTTCGAATTCACGAAGAACTAATCGTAATCTTTGTTGTTCGACTACATGGGCAATTTGATATGATAAAATATGAGTTAGTCCTACGCTCGCAATAGCAGCATCAATAGCGGCCTCAGCAGTGTTTACTGAAAGACGAGGTTTTACCGTGATGGTTAATAAATCCGTCGGCATTGCAGCAGAGGTGAAGCTCCACATGGGACCAGAGGGTAATCCTTCGAAACTGACACATGTATGCTCCATGAGGTCATTAGGATGTGTTGGCTTGCCGTGACTGGCCAGGTATTCCGGGCTCGCGCAAACTACTCGGCAAACAGTACCAACTTGGGTGGCCACCATGCTACTATCTGGTAATTTTCCTACTCGTAAAGCCGCATCGATATGATCATCTACAAGGTGCATTGATTTGTCAGATAATATCAATCGGATATTAATTTTAGGAAATGAGGCCAAAAAATCATTAATGATTGGCAAGAGATGAAGACGCCCAAAGACGACTGGAGCAGTAACGACCAACTCACCTCTAGGGGTCGTGTATTCGCCAGATACAGAGCGTTCTGCTTCAGTCACTTGATCGATTATCTGCTTACAAGACTGGAGGTAGGTCAATCCAGCTTCAGTCAGCGTCAAGCTACGCGTAGAACGCACCAATAGCCGAACCCCTAGATGCTCCTCTAAAGCCGCGAGTTTTCGGCTGACTGTTGGCAGCGGAACCGAGAGCTTGCGACTTGCAGCAGAGAAGCTCCCAGCTTCCACGGTAGCTACCAAGATGGCCATCGCTTCAAGACGATCCATTTTGTTAATCCTCTCAGAAAGGAACACATTTTGGCATTGATCAATAACCTACCAGTCACTTTTACGCAGGTAAAGGTGCCGTTTCAGTTGTGCAAATTACTGTGTGATCATGTATTTTGAGCAAGAAATTATGTGTTTTTGCAGGCCATTTTTCATTTTTAACTACACAGTCAATTTTTAGCGTGACTAATATTTCCTGGGCGCTATGGTGCGTCGTGCATGTCACGGTCGTCAATTGCCTTCGACTCTCATTTTTTGAAAGGGTTCTTCTTGAAATTCCCGGCTTATCACCGGCTTTTTGACTCGCTAGACTAAGCGAATCACAACATAGTCCTCACAGGTGGAAAAATATGTCACGCGTTGAAATCCCGAGCCGGGAAAACACCCCGCCAGAGACCCACGCAACGCTGGATGCAATCGGGAAGCGCCTTGGTTTTTTTCCGAACCTGTACCGGCTCACAGCGATTAGCCCCAAAACCCTTGCGGCGTTGGTGGGAATGCAAACTCCGTTAATGAAAGTACTGGACCTGAAAACACGTGAGCGAATTGCGCTTATTGTATCAGAGGTTAACGGATGCGCTTACTGTGTGGCTGCTCATACCTTTGTTGGGCTGAACCTGGCAAAAGACAGTCCAGAAGAAATCGAGCTTGCACGAAAAGGGCAGTCGACCAATCCGAAGATTCAGACCATCATTCAATTCGCTGCAAAAGTTGCGGAAATGCGCGGGCACGTAAGTGAGGACGAAATTGCTTGCGTACGGGAAGCGGGGTATTCCGACGCGGAGATTATAGAAGTCATAGGTCTAGTAGTACAGTTCAGTTTCACCAATTACATAAATAACGTGTTCGATACTGATATTGATTTTCCGACGAACACATTAGTCTAGGCACTTGAACAATCATATAAGGCGGTCGCTACGATAGAGTCATACCTCATTTTCGATAAGATACTGCTAAACATCCTGCCGAGGTGCAGCCATGACCCGCACTATAATTCCGACACGAGACAGCGCAAGGGATGAGGTGCGTCCTGCGTTTGATGCCGTTTACAAAAAATTGGGTTTTGTACCGAACGTGCTGCGTTTGACATCACTTTCACCCAGCGCGCTCACGGCCTTAGACAAAATGCAGAAGTCGTTGGACGACAGCTTCGATGCAAGGCTTCGCGCCCACGTGGCGCTCGCAGTGTCTGAAGTAAATACATGCCTGTATTGCCTGGCGACACATACCTATATAGGTATGAATTTCGGAAGAATGTACCCGAGTGACCTGTTACGTGCCCGACGGGGTATGGCGAGCGACCGGAAAATGGCTGCAGCGGGGCAGTTTGTCAAACAAGTTGTCACTACTCGCGGGCACGTCGCTGAAGCGGAGCTCACACGCATTCGCGAAGCGGGTTTCACCAATGAGGAAATATTGTCCATCATCGGTTTAAGTGTTCAATATATGTTTACCAATTACATCAACAATGTCTTTGACACAAAAATTGACTTTCCCACGGTAGAAGTGTTGAATCCGAGCTGACATACATCAGAATTAGTCCAATCCAATCATTAGCGCGTTGCTAGCCAACGCCGCGCTCTCATCGAGCTGGCTCGGTAAACTTTGTCGCCTGGTTCATCCTGAATCCCTGTTGTTCATGGCGGTCGTTCGTGGACGCTGTTCGCCTTTCGAGGGGCCTAACTTCATCTCCGACCAGTGCACCGTGCTTCACCCAAAAAAACAGCGATATCTAACACGCCGATGATCGAAGCCAGCATCCAATGCCGCCGGGTAAAGTTCTAAATTCTCGAAATCTGAAAGGGTGGTTCCCGATATCGGGG
>NZ_JBSVWB010000095.1:0-8292 GCF_054071795.1 Pseudomonas sp. SDO5271_S396
ACGGTGTATCTGTGCCAAATGTGCCGGCTGACCCACCGCTATCGCAGGCAAGCCAGCTCCCACATTTGGTGTGCGCTACTTAAGCGACAGCCGCGCCGTCCATCTTCTGGCGCAGGCTCAACGGACGCATGTCGGTCCACACCTCTTCGATGTAGGCCAGGCATTCCTTCTTCATGCCGCTCTTGCCAACGGTGCGCCAGCCTTCCGGCACGACCTTGTAGTCAGGCCAGATGGAATACTGTTCTTCATGGTTGACCACTACCTGAAACAGGATGTCGTCGCGGTCAAATACTGAGGTCATTGCTGTTCTCCATGGTTAGAGGGTTGGCTGCGCGCACTGCGCAGCACGGCTATCTGTAGAAACGTTCCAAACCTGCAAAAAATTAGAGGCTGGCCACAGCGGCGGCCAGGGCCCGACCGAAGATGTCGGCGACCTGGTCGACTTCAGCGGCGGTGATCACCAGCGGTGGCAGGAAGCGCACCACGCTGCCGTGCCGGCCGCCCAGTTCGAGGATCAGGCCACGCTTGAGGCATTCGCGCTGTACCAATGGCGCCAACTGGGGATGTACCGGCGGATGGCCCTGGATATCGAGGGCGCCGTCGGGGTCGACCAGTTCGACGCCGAGCATCAGCCCGCGACCGCGAATATCCCCCAGCTGCGGGAAGTCGCGCTGCAGGATGCGCAGGTGTTCGCCCAGGCGCTCGCCCATGGCCGCCGCGTGGCCGGCCAGGTCGTGGTCCTTGAGGTAGCGCATTACCGCCGAGCCTGCCGCCATCGCCATCTGGTTGCCACGGAAGGTGCCGGCATGGGCGCCTGGCAGCCAGGTGTCGAGCCAGTCGCGGTACACCACAACCGCCAACGGCAAGCTGCCGCCGATAGCCTTGGACATCACCACCACATCCGGAATGATCCCGGCATGTTCGAAGGCAAACATTTTGCCCGTACGCCCGAAACCACTCTGGATTTCATCGACGATCAGCGCCACGCCTGCCTGCTCGGTGATACGCCGCAGGCCGCGCAGCCAGTCGAGGTCGGCCGGAATCACACCGCCCTCGCCCTGTACCACTTCGACGATCACCGCCGCCGGCAGCAACACCCCGGCTTCCGGGTCGTTGAGCAGGTTTTCCAGGTAATGCAGGTTGACCCGTACGCCTTCGGCGCCGCCCAGGCCGAACGGGCAGCGATAGTCATAGGGGTACGGCAAGAACTGCACGCCATTGCCGAGCAGGCCACCCAAGGGCTTCTTCGGCCCCAGGCTGCCCATCAGGCTCAAGGCGCCCTGGCTCATGCCGTGGTAACCGCCCTGAAACGACAATACCGTGCTGCGCCCGGTGGCGGTGCGCACCAGTTTCAGCGCCGCCTCCACGGCATCGGTACCGGTAGGGCCGCAGAACTGGATCTTCGCCTGCTGTGCCAGTTCCGTCGGCAACAGGCCGAACAGGTCCTGCACGAACTGGTCCTTGACCGGCGTGGTGAGGTCCAGGGTATGCAGCGGCAGCTCATCGGCCAGCACTTGCTGGATGGCCTCGATCACCACCGGGTGGTTATGCCCCAGCGCCAGAGTCCCGGCACCGGCCAGGCAGTCGATGAAACGACGCCCCTCCACGTCTTCCACATAAAGCCCCTTGGCGCGCTTGAGCGCCAGCGGGATGCGTCGCGGATAACTGCGGGCGTTGGACTCCTGCTGACGCTGACGGGCCAGCAGAGGGGTTTCGTCGAACTGGTAGAGCGTTTCTTGAAGCGACGTGTCTTCGATACGGCTGATAGCGACGGACATTACTCGATCCCTCATCTGGTTCCTGCTGTAGAAACGCGCCAGCCAGGCGAGGATTTAGGGGCAGAGGTCGCGAACTGACGGATGAAGATCAAAATGTGCCGAGCCTCACAGGCCTCGGTACTTGTCGTTCAAGGCATACAGAATTGCGCAGGTTTGCGCGTCCAGATGCCCGCCATAATCCCGGGGCCGAAAATGCATCTGAAACGCCCGGGTGCGCTGCTCGAAGGCTTGGCGGTTGCGCGCCGGCGCATAACCGTAACGCTGAAACGCCCGTTCCACTTCGACCTCCGGCGGCAACCCCAGGCAAAAGCGGCGCTGGTACATCGCTCGGGTCGCTTCGTCGAACCAGGCCCCTACCCCCGCATCATGCAGTTGTCGCCAGGGTAACCGGGGGCCCGGGTCGCTTTTACGCCAGTACGCCACGTCCGAGTGCCCGAGAATGTCGGTCGGCCCGATCTGCGGATACCGACCGAGCATGTCGCGCAGCAGCGCAATCAGCACAGTAACCTGCTCTTGCGCATAATCGGGAAAGGTAAAGATCCCCTGTTCGTCTCGCGCCAGGTTGACCAGCTCGATGCCAATCGAGCGGCTGTTGAGGTTGTCCCGCCCGTCCCAATGACTCACCCCGGCGTGCCAGGCACGCTTGTCTTCATCCACCAGACGAAACGCGCGCAGTTCCTCATAACCGGCGGCGCAATAGCCCGGTTCTGTGGGATCTGGCAGCAGGTAATGGGCGCTGACCCCATCGCGGGTCAGGGTATTCAGGGAGGGCACAAACGGCAACGCGGTGTAGTGCAACACCACTTGGCGCACGGGCTCGCCGTTACGCTCGTTGAAGTGTTGAGAGGGAAAGGTGGTATCGATGACCAACATGGCAGCTGTCCTTTTCAAGTCAGGCTGAGTCGTTCAGCCCGTTCAAACGCAAAAAAATTACCGCCATCCTGAAGGCTGCCACTTCAGCAGGGCGGTAATTATTTGGGGGTTGATCCTTAACGGTTCAGCGGCGCAGCGGCATGCCCAATTCAACCCGCAAGCCATCGGCCTGGCTGTCGAACTTCAGTGAACAGGAGCAGCGCTGCACGATCGCCTGCACGATGGCCAGGCCCAGGCCGCAGCCTTCGCTGCTGCCGTTGCGCCAGAAGCGCTGGGTGAGGTATTGCAGGTCTTCGCTGGAGATCTGCTTGCCGTGGTCGCGCACGCGGAACACCACGTTGTCGGCGGTGGTGAGCACACTGAGTTCCACACGGGTATCGGCCGGGGTATGGCGCAGGGCGTTGTCCAGCAGGTTGCGCAGGGCCGCGATGGCCAGGCCCACCGGCATTTCCACCGGGCGGTCGCTGAGGGTGTCCGGCAGGATCAGGTCGATGCGCGAGTTGTCGCCCGCGTTGGCATCCTGGATCGCCAGACGCGCGACCTGTTCTGCACTGGAGTGCATGCCATCGTCAAACGACAGGTTGCCCTCCACCCGGGCCAACAGCAGTAATTGCTCCAGGGTACGGTGCAGACGGTCTGCACCCTCCTCGGCATGGGCCAGGGACTGGTCACGCGCAGTGCCGTCGGTCATGCGGGCCACTTGCAGGTGGGTCTTGATCGCCGTCAGCGGGCTGCGCAGTTCGTGAGCAGCATCGCCGGTCAGGCGGCGTTCGCGCTCGATGGTCTTGGCGATGCGCTGCAACAACTGGTTCTGGGTGTCGAGCAACGGCTTGAGCTCGCTGGGCAGCGGGTGAATCTGCAAGGGTTCGAGGGAGTCGGCACTGCGCCGCATCAGCGCGTCGCGCATGCGATTGAGCGGCAACAGGCTCTGGCCGATGCCCAGCCACAGCAGGCACAGGCAGCCGAGCATTGCCACGCCCACCGGCGCGGAGGCAGCCAACAGGATCGACAGGTTCAGCGCCTCGCGCTCCACCTGGCGGTCAGCGGTGGTGATCAGCAAGTCGCCCCGGGACAAGGTGAAACTGCGCCAACCCACGCCGTCGATCATCTGGTCGCGAAACCCGCTGCGGCGCGATTCCAGGCCTTCATCCGGCGTCGTGTGGCTGCGCGCCAGGATTTCGCCGCGCAACGAGCTGACCTGGCACGCCATGCCACCCGGCACGTTCAATTGCTCGGCGCTGAAATGCGCCCCACCGCTCACGCTGGCCAGGCCCGGCATCTGCTCGGTCAGCCCGGCCACCATGCGCGCCGACGCCACCAGGCGCTGGTCGAGGGAGAACATCATCTGGTTGCGCAGATCGTTGAGCATCCAGGCGGCTGCCAGGGCCCAGATCAGCACAAAAGCGGCGCCCAGCTTGAACGTCAGCCGCAGGCGCAGGCTTTTCACGACACCTGCTCTCCACCGTCAGCCGGGCCCAGGCGATAACCCAGTCCGCGCACGGTCTCGACGATGCCGTTGCCCAACTTGCGCCGCAAATGATGGATATGCACGTTCAGGGCGTTGCTTTCCAGCTCGTCATTGAAGCCGTAGACGCTGTCTTTGAGCTGTTCGCTGGACAGCACCCGGCCCTTGTTGTGCAGCAGGGCCTGCAACAGCGCCTGCTCGCGGCGTGACAGGTCCACCGGCTGGCCACCCAGGAAGGTTTCGCGGCTGCTCGGATCGTAAGTCAGTCGACCATGCTCGATCAGGTTGACGCTGCGCCCGGCCACCCGGCGCAGCAGGGTTTGCAGGCGTGCGGCGAGTTCGCGCAGGTCGAAGGGCTTGAGCAGGTAGTCGTCGGCGCCGGCTTGCAGGCCGTCGACGCGGTTGGTCACCGAGTCCCGGGCGGTGAGGATCAGCACGGGAATCTCCAGGCCCTGGTTGCGCTGTTGCTGCAACAGCTTGAGGCCATCTTCGTCGGGCAGGCCGAGGTCGAGCACCATGATGTCGAACGTCGCCGCCTTGAGCATCGCCCGCGCCGCAGCGGCCGAAGCCACGCGCTCGACGGTAAAGCCCTGAGCGCCAAGGCCGGCCACGATACCGCTGGCGATCAGTTCGTCGTCTTCACAGACCAGTACGTGCATGCTGAACCCTTCATGAAAGATGGGAGGATTAGAAAAGCGGCGGATTAAGCGCGCATTATGCCGCCAAACTTCGCAACATCAGATAATCCCTACACTCTAGAATAGCGCCGGTTAATCATCGGTTAATCAGCACCCCACATTGTGTGCCTCACTTGAAACGAACTAAGGCTTGACCATGCGGCATCTGTTTACCTTTCTGCTGGTGTTGTTCGCGGGATTCGCCCAGGCTGCGCCGGGCAACGATCCTTTTGCGAGCAAACCCGACTTTCTCCCGGTGGGCAAGGCGTTCACCTTTACCTCCGAGCGCCTGGAGAGTGGCGAGACCCAGCTGTATTGGCAGATTGCCGACGGTTATTACCTGTACAAGCAGCGCCTGAAGTTCGACGGCCTGGCGGAGAAACCCGCGCTGCCCCAGGGCGAGGCGCATAGCGACGAGTTCTTCGGCGAGCAAGAGGTGTATCGCCAGGGCCTGGAAGTGAAGATCCCCGCCGGCGTCACCGGTCAGGTCAAGCTCGGCTGGCAGGGCTGCGCCGATGCGGGCCTGTGCTACCCGCCGCAGTCGATCACCGTGGACCTGGGTGGCAACCCGGCGGTGGCTGCCACCGCGCAGGCCCAGGACCAGACCCTGGCCAGCGGCCTGCAACAACGCAGCCTGGGCTGGAGCCTGCTGGTGTTCTTCGGTCTGGGCCTGCTGCTGGCCTTTGCCCCCTGCTCGCTGCCGATGCTGCCGATCCTCGCCGGACTGGTGGTGGGCAGCGGCGCCAGCCCACGGCGTGGTTTCGCCCTGGCCGGCAGCTACGTGGTGTGCATGGCACTGGTGTATGCGGCGCTGGGCGTCCTCGCCGCGCTGCTCGGCGGCAACCTGGCCGCGCTGCTGCAAACGCCGTGGATCCTCGGCAGTTTCGCCGCCCTTTTCGTCATCCTCGCCCTGCCCATGTTCGGTTTCTTCGAACTGCAACTGCCCGCCTTCCTGCGGGACCGCCTGGACAACGCCAGCCGTCAGCAGAGCGGCGGCAGCCTGGTGGGCGCCGGCATTCTCGGTGCACTGTCCGGCCTGCTCGTGGGCCCGTGCATGACCGCGCCACTGGCCGGCGCGCTGCTGTACATCGCACAAAGCGGCAATGCGCTGCATGGCGGTCTGATCCTGTTCGCCATGGGCATCGGCATCGGCGTGCCGCTGTTGCTGCTGGTCACCGTGGGCAATCGCTTCCTGCCCAAGCCGGGTACCTGGATGAACGTGCTCAAAGGCGTGTTCGGCTTCCTGTTCCTGGGGACCGCCGTGCTGATGATTCGTCCGGTCGTCGACTCAAGCCTGTGGATCGGCCTGTGGGGCGCACTGGCGCTGGTGATGGCCTACTGCGGCTGGAGCCTGGCCCGTGAATACGGCCTGGCCGCCAAGGTGTTTGGCGCCGGCGCCCTGGTGCTGGGCCTGTGGGGCACGGTGCTGGTGGTCGGTGCGGCCGGGGGCAGCGACGACCTGTGGCAACCGTTGAAGGTCTACAGCGGTTCGCGCGGTGCCGCTGCGCCGAGCGCCCACGATGCCTTCATGACCATCAACGATCCGGCCGTGCTGCAAAACCAGCTCGACAGCGCCAAGGCCCAGGGCCAGTGGGTGTTGGTGGACTACTACGCCGACTGGTGCGTGTCATGCAAGATCATGGAAAAACAGGTGTTCGGCCAACCCGACGTACTGGACGCCCTGAAAGACGTACGCCTGCTGCGCCTCGACGTGACCGCCGACAGCGCCGCCAGCCGCGAACTGCTGGGCCGCTACCAGGTACCGGGGCCACCCAGCTTCGTGTGGATCGGCCCGGACGGTGAAGAACGCCGCGCCCAACGCATCACTGGCGAAGTGGACGCCGCCGCTTTCCTGCAACGCTGGAACCAGACCCGGGACGCCCTCTGATGCTGACCCTGACCATCGGCACTTTCGCCATCGCCTTGAATCACTTGCTGCTGATTACCGCGCTGATTCTCGCCACCCTGGTGGGCTGGCGCGTGGCCAAGCGTGGCGGTGAAAACCCCGAATCGGTGCTGTTCAGCCTGTTCCTGCTGGGCATGCTCGCGGCGCGGGTCAGCTTTGTCCTGATGTATTGGGATGAGTACAGCAGCGACTGGCTGCAGATGGTCGACCTGCGTGACGGCGGCTTCCTCGCCTGGCCCGGCGTGATCGCGCTGGTACTCGGCGCCCTGCTCTATGGCTGGCGTCGCCCGGCCCTGCGCAGACCGCTGAGTGCCGGGGTGATCACCGGCCTGGTGTTCTGGGGCATGACCAGCCTCGCGCTGAACGTCTACGACAAAGGCTCGCGCCTGCCGGAAATCACCCTGCTCGATGCCAACGGCCACGAAGTGCACCTGACCGATTACAAGGGCGGCCCGCTGGTGATCAACCTGTGGGCCACCTGGTGCCCGCCGTGCCGCCGCGAAATGCCGGTACTGGAACGCGCCCAGCATCAACGCCCGGACGTGACCTTCCTGTTCGTCAACCAGGCCGAAGGCATGCAAAGCGTCAGCACCTTCCTGGCCACCCAGGGCCTGACCCTCGACAACGTGCTGTTCGACGCCGGCGGTCGCCTTGGCCAGGCCGTGGGCTCCATGGCCCTGCCCACTACACTGTTCTATACCGCCGACGGGCGCCTGATCAACAGCCACTTGGGCGAGTTGTCCCAAGCCAGCCTGGCCCGCGCCATGGAACCCTTCGACACCGCTATTGAAAGGAAACCGACATGCCTCGCCTCCGCCACCTGCTGACTTTGCTGCCACTCACGCTGGCGGCTACCCTGGCCCAGGCCGAAGACTGGCCGGCCCCCATCAAACAGATCGAAGCCAAGGGTGCCAAGATCATCGGCAAATTCGACGCCCCCAGCGGCCTCACCGGCTACGCCGCCCAGTACCAGAACCGTGGCATGGCGCTGTACCTGACCGCCGATGGCAAAAACGTGATCGCCGGCAACCTTTACGACGCCCAGGGCAATGACCTGAGCACCGCCCCCCTGGAAAAACTGGTGTACGCGCCGATGGCCAAGGAAGTCTGGGCCAAGATGGAAAACAGCAGCTGGATCCAGGACGGCGACAAGAACGCCCCGCGTATTGTCTACCTGTTCAGCGACCCCAACTGCCCTTACTGCAATATGTTCTGGGAACAGGCCCGTCCCTGGGTGAAGGCCGGCAAGGTGCAGTTGCGCCACATCATGGTGGGCATCATCCGCGAAGACAGTGCCGGCAAATCCGCCGCCCTGTTCGCCGCCAAAGACCCGCAAAAAGCCCTGGAAACCCACGAAGCCGCCGGCAAAGGCAGCAAATTGCAGGCACTGGCCAAGATTCCGGCAGACATCGAAGCCAAGCTCGGTGCGAACATGAAGCTGATGGACGAGCTGGAACTGTCGGCGACGCCGGCGATTTTCTATCTGGACGACAAGGGTGGGTTGCAGCAGCAACAAGGGGCGCCATCACCGGAGAAGTTGGTGAAGATCATGGGGCCGAAATAAGCGGCGCCTGCGCTGACGCTTTCGCGGGC
>NZ_JBSVWB010000096.1:0-8117 GCF_054071795.1 Pseudomonas sp. SDO5271_S396
TTCCAACCGCTGCAAGTCCCCTGTGGGAGTTGTCGAGCCCCGGCGAGGCTACGAAGGCGGTGGGTCAGTCGGCATCTGTGTCGGCAGTGCCGCCGTCTTCGCAGCGATGCGGCGACCCGACAAGCCTGCTTCCACAGGGGATCGCCATTGCTGGTAAATCAAGGTTTCAGGTGATCAAAACGCGATGGATGTCTGCACGTACACCGTGCGTGGTTCACCGACGTATTTGCCCTTG
Source organism: Pseudomonas sp. SDO5271_S396 (assembly GCF_054071795.1). Classification (NCBI taxonomy): domain Bacteria; kingdom Pseudomonadati; phylum Pseudomonadota; class Gammaproteobacteria; order Pseudomonadales; family Pseudomonadaceae; genus Pseudomonas; species Pseudomonas sp. SDO5271_S396. Next base: position 236 of record NZ_JBSVWB010000096.1, read on the forward strand.
TTGTTATCGTCGAACGAGCGCGTGTAGTACTGCTTGTTGAAGATGTTTTTCACACCGACCGCCACATTCAAATCCGACAGCTGCGGGCCGAAGTCATACGCCGCGCGGCTGCTGAACAGCATGTAGCCGGGGATGCGTCCGGTACTGCCGTCGGCGCTTTCCATCTGGGTGTTGGCGTTGTCGGCGAATTGGCTGCTCTGGTAGCTGCTGTCCAGGTTGAGTTTCCAGCGCCCCTCGGTGTAGCCCACGCCCAGGGTGCCTTTGTGCTTGGACGAGAAGGGCACGCGGTTGCCTTTGTTCGGGCCGTCTTCGCGGATGGTGGCGTCGACGTAGGCGTAAGTGGCGTACACATCGAAACCGGCCAGTGCAGGGCTTAAACCGTCCAGGGCATAGTTGATGCTCGATTCGATACCTTGATGGCGTGTTTCACCGCGGGCGATCACCGAGTCGTTGGTCTGGTTGCTGTCGTACTGGTTGTCGAAGTTGATCAGGAACGCGCCGATTTCCCCACGCAGGGTGCCATTGTCGTAGCGGGTGCCGAGTTCCCAGGTGCGGGCCTTTTCCGGTTTCACTTCGCCACTGGTCACGCGGTTGGGCATCTGGCTGTACTGCACGCTGCCGAAGGAGCCTTCGGTGTTGGCGTAGAGGTTCCAGTCGTCGGTCAGATGGTAGAGCACGTTCAACGCCGGCAACGCGGTGTTGTAGTCGCCCTTGTATTTGACGTTGCTCAGGTTGTTGGTCTGCTGGGACTCGATCATCTCGTAGCGAATGCCCGGGGTGATCGTCCATTTGCCGATATCGATGCGGTCGTCGACGAAGAATGCATTCGCTTCGGTGCCGCCCCGCGTGTCACGGTCGTTGCGGCTGCTGGTGTTGGGGATCTGCTGGTTGGCGCTGATGGGCGTGCGATAGCGCAGCTCGTGGCCCGCTTCGTTGATGTAACGGTAACCCACGCCCACTTCGTGGCTGGTGGGGCCGAGGTCGAAGCCTTGGGCAAAACGGGTTTCGAGGCCGCGCACCCAGTACTCACGCGGAGACAGCGAGAGGAACGTGCCCTGGTCCAGGTAGCCGCTGCGCAGGGTTTTGGTGAAGAAACTGTTGACGGTGAATTCGCGACGGTCCTGCTCGTAGCGATAGCCGACGTTGAACATCGTACGGCGGCCCCAGAATTTGTCGTAGGGGCGGGTGGACTGATACGGATCGGCCTTGTAGTCCTTGACGTTCAAGCCGCCGGGCATATCGGCTTGGCCTTCGTAGTACTGCGCCATGGCGTTGAAACTGTTGGCGTCGTCGAGCTGGTATTTGCCCTTGAGAATCAGGTCGTCGATGCGGGTATTGCTGTTTTCGCGCCAGTCGCCACCACGGGTGCCGGAATACAGCAGCGCGCCGCCCAGGCCGTTGTCGGCGGTGCCGCCGGCCAGCAGGTTGCCGGTGGTCTTGAAACCATCGTGGCTGGAAGACGGGCTGGTTTCGGTCTGCAAACCGCCTTTGACCGTAGGCGCATCGGGAATGGCGCGGGTCACGAAGTTGACGATGCCGCCGACGTTCTGCGGGCCGTAGCGCACCGCACCGCCGCCGCGCACCACGTCCACGGCGTCCATGTTGCCCATGCTGATAGGCGCGAATGACAGCTGCGGCTGGCCGTAAGGCGCGAACGGTACCGGGATGCCGTCCATCAATACGGTGGAGCGCGACGCGAGCCGCGGGTTGAGGCCACGTATGCCGAAGTTCAGTGCCATGTCGTGGCTGCCGGTGCCGTTGTTGTCCGGCGCGTTGACGCCGGGGATGCGGTTGAGCACGTCGCGGGCCTGGGTGGCGCCCTGGCGTTCGAATTCCTCGCGACGGATCACGTCACGGGCGCCGGGGTGTTCGAACACATGGGTTTGCGCGGCATCGCCCAGCCAGTCACCAACCACACTGGACGTACTCAGCTCCAGGGTCGCCGGCGCGTTCGCAGGTTGCAGGCTGTAAGCGTTATCGCCTTCGGCGCGCGCTTGCAGGCCGGTACCTTCCAACAGTTTTTGCAGGCCATCGGCGGCGCTGTAATTGCCGTTCAGGCCAGGGCTCTGCAAGCCGGCGGTGACCTCGGAACCAAAGGAAATCAGCACGCCCGCTTCGCGCCCGAATTGATTCAACGCGGCCTCCAGTGAGGCTGGAGCGATGTGGTAAGGCTTGGCCTCGGCCGCCATCAGCGGGGGCAATACCGTAAAGCCGAGGCTGGCGCCCAGCAGCAGATGACGCAGGGTACGGGCGAGAGGGGTGGGGTGCTGGAGCATAAAGAGCGGTCCTGAGAAGGAAGGATCAAGGGGGGCTTTCCTTCTCTGTCACGCGAGGGCTGGAAAACGGCTCATCGTGGTTGAAAATAGTTTCAGACGCGCGCCTGCACCGTCACCCAGTAGCGGGTAAACCGTCGCACCTTGACCGGCAGGCTGACTTCCAGCAGGTCCAGGATGCGCTCGCTGTCGTCCAGCGGGTAGCTGCCGGACAGCAGCAGATTGGCCACCTGCGGATCGCAATTGAGCTGGCCACGGCGGTAGCGGCCGAGTTCGGCGAGGAAATCTTCCAGGCGCATATGGGCGGCCACCAGCATGCCGTCGGCCCAGGCGCCGCTGTTGGCGTCGGTGGGGCGTGGGGTGTCCCAGCCTTTGCGGGTGAAATTGACCTGGCGCGCAGCGTCGACCGTCAACGGCAAGCCGCTGTAGTGGTTAGGCATGGCACTGACGTGGCCATTGAATACCGCTACCTGGGTGTGGTCGTTGAACTGGCGCACATTCAGGCGTGCGGCCTGGCTGGTGAGCAAGCCCTGGCCGGTCAGCACCTGCAAGGGCGCATTGCCGGCCAGGGCGGTGAGCATGATCTCGCCTTCGAGCAGGCGAATCAGCCGTTGCTGGCCGTCGAAATGCACATCCACTGCACTGCCGGTGTTGAGCTGCAATTGGCTTCCGTCAGCCAGTTGCACCTTGCGGCGCTGGCCGATGGGGCTGCGATAGTCGGCGGTCAAGGGCGGCAGAATATGTTGCTGGCGCAGGCTCCAGGCCGCGGCGGAACCGGCGCCGAGGATCAACAGCAACTTGAGCGCTTGACGACGACTGTCGGATTGCGGTGCGTTCAGCGCGGCATGGACCAAAGGCGCAGGCATGCCGCGCAGGCGTTGATTGACGCGCTGGATGTGGTCCCACGCGCGCTGATGCTCGCTGTGGGCATTGAGCCACTGTTGCCAGGCGGCCTGCTGACGCGGGTTGAGCGCGCCCTGCTGCATTTCCATCAGCCAGTGCACGGCTTGTTCGGCGACCTGGGTGGAAACGTTCATAGGGCGAAATAGCAGCGCATCGCCGCTTTGTTCAGGTGGCGCTTGACCGTGGCAATCGAGATGCCCAGTTCGGCGCCGATCTGGGCGTAGGTCAGGCCGTCGAGTTGCGCCAGCAGGAATGCGCGCTTGACCTGGGTGGGCAGGCCGTCGAGCAGTTGGTCCAGCTCCAGCAGCGTTTGCAGGATGATCGCGCGCTCTTCTTCCGACGGCGCCACCTGTTCGGGCATTTGGGCCAGTGCGTCGAGGTAGGCGCGTTCCAGGTCCTGGCGTCGATAGAAGTTGAATAACACCCGCTTGGCGATAGTGGTGAGGAAGGCGCGGGGTTCGATCAATGTCGGCGTTTCGCGCGCGGTGAGCACGCGGATGAAGGTGTCCTGCGCCAGATCGGCGGCACTTTCCGGGCAGCCGAGCTTGCGTCGCAACCAGCCGGTGAGCCAGTGGTGATGGTCGTGATACAGGACTTCGACAGGGTTGGACGGTTGCAACGCGAACACTCCGCAAGCATGAACATGCTTTAGAGAACAAGAATTGTTCGCATTGTAGGGCGCAAGGTTTGCTTCGGCAATCCGTCAGGTGCGGTGATTCATCTGTTCTGTTTTGCTTATGAGAATATTTATCATTAATATCGCGCTCTGATGAACAGGGCGTCTCCCCATGAAAAGCAAAACCTCACTGCCCGTCTCCTATCGCCTCGCCGTGACCTCGCGCGTGCTGGCCGCGGTGGTGGGCGGTTATCTCATGGCCTCGCTGGCCAGTATCTGCCTGGCGTTATGGATGCCGACTTCCCGCGCCGATGCGGTGATTACCGGGATGATGAGTTCATTCGTGTTCTATCTGCTGGCGGTGCTCTGGTGTTTCGCCTGCCGTAGCGCCGCACGCGCCTGGTTTGGGGTGATGTTGCCCAGTGCGTTGTTTGCCACGTTAGCGGGTGTCGGCTTTTGGGTGGCGCGTTCATGAAAGAGGGATTTCGCCAGGCCATGGCCTGGTTGCACACCTGGGCCGGGTTGGTATTTGGCTGGCTGCTTTTTGCGATTTTTCTGACTGGGACCCTGGCGTATTTCAAGGATGAGATCAGCCATTGGATGCAGCCCGAGGTGCAGGCTCACGCGCTTGACGACGCGCGCAGCCTGAGCGCGGCCCAAACCTATCTGCAACAGCAGGCGCCCAATGCCGCACGCTGGTTCATCACCTTGCCAAACAGCCGCGACCCTGGTCTGTCGGTGATGTGGCAAGACAAGGTTGACCCCGGCAAACGCGGAGACTTCATTCAGAAAGTCCTCGACCCCGTCACCGGCCAGCCGGTCCAGGCCCGTGAAAGCATGGGCGGCGAGTTCTTCTACCGGTTCCATTTCCAGTTGCAAATGCCCCATCCGTGGGGCCGCTGGCTGTCGACCATCGCGGCGATGGTGATGTTCGTCGCGCTGATCACCGGCATCATCACCCACAAGAAAATCTTCAAGGACTTCTTCACCTTCCGTCCCCGCAAGGGGCAGCGCTCCTGGCTTGACGGGCACAACGCAGTGGGCGTGCTGGTGCTGCCGTTCCATTTGATGATCACCTACAGCAGCCTGGTGATCTTCATGAGCCTGGTCATGCCGGCGCCGATTCTCGCCTCTTATGGCAATGACACCCGCGCTTTCTTCAGCGAAGTGTTTCCCGCCACCAACAACGCCCAGGCGTCGGGCCAGTCCGCCAAGCTGTTGCCGCTGGTGCCTCTGTACGAACAGGCGCGCGCGCAGTGGGCAGGCGGCCATGTCGGCAGGCTGGCGGTGAACAACCCGGGGGATGTGAACGCGTCGGTCAATGTGTTCCGCGCCGGCTCCGACCGTGTGGTGCATGATTTTGGCAGCACCGTCTCGTTCAACGGCGCCACTGGCGAGCTGTTGCGGGTCAGTGGCGAACAGTCGTTGCCAGCGGTGATCGGCGGCAGTTTCTATGGCCTGCACATGGGGCATTTCGCCGGCCCGCTGCTGCGCTGGCTGTACTTTATCTGCGGTTTGGCGGGAACGGCGATGATCGGCACCGGCCTGGTGATCTGGCTGGGCAAGCGCCAACTCAAGCATGCGAAAACCGGCGTGATGCCGTTTGAATTGCGTTTGGTCGAAGTGCTGAACATGGCCAGCATGTCGGGGCTGCTCATCGCGATTGCGGCGTTTTTCTGGGCCAACCGTGTACTGCCGATCGGTCTTGCCGAGCGTTCTGACTGGGAGGTGCAAACCTTTTTCATCGCCTGGGGCCTGAGCCTGCTGCACGCCGCGCTGCGCCGGGGGCGCCAGGGATGGGTCGAGCAACTGAGCCTGGCCGCACTCATGTTTGTCGCGATCCCATTGTTGAACGCGCTGACCACATCGCATCACCTGGGCGTTTCACTCGCCTCCGGCGACTGGGCCATGGCCGCCTTTGACCTCACGTGCCTGGGCAGCGGCGTATTCCTCACCTGGGCCGCCTGGAAGATGCTGCAGCGCACGGCGCCCCTACCCAAGGCCGAGCGCGCACGTCCGTTGACCCTCAAGCGCGAGGCCCACTGAATGCTCGTCGCCTTGTTGATGTGCTACGCCGGGTTCACTGCTTTGTGCCTGGCCACCGATCGCCATCACGGTGAGCTGTTGCGCCGCAAATTGTCGGCGCGCCGGCGTCTGGTGTTGCGCACTGTCGGTGCGGGCCTGTTGAGTGTTTCGATCTGGCCGGCAGTGGAAGCTGCCGGTTGGGCCCAAGGCCTGGTGGAGTGGTGTGCGGTGTTAATGCTCAGCGCCTTGTTGCTGGTGCTGTTGTTGCCCTATCGGCCAAGGCTGGCCTTGATCCTGGCGGGCTTCGGTCTGCTGGCCAGCCCCGTTGCGGCATTCGCCATACTCTGAGCCCTGCATGATGATCAGCACTCCACCCGAGTCCCAGGACAGCCAGCACGCCGATGCGGCAGGTGGGCGTGCGCATTTTCTGCAGGTGTTTTTGTCCCAGCGTTCGCAGATGGAAGCCCTGGTCAGCCGCCGCGTCGGCTGCCGTGCGACCGCGGCCGACCTGGTGCAGGACCTGTTCCTGCGCTTCTGGCGCCGGCCGCTGGTGCAGGTCGAGGAACTCAGCACGTACCTGCTGCGGTGTGCCGGCAATATCGCCATCGACCATCTGCGCAGCGAAGGCGCCCGCGTGCGCAGCAGTGAAGGCTGGCTGCCGGAACAGCATGACCACCAGGGTTGCGAGCCTCAGGCTGCCCTCGAAGCCGGTAATGATCTGCGTCACGTGGAAGCCGCCCTTCGTAGCCTGCCGGAGCGCACCCGGCATATCTTTCTGCTCAACCGCATTCACGGCCGCACTTACACGCAAATCGCCAAGGCCATGGGCCTGTCCCAAAGTGCCGTGGAAAAACATATGATGCGTGCCCTCGAAGCCTGCAAAGCCAGCCTTCGTGAACCATCGCCTCCACGCACGCCAGGGAAAGCACCGTGACCACCACGCCCACGCCCGCTCAGGAACAAGCCGCACTGGCCTGGTTGAGCCTGCTGCACGATCAACCCAGCAGCGGTGATCAGGCCACGTTCAGCCAGTGGCTGCGCGCCGACCCCGCGCATGTCGAGGCGTACTCCCAGGCGCAGGTGGCATGGGAACTGAGTGAAGAGCCGGCGCGCAAGCTGGCAGGCGAGGAGGCCTTGGCGTTGCAGGGCTACCTCAATGCGATGAACACCTCAAGGCGCTCGCGGGCGATACGTTGGTCCGGCGCTTTGGCGATGGCGGCCTGCCTGCTGTTGATGGTGTCCATGGGCGCCGGCTGGCAGCCGTCGCGCTGGGTCGATCACATCGGCGCGGACTATGTGACGGCGCCGGGCGAAATCAAAACCGTCACGCTGGCCGACCAATCCCAAGTGACCCTCGACGCCGACAGTGCCATTGCCGTGGACTTCAGCCATGGCGAACGGCATATCCAATTGCGGCGCGGCGCCGGCTTTTTCAGCGTGACCCACACCGGCCAATCCTTTGTGGTGGAAGCGGGCAGCGGCGAAGCGCGGGTATTGGGCACGCAATTCGAAGTGCGCCTGCAGCCGGCCGGCGCTCAGGTGACCGTGTTGTCCGGCCGGGTCGGCGTAACACCGTCCCGGCAGGGCACACAGCAAATTCTGACCGCTGGCCAGCAAGTGGCCTATGCCGAGGGCGTTGCCGACGCTGTGCAGGCCGTGGACAGCGAATCGCGCCTGGCCTGGCGTGATGGCTGGCTCAATTATTACAAGGCGCCGCTGGCCGATGTGGTCAAGGACCTGGGGCGCTACTACCCGGGGCGCATCCTGTTGCTCAACGACGAGATGGGCGCCCGGCGCGTCAGTGGCAGCTTTCCGAGCAAAGACCCGCAGGCGGTGTTGAATGCGTTGCAGGCGGTGCTGGGGTTTGAACAGCACAGCCTGTTGGGGCGGGTGATTGTGGTGCGTTAGACGCATCAGGGCTTTATGGGGGAGCTGGCTTGTCGGGTCGCCGCATCGCTGCGAAGACGGCGGCACTTCCAATAGAGAGGCTGCCTGACCCCCCGCTTTCGTAGCCTCGCCGGGGCTCGACAACTCCCACAAGGGATTGGCAGTGGCGGGAAAAACG
>NZ_JBSVWB010000097.1:0-8072 GCF_054071795.1 Pseudomonas sp. SDO5271_S396
CACACTTGAAGGTATTCACAAATCCAAATGTGGGAGCGGGCTTGCCCGCGAAGGCGATTCAATCAACGACGCTGAACTCAAGCCTGGCCGTCTGCCCAGCCTCATCCAACACACTCAACTGATACCGCCCCAACCTTTCAAAACTGGCATTGATAAAGCCCTGATTCGCACTGTCCCCCAACGGTGCGCCATTGAGGAACCACCAGCGCCGGCCACTGCCGCCCAGGGCGGATAGCTTCAGGTGCAACGCCTGCTGGCTCGTGGCAGGCAGGCGCAGTTGATCGCCTTCGCGCACGCCGACAATCGACAAGGGCGACGACGCGGCCAGTGCTGGCGGCGGGCAATCCGGGTCCGCGGCCGGGATGCGTGCTTCGCGGCGTTCGATCCGTGGCAGCCACGGCTCCAGCGGCGCTGGCCACAGGGCAATGTTGCGGGGCTCTGCACCCGGGCAATGAGCATCTACTCGCAAGCCCTTGGCGTTAACCCACAGGTTTTCCATCAAACCCACGCTCAGCGGTTGATCCAACGCCTGCAAGGTCGGCGGAGTGGTATTGTCCAGGGTCCAGGCAAAGCGTTGGCGGCGGCAGTTGGGGTCGCTGCGGCTCATGGGCTGGCCCAGCGGCCAACAGATAGCGGCCACGCCGACGTTGGCCGGCACCGGCTTGACCGGTGCGCTGATGCCGCGCTGGCTGTCGCGATTGGTCAATACGTCGTGCACCTGCAACATCAACGGCGCCGCCGACGCCAGGCCGAACTGGCCCGGTACCGGCGTGCCGTCCGGGCGACCGATCCACACGCCGATCAGGTAGCGCGGCCCCACGCCGATCGCCCAGGCATCACGAAAGCCGTAGCTGGTGCCGGTCTTCCAGGCCAGTACCGGGCGTTGCACCAGTTCGGCACGCGGGTCACGGTCGGGCCGCGCCTGGCCACTGAGGATGCGCCGCACAATCCAGGCTGCGCCCGGTGAAAGCATGGGGCGCTCCCTGAGCGCGTCGTCCGGCTGCAACCTAAGCGTCGCGCTCTTGCCATCGCGGGCAAAGGCGCTGTAGCCACTCACCAGGTCTTCCAACCGACTCCCGGCCCCACCGAGGATCAGCGCCAGGTTCGGCTCGGCCAACGCCGGCAACGCCAAAGGCACACCGCCGATGCGCATCTGCGCCGCGAACCGCTTCGGCCCGTAGGCCTCCAGCAATTGCACCGCCGGCAGGTTGAGCGAGCTGGACAACGCCGTACTCGCCGGCACCGCGCCGGTAAAGCCCATGGAGAAATTGCCAGGCCGGTAATCGCCGTAGCGTCGCGGCACGTCCTGGAGCAGGGATTCGGAATGGATCAGCCCCTCGTCCAGGGCCATGCCGTACAGAAACGGTTTCAAGGTGGAGCCCGGCGAGCGCAGCGCGCTGATCATGTCCACATGCCCGAAGCGCCTGGCGTCGTTGATATCCACCGAGCCCAGGTAGGCGCGCACCGCCATGGTTTCTTCTTCCACCACCAGGATCGCGGCGGACGTGTGTTCCGGCAGACGCGCGCGCCAGCCCAGCAGCAAGTCTTCGAGGCGGCGTTGCAGGTTGGCGTCCAGCGTGGTGCGGATCAAGGGCGGGCTGTCCGGGCGGTTCAGGCGGCGGGCGAGCAGCGGCGCCAGGCTGGGCTCCAGCCGTGGGGCAAGCAACAGTGGCTCTTCCAGGGCTTCATCGACCGCCGCTTGTGGCCACACCTGGAACTCGGCGAGACGCCGCAGCACTTTATCGCGGGCTTCCTGCGCGCGTTGGGGGTGGCGGTCCGGACGCAGGCGGCTGGGGGCCTGGGGCAGCACGGCGAGCAAGGCGGCTTCGGCGTGGGTCAGTTGGGCCGGAGATTTGCCCAGGTACGCCCAACTGGCCGCCGCCACCCCCTGCAACGTTCCGCCGAACGGTGCACGGTTCAGGTAGAGGCTGAGAATCTCTTCTTTGGACAGGTGCCATTCCAGCTGCGCCGTGCGCCACAACTGGCGCAACTTGCCGTGAAAGGTGCGCGAGTGGGGGTCGAGCAAGCGCGCCACTTGCATCGACAGGGTGCTGCCGCCCGACACCACGCGGGCGCCTGTGAGGTTCTGCCAGGTCGCCCGCGCCAACGCCAGCGGGTTCACGCCGGGGTGCTGGTAGAACCACCGGTCTTCATAGGTGAGCAACGCGTCAAGGTAATACGGTGACACCTCGGTGGTCTGCACCGGGTAACGCCACACGCCATTGGCATCGGCAAACCGCCACAACGGCGTGCCATCCTCGGCCAGCACCACCCGCGCCAGGTCGTCCTTGGGCAGGGGCAAGGGCCAGATGCGATCCGCCAGCCACAGCACGGCAATGATCAACACCACAATGCCCAAGGCCCAGCGCACTATGTGTAGGAGCAGGCTTGCTCCCACATTTGACCGAGTACATCCGTAAATAAAGAAACCCATGTTTAACTCTATGCTGGTAGGGAACTAGCCTGCGGCAATAACAACCAAAGGCACAGATACGCCCACCTTCTCATCAGGACACACACATGCAGGTAGAAAGCTTCTTCGAATGGTTGGGCCAGGCGCTCGGCTCCATCATCCGCTTTATCGTCGACGGGCTGAGCGGGTTGTTCGGCGCCTTGACCCATGCCGGCGGCAACTTTATCGAAGGCCTGTCCCGCACCCTGGGCATGGACACGTCCATCATCAGCATCGTTACCCTGATCATCGGCCTGATGCTGCTGTACTCGGCGGTACGCGCCTTCATGCGAGCGTCGATCATCATGGGCATCATCTGGCTGATGCTGGGATTGTGGTTGCTGAGTTGGGTCGTACACTAAGCCAAAAGACACCGCAGTGATTGTTCCCACGCTCCGCGTGGGAATACCGCCCTGGACGCTCCGCGTCCGCCGTTAAAGTCGTGACGCGGAGCGTCACAGGATGCGTTCCCACGCAGAGCGTGGGAGCGATCGGTCAATAGATATCTTCATCGCCCTTTGATCACCAGGTCCGCCGGGGTCTCGCCCACCGCCTGCCAGTTCGGCCGGTACATCGACTCCACCTGCGGCGGCGGCACGCGGTAAGTGCCCGGCGTCACGGCCCGCGCCAGGTACAGCAGGTGCGTGGTGCCCGAGCCGTCCAGGTTCAGTGCCGACACGTAACGATCATCGCGGAACTCCTGATGCTTGAGGGACGCGTTCTGCATCGACTCACGCCATTCCTTCACCTGGCTGCTGGCGTTTTCCAGGCTGGCGGCGCTTTGCGCCAGGTTCTGATTTTCCAGCTCCAGGCCCGCAGGCAGTAGATCCACCACCAGGGCATCCGGCACGCGCTGTTTGGCGCTGACCGCCAGGTGCACCAGCACCAGGTCGCCGCTGTTGAGGTTGTGCAGGTTCAGCGGCTGGCCATTCATGCCCAGGTATTCGCGACGAATGCTCAGGTTATCGCCACCCGGTGCCGGCGGCACCTGTGGATACCCCGAAATCGTCAGTTGCTGATACACCGGCGCATCGCCCTGATTGCTCAGGCTCAGGTTACTGGAGAGGAGCGGGCCCTCCAGTTCCAGCGTCGATTGCTGGCTATTGAGTTCCTGCACACCGCCACTGCCGGTGAGCGATACCTGCCAGTTCGAGTCCGGCTTGGCAAACCCCAGACGCCCGGCGAGGAACAACGCGTTGCGCTCCTGAGTCGACAGGTACGGGCTGGCCGCCAACTGGTCCGACAAGGTGAACAGACGCTCTTCACGCTTGCCCTTGGCCAGGTCGTTTTCTTCCAGCAACGCCTGGATCATCGCCTGATCCCGCAACGGGCTGCCGTAGTCAGCCAGCCAGTCCTTGGCACTGCGCTGCGCGGCGAGGCCGGCGAGCAAGGCTTGATCCGCGCGCGGCTGGTCGCCCATCTTCTGCAACGCGATGGCCAACTGCACCAATGGCAACCCTGAACGGGCGTCGCTGCGCCGCTCGAAGATACTGCGCAGCGCGCCCAACGGTGCCTGCTGACTGCGCGCAAGCACCATGCCGGCGTAGGCCTGCACGGCAAAACGGGTGTGTTCGGCGTTGTCGCTGTAATCCACCTCGATCAGGTTGCGTTCCTGCACATAGCGCAGCAGGCGTTCACTGGCTTTTTTCAAGGCCTCGGCCGGGACCGCGTAGCCTTGGTCGCGAGCGCGCAACAGGAAGTCGGTGACATAGGCTGTCAGCCAGTACTCTTCCTCGCCATCGGCGCCCCACAAACCAAAACTGCCGTTGTAGCGCTGCATGCCCAGCAGGCGCTCGATGCCCAGCTCGATCTTGCGCTTGCGCTCGGCGTCCGACTCGCCCTTGACGCCCAGGCGCTTGAGCAACGCATCATCGGCATACAGCGACGGGTACAGGCCGCTGGCGGTCTGCTCCAGACAGCCGTAGGGGTACGCCTTGAGCGCAGTGATCTGCGCGCCGAGGTTCAGCGGTGGCCGGCTCGACAGGCTCAACAGCGCCTGGCGCCCCGAAGCATCGAATTGATCCAGGGTGCCCGACGGCAGGCTCCACGGCTGGTCCTTGAGCACAGCGCGGTAATGCTTGAGCAACGCTGGGTACGCCGGACGCACGCCCAGGGTCCATTCACGGCTGAACGGCGGCAGGTTCTCACCCGGCAGGTTCAACCCGTTGACCGTCACCTTGACCTTGCCCTGCCCCAAGCCACCCCAGGCTTTCACCGGGATACGCAAGGTGGTGCGCTGGCCCTGTTTCAGCTCGACGCTCTGGGCGGCGCCGTTGACCAGTTCCAACTGGCCCTCGGCGGTGAGCTGAACCTCCAGTTTCTGCGCCTGGCCCGACAGGTTGGACAGGTCCAGCGCCAGGGTGGTCTGGTCGCCACCCGCCAGGAAACGCGGCGCCGACAGTTCGGCGATCAGCGGTGCGGCGATCACCGTCTTGGCTTCGGCCATGCCGTAACGGTCATCGCTCCAGGCCTGGGCCATCAGGCGCAGTTCGCCATTGAAGTCGGGAATATTGACGCTGACTTCACCTTCGCCTTGATCGTTCAAGGTCACCGGCGCGCTTTGCAGGGCGACGATGGTCACGCTGGTGTCCGGGCGTTTGCCACCCTTGGCCAGCGCCGCGTCACCACCGAAGGCCAGGCTGGCCAGGCGTCCCTGACCGGCTTCGATCAACTGACCGTAGATGTCGAACTGGTCCACGCCGTAGGCCTTACGCCCGAACAGGCTGGCGTACGGATCGGGCGTCGGGTACTCGGTGATATTGAGGATGCCTACGTCCACCGCCGCCACCAGCACATGCACTTGCTTGGGCACGCTGCCGTCGACATTCCTGGCCGCGACTTTGACCGTCAATGGTTGTTTGGGCCGCATTTTTTCCGGCGCGGTCAGGGTCACGCCGAGTTTGCGCTGGGTGCGGTCCAGCGGCAGGTGCAACAGGCCCACCGCACGCTTGGGAGTGATATTGGCCTTGCGCTCGCCAGGGCGAATCACCAGGGCGCTTACATACAGGTCATGGCGCGACCATTTCGGATCCAGTTTCACCGCAAAACTTTTGCCCTCGGCGGGTACGTCGATTTCCTGCCACCACAACGGGCCTTCGGCCGACTCCACCAGCAAGTAACCTTTGCCAGCCGCCGGCGGCGTGACCGTGACGTTGGCGGTGTCACCGTCGCCATACGCCGGTTTATCCAGCGCCAGCTTGACCTGGTCAGGCCGCACCGCGCCGCCTTCGGTGTTGTCCTGGGCCTGGTAGCCGGCCCAGAAACGCAAGCTGCTGACCAGTCCGGTCTGCGGGTCTTCCACTTCGACGCGATACGGGCCCCACTCCACCTGGAAGCTGACCTTGGCGGTGTCACCGGCCTTGATGTTCAGGGTCTGCTCATCGAGGTTGAGGAATTTCTCGTTGAAGTGGTAGCTCCAGCCATCGCTCTCGGAGTAGTTCCAGTAATAGTCGCGGCGCTCGCGCACCAGGCGTACTTTGAGATTCGGTGCGGCCAGTTTCTGCCCGGCCTGGTTGGCCAGCAGTACTTCGAATTCCGCCGGGCCATCGCCGTTGGTTTCCTTGCCGTCAAACAGTCCGCGCAGGCCCGGCAGTTGCTCAGCCGGCCAGATCGGCTGCACCAGGCGCCGGGTGATCGGACGCCCGCCCGACTCTTGCAGGCTGGCTTGCACGATCAGTTGCAGCGGCGACTTGGCGTCCGCCCAGCGGCTTTCCAGGGTCAGGGCTTCCTGGCCCTTGGCGTCGAGCACACTTTCATCCAGTTCGAAATCCTGGCTCAGTTCTTCTTCGGTGACGGAGCCGAACTGATAACCCGGCAGCGCCTTGACCGCCTCGCGCAACGGGCGCACATAAAATTGCCCGCTGACCCGATTGCCCGACGCCGGCGCGCCGTAGAGATAGCGACCGTCGACCTGGATGACCGGGTTGTCCGCCGGGCTCAAGGGCGTGTCACTGCCCTTGAGTTCCAGCGCCAGGCGCTCGGGCAGGAAGTCTTCGACGAGAAATTCGTACAGCTGCGGCTTGCCGTCACCCAGGTCGAACACCAGTTGCCAGCGCCCGGTCGGGGCTTCGCCGGCCAGTTGCAGCTGATATTGATAGAGGCCGGAGGCATCCGCGTCCCACACGAACTTGCGACTCACCTGTTCATCCGGGCGGCGCACTTCGACGCTCACCGGTTGCGGTTTGACCGCATGGCCGTCCTTGTCCCGCAGCAGCGCGTTGAGCAGCACGGTTTCACCCGGGCGATACAGGTCACGTGGGCCGAACACAAAGAATTGCAACGGGTGCGAAGGTTGCCCGCCGATGTCGAATTCGGCCAGGTCCAGCGCCGCGCTGTCGAGGCGCAGCAGGCTGGTCTGCTCACCCTGCCTGGCCAGCAACACCTGGGCTTTTTTCGGCAGCGGCAATTCGGCGTGACCGCCTTTTTCGGTCTTGCCCTGACCCAGCACGCGGCCCTCGGCGTCGAGCACTTCGAGGTCGACGCCATCCAGCGCCTTGCCGCCTTCCAATGCCTGGGTAAACACGTCCAGGCGATTGGCGTAACGGTGCACCGACAGGCCGATGTCACTCAGGGTAAACAGGGTGGCCGGCTGGGAATAGTTGTAGGTGCCGGAAGCGCGCATCACCGCCAGGTAAACCCCCGGCTGCTGCAATTGCTTGAGGCCGGCAATCGGCAGCAGCAGGGTTTCGCGGGTGTTGCGCGCCGGGTTCAGGTCGAAACGACCGCCATAGACCAGGTCGGCCAGGGGCAGCAGCTCCCGGGACTCGTAACTTTGCAGGCTGGTGTTGCGCCCCCACTGCGCGAGGAACGACGGCAGGGATTCGGGCTTGATGCGGAAGAATTCGACGTCGATCTTGTCGACGTTCAGCGCGATCACCGGCAGGCCTTCGGCCAGGCGGGTCGGCAGCAAGGTGCCACGGCTGGCGAAGCCGACGGTGGCTTGCAGGTCACGGGTTTCCAAGCGGGCGCTGTATTCGGCGGCGAGTTTGTTGTCGTTGATCGCCTTAACACCGGCGTCCACCGTCAGCACCAGCTTGCGCTGCGGCTCCAGGTGGCGCAGGCGCAGCTCCATCAGGTTATCGGAGATTTCCCAGGCGCCATCGACCTTGCCGGATTTGCTGTCCACCAGGTGCAGCTTGTCGGCGAACTTCTGGTCGGGGTCCAGCGGAATGGAAAAACTCACCGACAAGGTGCTGGCGCCGTCAAGCTGCACCTCGGACACATCCACCACATTCAGCTCACGCCCGGCATAACGCTGCTTCAGCGCCGCCACATCCACCGCCGCCTTCGCCGGCTGGGGCGTTACCGCTGCCGCTGGGGGAGCGGCGGGCGCAGCCGGTTTATCGGAAGAATCGCAGGCGCTCAGCAGGGCCAGCGCGCAAGCCAGGAACAGTCCTTTGTTAAGCATGAGGCACTCGTAGTGATGGGGGCCGAGGGATGAACTATATATCAGCCCGTGCGGGGCCGATGTGGTGCTGGTCACATTGACCGACGGAGGGTGGTTTGGTTCTTTGCAAGACGTAAAGCCAAGCCAAATCCCACAAACACTGAAGAACCCTGTGGGAGCTGGCTTGCCTGCGATGGCGGTTTTTCAGCCACATCTCCACTGGCTGACCCACCG
>NZ_JBSVWB010000098.1:0-7601 GCF_054071795.1 Pseudomonas sp. SDO5271_S396
CACATTTGAAATGCATTCCAACTGTGGGAGCTGGCTTGCCTGCGATGGCGTCAGCGGCTTAAACACACAATCTCCAGGCAAAAAAAAGCCCCGCATTCCGCGAGGCTCTTTTTTTGATTCACCCGCCCATCAGCTGCCTTTGACCGCTTTGCCGTCAACGGTGCCGTCTTGCAGCATGATGTTGTATTCCTTGCCGTCGGTCTCGACCTGACGCAGGGCAACCAGGATGCCGCCCTGGTCCTTGGCAAACCACATCTGAGTGATGCGCTTGCTCTGCGAAGGGTCACGCACGCGCTCGACCTTGATCGCGTCGATGGAGCCGACCTTGGTCTGCACCTTTTCCGCGCCGATCACGCGAAAGTCGTAGGTGTCGACGTCAGTGCCTTCGACCACGCGGTAGCTCATGCTTTTCTTGCCGGCAGCCACATCGCGTTGCAGGGCAAGCTGGTAGGTGGACTTGTCGAGCATGCCACTTTCCAGGGTAACGTTGACCGGATCCTTGTTTTCAAAGCCGGTGACTTTCTTGGCGCCCTGGTCGAAATCCAGGTTGATCTTCTTTGCCTTGCCCAGGCCGCCGCGCTCGAAGCTGTAGCTCTTCGGTTGCAGGGTGTCCTTGTCGAACAGGATCTGGCTGGTTTCGGTGAGGCTGGCGATCATCATGGAAGCCTTGAAGTTCAAGGTCCAGGTGCCGTCGCCATTCTTGGTCAGGCTGCGTTCAGCCGAACCACTCATGGGCAACTGTTTCCAGTCGGCGGTGTAGCTGGCGGAGAAGGGGTGAAGGTCTGCTGCCTGCACGGCAGGCAAGGCAAGCAGAGCGAAAGCGAAGAGCAGGGCGCGACGCATAAAATCTCCTAGGTTCGAATCAAGTGGCCGCTGGCCGCAAGTAACTGACCGTCCAATAATGCACCCTGATCACCAAGAATCAACCGTCCTTCGGCAAACCAGCGAACAGCCAGCGGGTAAATCCTGTGTTCCTGGGCATGCACCCGATGCGCAAGCGTCTGCGCCGAGTCGTCAGACTCTACCGGAACCACTGCCTGTACGACCAGAGGCCCGCCATCGAGTTCCTCGGTGACAAAGTGCACGCTGCAGCCGTGCTCGCTGTCGCCGGCATCGAGCGCACGCTGGTGCGTGTGCATGCCTTTGTACTTGGGCAGCAGGGACGGATGGATATTCAGCAGGCGCCCCTCATAGTGGCGTACGAAATCAGCGCTGAGGATGCGCATGAAACCGGCCAGGACCACGAGTTTGGGGTTGAAGGCGTCGATCAGTTCGATCAGGGCGGCATCGAAGGCTTCACGGCCATCGAAGGCTTTGTGATCCAGCGAGCGGGTATCGATACCCGCGTCCCTGGCGCGTTGCAGGCCGTAGGCGTCGCTGCGGTTGGAGATCACCGCAGCGATGCGTACCGGGCTGTCGCCGGTACGCGTGCTGTCGATCAGGGCCTGTAAGTTACTGCCGGTGCCGGACAACAGCACCACGACATCACAGGTCTGCGGCATCAGTGAGCCTTGAGGTTCTTCAGTTCAACCTGGGCAGCGCCTTCGGCGGCAGCGGCGATTTCACCGATGACCCAAGGTTGCTCGCCAGCTTCGCGCAGCACGTTCAGCGCGGTTTCAACGTGCTCTTGAGCCACGCAGATGACCATGCCCACGCCGCAGTTCAGCACGCGGTGCATCTCGGTTTCGTTGACGTTGCCTTTTTCCTGCAGCCAGTCGAAGACCGCAGGACGCTGCCAGCTGGCCACGTCGACGATGGCCTGGGCGCCTTTTGGCAGGACGCGCGGGATGTTGTCCAGCAGGCCGCCACCGGTGATGTGGGCCATGGCTTTGACGGCGCCGGTGTCCTTGATCAGCTTGAGCAGCGGCTTGACGTAGATGCGGGTCGGGGCCATCAGCAGATCGGTCAGCGGCTTGCCGTCGAGCTGGGTGTTTTCGATGTCGGCACCGGACACTTCGATGATCTTGCGGATCAGCGAGTAGCCGTTGGAGTGCGGGCCGGACGATGGCAGGGCGAGCAGGGCGTCGCCGGTGGCAACCTTGGAGCCGTCGATGATCTCGGCCTTTTCCACCACGCCGACGCAGAAACCGGCCAGGTCGTAGTCTTCGCCTTCGTACATGCCTGGCATTTCAGCGGTTTCGCCGCCGACCAGGGAGCAACCCGACAGTTCGCAGCCCGCGCCGATACCGGTCACCACTTGTGCAGCGGTGTCCACGTTCAGCTTGCCGGTGGCGTAGTAGTCGAGGAAGAACAGCGGCTCGGCGCCGCACACCACCAGGTCGTTGACGCACATGGCGACCAGATCGATGCCGATGCTGTCGTGTTTGTTCAGGTTCAGTGCCAGGCGCAGCTTGGTGCCCACACCGTCGGTGCCGGAGACCAGCACGGGCTGCTTGTAGCCGGCCGGGATTTCGCAGAGGGCGCCAAAACCGCCCAGGCCGCCCATGACTTCGGGGCGCGCAGTGCGCTTGGCGACGCTCTTGATGCGTTCGACCAATGCTTCACCGGCGTCGATGTCTACACCGGCGTCCTTGTAGCTCAGGGAGGGTTGCTTGCTCATGATCCAGGCCTTTAGGGGGAATTTCTGGGTAACGACCGGGCGGGCAGGCGCTCTTGGTAAAAGGCCCAGCCGTTGACGGTCTGCGAAGGCGCGCGATTTTATCAGGCTTGAGGGGCAGCGGCCATCCTCGGGCCGACGGGCAGGGCCATATCGGTTAAAAAAGCCGGTTAAAAAAATGCTAATCGGCTCTGCTGGCTTGCGTATTAAGGTATAGCCTTTAACCCGCTATCGTTGTGACAGTACTCAAACTGCCAGGCCCCAGTGAATGTTTTGTCGATTGCTGTGGTCACAGCCTTGGCAAGCCGAGATCACGCGGTCTGTTCCAGCCGCTAAATTTGTCGTTCGGGAATCTTTCATGCGTCTGTGTAAATTCTTCTTTGTAGGCTGCTTGTCGTTGGTCAGCCTGGCGAGTCATGCCGAAACCCTCAATGGCCTCTACCAAGTCCTCGAGCCTGTCAGCAGCCAGTCGCCCCAGGAGCGCGACCAGGCCACCCAGCGTGCCGTGCAGACGCTGGTGATTCGCCTGACCGGCGACGCCAAGGCTGCCGATGGCCCGGGCCTGGCGGCGGTGCGCAAGGACCCGCAACAGATCATCAGCCAATACGGCTACGACGCCGGCCCGCCCGAGAGCCTGCAAGTGGATTTCGATCCGGTCAGTACCGATCGCGTCTTGCGTGAAGCCGGTCTGTCGATCTGGGGCACCAATCGGCCATCGATCCTCGGCTGGTGGCTGAACGACTCCACCGAAGGCAGCAGCCTGGTGGGCGACGGCCAGGCTGTGGCCCAGGCGTTGCGCCGTGCAGCCCAGCACCGTGGCTTGCCGCTGCGGCTGCCACTGGGGGATCTGGACGAACAGGTGGTCGCCACCGGCCCCAATCTGGAAAGCCCGGATGCCACCCCGCTGCGCGCGGCCTCCGAACGTTATGGCGCCGACGCGCTGCTGGCAGTGCATGCGCGCCAGGAAGGCAGCCAGTGGCAGGCCAAATGGCGTCTGTGGCTGGGCGACAAGAGTGAGCAGGGCACCGCTCAAGGGGCCGACACCGGCGCCGTGGCCGATGCGGTGATGTTGGCGGTCAGCCAGAAACTCGCACCGCGCTTTGCGGTGAAACCGGGTGTGAGTACCGAGCAATTGCTGGAAGTGCAGGGCATGACCCTCGAGCGTTATGCGGCATTGGGGCATTTGCTTGAGCCCTTCGGTGGTCAGCCGCAGCGGGTCGATGGCAATCGTATCGTGTACCGCGTCAGCGGCAGCGCCGATCAGTTGCGCAGTCAACTGAGCCTGGCCCGGTTGCAGGAGGTGCCGGCGGATGAGGCACCGGTTCAGTCGCCGACGGTCGAAGGTACGCAGCCGGCGGTTGCACCTGAGCCTCAGGCACAACTGCGTTTTCGTTGGTAGCGGTTTTCTTCTTTATATAGATGGAGTGGTTTATGGCGGATGCGCGTCGTTGGGTGTGGCTTGGCGGGATTGTCCTGCTGTGCGTGTTTGTGTTCCTGCTGCATTCGATCCTCACGCCTTTCCTGGTGGCGTTGCTGTTGGCCTATCTGTTCGACCCGGTGGTGGACCGCCTCGAGAAAGTCGGCCTGTCGCGTACCTGGGGCGTGGTGGCGGTGTTTGCGCTGTTCACCTTGATCATCACCGCGTTGGTGCTGGTCCTGGTGCCGATGCTGGCCAAACAGTTGTTCCGGCTCTACGAGCTGGCACCGCAGATGCTCGACTGGCTGCAACATACGGCGATGCCATGGGCCCAGGCCAAGCTGGGGCTGTCGGACGGCTTCTGGAAGTTCGACAAGGTCAAGGCTGCGATCAGCGAACACATGGGTCAGACCACCGATATCGTCGGCGTGGTGCTCAGCCAGGCCACGGCGTCGAGCCTGGCGTTGATCGGCTGGCTGACCAACCTGGTGTTGATCCCCGTGGTGGCGTTCTACCTGCTGCGTGACTGGGACATCATGATGGCCAAGATCCGCAGCCTGCTGCCGCGCAACCGTGAGGAGCGCATTGTGTCGCTCGCCGAGGAGTGCCATGAGGTGCTGGGCGCCTTCGTGCGGGGCCAATTGCTGGTGATGCTGGCGTTGGGAGTGATTTATGCCGCAGGTTTGATGGCGATCGGCCTGGAGCTGGGCCTGTTGATCGGCCTGATTGCCGGCCTGGCGGCGATCGTGCCGTACATGGGCTTTGTGATCGGTATCGGCGCGGCGCTGGTGGCCGGTCTGTTCCAGTTTGGTGGTGAGTTGTACCCAATGCTGGGGATCGTGGCGGTGTTCATGGTCGGCCAGGCCCTGGAGGGTATGGTGCTGACGCCGCTGCTGGTGGGGGACCGGATCGGCCTGCACCCGGTGGCGGTCATCTTTGCGATCCTGGCGGGGGGTGAGCTGTTCGGGTTTACCGGCATTCTGCTGGCATTGCCGGTGGCGGCGGTGATCATGGTGCTGGTGCGCCATGTGCATGACCTGTACAAGGATTCGGATGTGTATACAGGGGTTGAAGACCCCGATTTGTAATCCTTTCATCACAAACCCGGCTCTGGCCGGGTTTGTCGTTTATGGAAGGGCGGGTGTCAAACAATTCGCATAAAACCCCGAAGTTCACGCAAACCTTTGATTTTGCTTGTGGTCTGCTGCATTGTGCGCCCGGCGTCACGGGTATAAACTTTGCAAACTTTACACAGAGGCCACTAACGGTTCGAACGGAGCCGTTCAGTCAGCATGAAACCGATTCAGCTGCCCTTGGGTGTGCGTCTGCGTGACGACGCCACCTTCATCAATTACTACCCAGGCGCCAATGCCGCTGCACTCGGCTATGTCGAGCGGCTCTGCGAAGCCGACGCCGGGTGGACGGAAAGCCTGATCTATCTGTGGGGCAAGCATGGCGTGGGGCGTACCCACCTGTTGCAGGCCGCCTGCCTGCGTTTCGAGCAGATGGGCGAGCCGGCGGTGTATTTGCCGTTGGCCGAGCTGATGGATCGGGGGATCGGGATCTTCGACCACCTCGAGCAATACGAGCTGGTGTGCCTGGACGACTTGCAGGCGATTGCCGGCAAGGCAGAGTGGGAAGAGGCGCTGTTTCATCTGTTCAACCGTCTGCGTGACAGTGGCCGGCGCCTGCTGATCGCTGCGTCTACCTCGCCCCGCGAGTTGCCGATCAAACTGGCCGACCTCAAGTCACGCATGACCCTGGCGCTGATCTTCCAGATGCGTCCGCTGTCCGACGAAGACAAATTGCGTGCTCTGCAATTGCGTGCGTCCCGTCGCGGCCTGCACCTCACCGATGAAGTCGGGCACTTTATTCTGACCCGGGGCACCCGTAGCATGAGCGCCTTGTTCGATTTGCTCGAGCAGCTCGATCAAGCCTCCTTGCAGGCTCAGCGCAAGCTGACAATTCCGTTCCTCAAGGAAACCCTCGGCTGGTAGCCAACCCTTTTGAAATGGGGCTTTCGGCAAATTACAGGCGCCAGAAAACCTGCGTTTTAGCCAGTTTTGGCACGCAAAAGGCGGGTATGGGGTGTTAAGGGCTTAGATGTCATAGTCCGAACAAGAAGTCACATAGATCGCGATTGAATTTGCAAATCGATCTGATAGAGGGCATAGTCTCGTCTTCTTTACATATCAGCCACGGTCGTGCCCATGCTAAATCGCTTCGCACCCCTCGTGCCTCTCGCACTCGTTACCCTGTTGTTTGGTTGCGCTTCCCACCCTCAACAGGTGGCAGAACAGCAAAAACCACAGGTTCAAAATCAGGCAAAGTTCGTTCCTGCACAGTCTGCTTCCGTTTATGAAGAGGAAGTGGCAACCGAGGAAGAACTGACCAATTTCGCCAGCAACAAGCCTTACCAGTTGCCTGTGCTGGCCGACAGCATTCTTGAGCGCGGCATGTCCCTGATCGGTACCAAGTACCGTTTCGGCGGTACCTCTGAAGCCGGGTTCGATTGCAGCGGCTTCATCGGTTACCTGTTTCGTGAAGAGGCCGGCATGAATCTGCCGCGCTCCACTCGCGAAATGATCAACGTTAAAGCACCGTTGGTCGCGCGCAACAACCTCAAGCCTGGCGATCTGCTTTTCTTCAGTACCAGTGGCCGTGGCCGTGTCAGCCATGCCGGTATCTACTTGGGCGATAACCAGTTTATCCACTCCAGCAGTCGTCGCAGTGGCGGTGTTCGGGTTGATAGTCTGGGTGACAGCTACTGGAGCAAGACCTTCATCGAAGCCAAGCGCGCACTCGCCATGGCCCCGACCACGGTCACCGCCAGCAAGTAAACTTAAAGTGATACTTGAAGTTTGACGTGTAAGCGCTAGAATCCCTGGATATTGTTGTAATCCGTTCGCGCGAGCTTTGCTTGCGCGTTCTGGTTTTCAGCGTTCGGCAGCGAAAGCCGCATCCAGACCAGGATTGTTCTGCCCATGTCGACCTCGGCCCGCCTGATCCTCATTCTCTGCGCCGCGCTGCTCAGCGCCTGCGCACACCGTCCACCGCCGCCCGCTCCTGTAGCGGTCAAACCCAAGCCGGTGTTCAACTATTCCACGCAAAATTTCTCGCCGGCTGCCGAAGACGTGCTCTTCCGTGCGTTGGGTCTGGTCGGCACGCCTTACCGTTGGGGCGGCAATACGCCGGACTCCGGTTTTGATTGCAGTGGCCTGATCGGCTTTGTCTACCGCGATGCCGCTGGTATTTCCCTGCCGCGCACCACCCGCGAGCTGATCGTGATGCGTGCCCAGGATGTGAGTGAAGAGAATCTGCAAACCGGTGACCTGCTGTTCTTTGCCACCGGTGGTGGTTCCCAGGTCAGTCATGCCGGGATCTATGTCGGAGAGGGCCGCTTTGTGCATGCGCCGCAAACCGGCGGTACGGTGAAGCTGGACACCCTGGACAAGGCCTACTGGCAGAATGCGTACCTGAGCGCCAAGCGCGTGCTGCCAGGGAATCTGGCGCGCAATCCTTAGGGCCTTTTAAAGCTCTGAAGGTGAGGGCGGGCTTGTGTGGGAGCTGGCTTGCCTGCGATGGCATCACCGCGATGCGACCGACACACCGCAGCGCCTGCATCGC
>NZ_JBSVWB010000099.1:0-6913 GCF_054071795.1 Pseudomonas sp. SDO5271_S396
GGGAATGGCAATAGAGAGTTCCTGTGGGAGCTGGCTTGCCTGCGATGGCGTCCTCCCAGCCAACCCATAACTTGCTTATTCTTTTAAGCCATAAGCACCGCACTTTGCGTGATATGGCCCGCCGACCTTTCCCGGTATGATGTTCGCCCCCGCAGTCTGGATTGCGAATACGCCATGACCTTGCAGTACCCCACAATCGCCGATTGCGTCGGCAACACGCCCCTGGTCCGCTTGCAACGCATGGCGGGCGAAACCAGCAACACCCTGTTGCTCAAGCTCGAGGGGAACAACCCCGCCGGTTCGGTCAAAGACCGCCCCGCGCTGTCGATGATCACCCGCGCCGAGCTGCGCGGCCAGATCAAACCCGGCGACACCCTGATCGAAGCCACTTCGGGTAATACCGGGATCGCGCTGGCCATGGCGGCGGCGATCAAGGGTTACAAGATGGTGCTGATCATGCCCGACAACGGCACCGCCGAGCGCAAGGCCGCAATGACGGCCTATGGCGCCCAGTTGATTCTGGTCACCCAGGAAGAAGGCATGGAAGGCGCCCGCGACCTGGCCGAACGCATGGCCGCCGAAGGCCGCGGTCTGGTGCTGGATCAGTTCGCCAACGGCGACAACCCCGAAGCGCATTACGCCAGCACCGGCCCGGAAATCTGGCGCCAGACCGGCGGAACCATCACGCACTTCGTCAGCTCGATGGGTACCACCGGCACCATCATGGGTAACTCGCGCTACCTCAAGGAGCAGAACCCGGACATCCAGATCGTCGGCCTGCAGCCGATGGAAGGGGCGGCCATCCCCGGTATCCGCCGCTGGCCCGAAGAGTACCTGCCGAAGATCTACAACGCGGCCCGCGTGGACCGCATCATCGACATGGCCCAGCGTGAGGCCGAAGACACCACCCGCCGTCTGGCGCGTGAAGAAGGCATCTTCTGCGGCGTGTCCTCGGGCGGTGCGGTGGCGGGCATGTTGCGTTTGTCCAGGGAAGTCGAGAACGCGGTGATCGTCGCGATCATCTGTGACCGCGGCGACCGCTACCTGTCGACCGGCATCTTCGACGAACCCAACTGATGGCAAAGCACGAGAGAGGCCTGCGCTTCCAACCGACGGGCGGCAGCCGGGCCCCGCAGATTCCTGTGGGCAAGAAACAGCGTCTGACCATCGAGCGCCTGGCCAATGATGGCCGGGGCATTGTGTTCTTTGAAGGGCGTACCTGGTTCGTCAATGGCGCATTGGCCGGCGAAGAGGTGGAGGCCCGTGTATTGGGCGCCCACGGCAAAGTGGTCGAGGCGCGCACCGAGCGTGTGTTCAAGGCCAGCGCGTTGCGTCGCCCGGCACCCTGCGCCCATGTGGGCCGTTGCGGCGGTTGCAGCGTGCAACATTTGCCCCATGCCGAACAACTTGCCCTCAAACAGCGCATGCTCGCCGAGCAACTGTCCCGCGTGGCGGGTGTCGAACCGCAAACCTGGGCGGCTCCGCTGAGCGGGCCGGAATTTGGCTACCGACGCCGCGCCCGTGTGGCCGTGCGTTGGGATGCCAAGGCGAGACAGCTGGAAGTGGGCTTTCGCGCCGTGGCCAGCCAGGACATCGTCGCCATCGACGATTGCCCGGTGCTGGTACAGGCCTTGCAGCCGATCATGCAGCGCCTGCCCAACATGCTGCGCCGTTTGAGCAAACCCCAGGCCCTCGGGCATGTGGAGTTGTTCAGCGGCACGTCCATCGCCGTGTTGCTGCGGCATATGGCGCCGTTGTCCGGTGCCGACCTGCAGGTGTTGAACGAGTTCTGTGCCTTCCACGACGCCCAATTGTGGCTGCATGGCGAGGGCCAGCCGGAGCCGGTGAATGCCGATGCTGTTCTGGGCTTCCGGCTGGAACCCTGGGATCTGGAGTTGGCCTACAAACCGGGAGACTTTGTGCAAGTCAACGCCGGGGTCAACGAAGCGATGGTTGCCCAGGCCCTGGAGTGGCTGGCACCGCAACCTGATGAACGGGTGCTGGACCTGTTTTGCGGCCTGGGTAATTTTGCCTTGCCGCTGGCCCGGCAAGTGAGTGAAGTGGTGGCTGTGGAAGGCGTGCAAACCATGGTGGACCGGGCTGCGCTGAATGCCGCCAGCAACCATTTGCATAATGCGCAGTTTTTTCAGGCCGATTTGTCCCAGCCTTTGACTGACGCGGAATGGGCCAAACAGGGCTTTTCTGCGGTACTCTTGGACCCACCCCGCGATGGTGCCCTGGAAGTTGTGCGCAAGCTCGCCACCCTGGGGGCCAAGCGTCTGGTGTATGTGTCCTGCAACCCGGCAACGCTGGCTCGGGACACGGTTGAGTTGGTCAAGCAAGGCTACCGGCTAAAACGTGCCGGGATCCTCGACATGTTCCCGCAGACAGCGCATGTCGAGGCCATGGCGTTATTTGAAGCGGGTTAGGACGTCCGTTCAATCCGACTGGCCTGCATTCTCCAGGGCCGTGACCTGTCAGGGAGCGTGCGTAAGCTTTAATAGGTAAAGCAGGTCAGCGATGATTTCTGGCGCATCGAAGGTGCGTCGTAGGGAAGGTAAGCAAGATGGTACAGGTGAGAGCACACCAGCCGATCAACACCGACGGCAGTATCAATCTCGAGGCATGGCTGGATCATGCCGTCAGTGTCGACCCGGCACTGGACCGTGAAGCCTTGAAGGCAGCCTGCGAGTTCGCTCGTGAGTCTGAACAGCAAGACAATGCGGCCAAGAACCTCTGGGCCGAAGGCACCTCCAGCTTTCGCACCGGGCTGGAAATCGCCGAGATCCTCGCCGATCTCAAGCTGGACCAGGATTCGCTGATCGCCGCCGTGCTCTATCGCGGCGTGCGTGAGGGGCATATCGCGTTGCCGCTGGTGAGCCAGCGTTTCGGTGCGGTGGTGGCCAAGCTGATCGACGGCGTGCTGCGCATGGCGGCCATCAGCGCCAGCCTCAGCCCGCGCCAGTCCATGGTGCTGGGCACCCAGGGGCAGGTGGAAAACCTGCGCAAGATGCTCGTGGCCATGGTCGACGATGTGCGCGTCGCGCTGATCAAGCTGGCCGAACGCACCTGCGCGATCCGTGCGGTGAAGACTGCCGATGACGAGAAGCGCAACCGCGTTGCCCGCGAAGTCTTCGATATCTACGCGCCGCTGGCCCATCGCCTGGGTATCGGCCATATCAAGTGGGAGCTGGAGGACCTGTCCTTCCGTTACCTCGAACCCGACCAATACAAACAGATCGCCACGCTTTTGCATGAGCGTCGGCTCGACCGCGAGCGCTTCATCACCGACGTGATGAGCCAGCTGCGTTCCGAATTGCAGGCCACCGGTGTCGAGGCCGACATCAGTGGTCGGGCCAAACACATCTACTCCATCTGGCGCAAAATGCAGCGCAAGGGCCTGGCGTTCAGCCAGATCTACGACGTGCGCGCGGTGCGGGTGCTGGTACCGGAAATGCGCGACTGCTACACCGCGCTCGGTATCGTGCACACCCTGTGGCGGCACATTCCCAAGGAGTTCGATGACTACATCGCCAACCCCAAGGAAAACGGTTACCGCTCGTTGCACACCGCGGTGATCGGCCCCGAGGGCAAGGTGCTGGAGGTGCAGATCCGCACCCACGCCATGCACGAAGAGGCCGAGCTGGGCGTGTG
This sequence comes from Pseudomonas sp. SDO5271_S396, assembly GCF_054071795.1. Taxonomy (NCBI): domain Bacteria; kingdom Pseudomonadati; phylum Pseudomonadota; class Gammaproteobacteria; order Pseudomonadales; family Pseudomonadaceae; genus Pseudomonas; species Pseudomonas sp. SDO5271_S396. Next base: position 3,655 of record NZ_JBSVWB010000099.1, read on the forward strand.
CGCGCACTGGCGCTACAAGGGCACCGACGTCAAGGCCGGTTCCAATCAGTACGAAGAGAAAATCTCCTGGCTGCGCCAAGTGCTGGAATGGCACGAAGAACTGGGCGACATCGGCGGCCTGGCCGAACAGCTGCGGGTGGATATCGAGCCGGACCGGGTGTACATCTTCACCCCGGACGGGCATGCCATCGACTTGCCCAAGGGCGCCACGCCGCTGGACTTCGCCTACCGCGTGCACACCGAGATTGGCCATAACTGCCGGGGCGCCAAGATCAATGGGCGCATCGTGCCGCTCAACTACAGCCTGCAGACTGGTGAGCAGGTCGAGATCATCACCAGCAAGCACGGTACGCCAAGTCGCGATTGGCTGAACCCGAACCTTGGCTATGTCACCACGTCGCGGGCGCGGGCGAAGATCGTGCACTGGTTCAAATTGCAGGCGCGCGATCAGAACGTCGCCGCCGGCAAGACCTTGCTCGAACGCGAACTGGCGCGCCTGGGCCTGCCGCAGGTGGACTTCGACAAGTTGGCCGAAAAAGCCAACATGAAGATCGCCGAAGACATGTTCGCCGCCCTCGGTGCCGGCGACCTGCGCCTGGCGCAACTGGTCAACCTGGCCCAGCAACTGGTGGAGCCGGAGCGCGGCAACGAGCAATTGGAGCTGATCCCGCGCAAGGCCAGCGGTTACAAGCCGGGCAAGCGCGGCGATATCCAGATCCAGGGTGTGGGCAACCTGATGACGCAAATGGCCGGTTGCTGCCAGCCGCTGCCAGGCGACGCCATCGTCGGTTACATCACCCAGGGCCGTGGCGTGAGTATCCACCGTCAGGACTGTGCCTCGGTGCTGCAACTGGCCGGGCGCGAGCCGGAGCGGATCATCCAGGTCAGCTGGGGGCCGGTGCCGGTGCTCACTTATCCGGTGGACATCGTCATTCGTGCGTACGACCGTTCCGGCCTGCTGCGGGACGTGTCGCAGGTGCTGCTCAATGAGCGGATCAACGTGCTGGCGGTCAACACCCGTTCGAACAAGGAGGACAACACCGCGCTGATGTCCCTGACCATCGAGATTCCGGGGCTGGACGCGCTGGGGCGGTTGCTGGGGCGGATTTCCCAGTTGCCGAACATCATTGAGACGCGGCGTAACCGTACCCCTTGATGCGGTTCAACAAGGGGGAACTGAGCTTCTGTGGGAGCTGGCTTGCCAGCGATGCCGACGACTCGGTCCATCAGATCGACCGAGGCGATGCTATCGCAGGCAAGCCAGCTCCCACATTTGATCTTCAGCGGAAAGAGACTGATGTATTCACTTGAAGACCTGCTTCACCTGATGAACCGCCTGCGCGACCCGCAATACGGGTGCCCGTGGGACATCAAGCAAACCTACGCGACCATCGTGCCGCATACCCTGGAAGAAGCCTACGAAGTCGCCGACGCCATTGAACGCGGTGACTTCGATCACCTGCAAGGCGAGCTCGGCGACCTGCTGTTCCAGGTGGTGTATTACAGCCAACTGGCGCGGGAAGAAGGGCGTTTCGAGTTTGCCGGGGTGATCGACAGCATCACCCGCAAGCTGATCCGTCGTCATCCTCATGTGTTTCCGACGGGCGACCTGTACGCACCGTTGGATATTCCGCAGTTGAGCGAAGAGCAGGTCAAGGAGCGCTGGGAGCAGATCAAGGCCGAGGAGCGTGCGGAGAAATCCGGCGTGCCGGAGCAATTATCCTTGCTGGACGATGTGCCCACTGCCTTGCCGTCCTTGTCCCGTGCCGCCAAATTGCAAAAGCGCGCCAGCCAGGTCGGTTTCGACTGGCCGTCCGCGTTGCCGGTGGTGGATAACGTGCGTGAAGAGCTGGATGAAGTGCTCGAAGCCATGGCCGACAACGATTCGGTGGCCATTGCCGACGAGGTGGGCGACCTGCTGTTTGCGGCGGTCAATCTGGCCCGCCACCTCAAGGTCGACCCTGAAACTGCGCTGCGTGGGGCCAATGCCAAATTCGAACGACGTTTCCGATTTATCGAACAGGCATTGCGCGACACCCGGCGTCCCATGGAAGATTGCACCCTCGAAGAGTTGGACGCCCTGTGGGGCGAAGCCAAACGTCAGGAAAAGAATGTGTCCAGCTGCGGTTGAGCAGTTGCCTAAGTGAGTAAGCACCATGAGCCTTTCCCTTCGCGACCAGTTGCTCAAAGCAGGTCTGGTCAACCAAAAGCAGGCCAAGCAGGTCAGCAAGGATAAACAGAAGCAGCAGCGCCTCGTCCACAAGGGCCAAGCCGAGGCGGATGACACCCAGGCGCGCCTGGCTGCCGAAGCGCAGGCGGAGAAGGTCAAGCGCGACCAGGAACTGAACCGCCAGCAGCAGGAAAAAGCCGAGGCCAAGGCCCGTACGGCCCAGGTCAAGCAACTGATCGAGACGTCGCGCCTGCCCAAGCTGACGACCGAGGACTACTACAACTTCGTGGATGACAAGAAGGTCAAGCGCCTGTCGGTCAACACGCTGATGCGCAACAAGCTGAGCAATGGCTCCCTGGCCATCGTGCACCACGGCGGCGGCTACGAGGTGATCCCGCGCGAGGCTGCGCTGAAGATCCAGGAGCGCGCACCGGAGCGCATCGTGCAGCTCAACATCCTCAGCGAGACCCAGGTGCCGGATGAGGACGATCCGTACGCCGCCTACCAGATCCCGGATGACCTGATGTGGTAAGCCTTTAAAAAACACAAAACCCGCTCAAGAGGCGGGTTTTGTGTTTTCAGGTATCAGGGCTGCGTGGGCCCGGTACCGGAACCGTGCGAATATTCAGGAGCTTTGCGTCTGGCGTTTCAGTTCGAGAGTTTCGAGCTCGTTTTTATAATTGTGGGCTTCGCTCTCGTTGTGGAACATGCCAACCAATTGATCTTGCTGATGGACATCCCAGATGTGAATCCCATGGGCTACGGCTTCGTGGGACATATGTTCATCGTCGCGTTCAGTTACTTTTACAGTCATCTGCTTGCTCCAATCTCTGGTGAATCTGCGGCAAGTCGTCGCAGGCCTTTGTTATATGTTTTGTTAGCTTGCTAAGTAAACCGACTTTTCGCGCAACAATTCATTGCAGCAAATGCAACAGTGCTGCAGGCCGCGTAAACCGTGGCATTGCGTCGCAGGGGGCTGAGTTTTATGACAGAAGTTTCATGTTCAGGTCAGGCTGTTTGGCCGGTATTGACCGTACCGCCGTCATCGCAGGCAAGCCAGCTCCCACATTTGAAATGCATTCCAACTGT
>NZ_JBSVWB010000100.1:0-6397 GCF_054071795.1 Pseudomonas sp. SDO5271_S396
ACTGCTCCATAGACGATGAAGATCCCTGTGGGAGCTGGCTTGCCTGCGATGGCGGAGTGTCAGCCAATCCATCTGGTACTGATACACCGTAATCGCAGGCAAGCCAGCTCCCACATTCGATTGTGTTGATTCAATGGGTTTGCAGGTTATGCATGATCGGTTTCAGCGCCGGATACAGCTTCAGGTACTGGTCAAACGCACGGTCATAGGCCTCGACATGTTCCGCCTTGGGCTCCGCCCGAAGTTCCAGCTGCACCCACCCCTTGTCCATCTGCCCATCACTCACCCACCCCACCGTATGGGCTGCCAGCAAAGCCGCGCCCAGGGCCGCTTCCACTTCCTGCACGATGGTGTACACCGGGTAGCGTGTGACATCCGCGATGATCTGCATCCACAGGTCCGAATGGCTCGCGCCGCCGACCACGATCAAGCGCGGGTCCAGCGACTGCGCGCCGCGCGTGCCTGCTTCGATGTTGTGGCGCAGGGCAAAACTCACGCCCTCCAGCACCGCACGGTACAGGTGGATGCGGCTGTGATAGAGGTTCAGCCCGACAAAACTGCCGCTGGCGCGGTCATCCCACACCGGGCTGCGCTCGCCCATCAGGTACGGCAGGAACAGCAAGCCCTCGCTGCCCGCCGGAACCTTCGTCGCGGCCTGCTCCAGCAACGCCAGGCTGTCCTGGCCGGTGGCCTTGGCCTGTTGCTCTTCAGCCTGGCAGAACTGCTCGCGAAACCAACTGACCGACGCCCCGGCGGTAATCGCACCGCCAAAGATGTACAGGTCGCGGTGCCCGTTGTAGACGTGGGGCATGCTGACCAGACCGTGGCGCGCATCCACCTGCTGGTTCAGATAACCCCAACACATGCTGGTGCCGATCATCGCCACATGGTTGCCCGGCTGGGTGACACCCGCCGCCAACGTGGCCATGGCCGCATCGACGCCACCGGCCAGCACCGGCATGCCCGTCGGCAAGCCCAGGCGCGTGGCCCAGTGTTCCTGCAAACCGCCCACGACGTCACCGGCATGCACCAGCCGCTGCGGCATCATCGCCCGCGCAATGCCCAATGCATCGAGCATTTCGCCCGACCAGTTGCGCGCCTGCACATCGTAGACCCCGCCGATATTGCCGGCGCTGCTGTGGTCCACCGCCAGCTCGCCGGTGAAGCACCAGTTGATATAGCTGTTGGGCGGCAGCAGGTAGCGGGTGTCGGCCCACACCTGGGGCTGGTGCTGTTTGAGCCAGAGCATCTTGGTGAAGCCGTAGTAGCTGTCCACCGAATTGCCGGTGATCTGAAACAGGCGCTCCAGGTCCACGTGTTCACGCACCCAGGCCACCTGTTCGCCGGCGCGACGGTCCATCCAGATCAGACACGGGTGCAGCGGCGTCATCTGCGCATCCACCGCAATGCCCGAGCCACCGTACAGGCTACTGATGCACAACGCCTTGACCTGCGCCTTCGGCACGCCGGCCTTGGCCATGCACTGCGCCACGCAGGTCTCGACGGCGTCCAGCCAGACCTGCGGCCATTGCTCGGCCCAGCGCACCTTCGGGGTATCCACGCGATACCCCTGGCTGTGCTGGGCGATGATCTGTCCCTGACCATCCACCAGCAGTGCCTTGGTGCTCTGGGTGCCGATGTCGACCCCCATCACGTAGTCCATCTTCACACCACCGGCTTCAACAGCACCTTGATCGACTTGGTCGAATTGGCCAGGTCGAAGGCTTCGGCCCAGTCATCCAGCGGGAAGTCATGGGTGACGATGCCTTTGGAAGTGACCAGGCCGCGTTCGAACAGGTCGATGGCAATCGGGTAGCAATACGGGCCAAGGTGGGCGCCGCGCACGTCCAGTTCCTTGCGGTCGCCGATGATCGACCAGTCGACGCTGGTTTCAGCGCCAAACACGCTGAACTCGACAAACCGCCCGAGCTTGCGAATCAGCTCCAGCCCTTGGGTCACGCCCGCCGGTACGCCGGTGGTTTCGATGTACACGTCGCAGCCGTAGCTATCGGTGAGGCCGTTGATGATCTCGCGGGCATTGTCCCGGGCCGGGTTGATCACCACATCGGCGCCGAATTTTTTCGCCAGTTCCAGGCGCTCGTCGACCATGTCGATCACCACCAGCTTTTTCGGGGTTTTCAATGCCGCCACCTGCACCATGCACAGGCCCAGGGTGCCGGCACCGGCGATCACCACCACGTCATCGAGTTGGATATCGCCACGGTTGACGGTGTGGATCGAGCAGGACATCGGCTCCACCAGCGCCGAATCTTCCAGGGATACCGATTCAGGAATCTTGTGCACGATGGCGGTCTTGGGGATGCGCATGTACTGGGCCATGCCGCCTTCGGCCACTTCACGCTGGAAGCCGAAGATATTGTGCACTTCGCACATCCAGTACTTGCCCGACTTGCAGAAGCGGCACTTGCCGCACGGCACGATCTGTTCGGCGATCACCTTGTCGCCGACCTTGACCTCGAAGTGCTCTTCGGCGCCCTCGCCCGCCTCCACCACATACCCGAAAAATTCATGGCCCGGTACCACGGGCGCCTTGACCCACGGGTTGTCGCCGCCCCAGAACATCGCCGCGCCCGAGTGGCACTTGCAGTCACTGGCGCAGATGCCACACGCGGCGATACGGATCACCAGTTCATGGGCGCGCGCCTTGGGTTTGCTGATGTGTTGCAGACGGTAGTCTTTGGGGCCGTGGCAGACGACGGCTTGCATTTCAGTGTGCTTGTCCATGGTGTTCGGTCCTGTTCTTGTAAGAGGTTTAACGATGGCGCTGACGGCTGATAAAGATCGCCAGCAAAATGATCCCGCCCTTGATCACGCTCTGGACGTAGGGCGAGACCCCGAGCATGTTCAGTCCGTTGTTCAGTACGCCCAGCAGCATGGCGCCGAGCAAGGTGCCGACGATGACCCCGCGCCCGCCGGCAATCGACGCCCCGCCCAGTACCACGGCGGCAATCGCGTCCAGCTCGAACGACACACCGGCATTCGGCTGGCCGCTCATCAGGCGCGAGGTCAGCACCAGCCCGGCAATCGCCGCCGTGAGGCCGCTGATGCCATACACCAGCAACTTGAAACGCGCCGCGCGCACGCCCGACAACCGCACCGCCTCTTCATTGCCGCCGATGGCATAGATGTAGCGGCCCACGCGGGTGTGCTGGAGCAGCACATAGGCGGCCAGATAAGTGACCAGCATGATCAGGATCGGCACTTCGATGCCGAACAGGCTCTGGCGCCCAAAAAAACCGAACCACTCCGGCAGCCCCGAGATCGGGTAGCCATCGGTGTACATCAGGCCCAGGCCACGGGCGATGCCCATGGTCGCCAGCGTGACGATGATCGGCGGCATATGCAGGTAGGCGACGAACAGGCCGTTGCCGATACCGAAGGCCACGCCGATCAGCATCCCGGCGCCAATCGCCAGGCCTGGCGGCAGGCCGGCGACCATCAGGCCAGCCGTGAGGGTGCCGGACAGCGCCATCACCGGGCCCACCGACAGGTCGATGCCGCCGGTGAGAATCACGCAGGTCATGCCCACGGCGATGATCGCGTTGATCGACACCTGGCGCGCGATATTCGACAGGTTGCTGGTGGTCAGGAAGGTGTCGCTGGCAAGGATCATCACCAGGGTGACCACCACCAGCCCGACAAAGGGATAGAACGCCGGCGAACGCACCAGCCGCGCCAGGTTCAGGCGCAGGCGGCCCGTGCCTGCGGCGTTAATGGACATATTCACTTGAGCCCCCTGTTGCATGGCGCATGACCTCTTGAGGATTGACGGCAGACGCCTCGAGTACCTTGACGATGGCGCCCTTGTGGAACACGGCGACGCGGTCGCACATGCCGATGACTTCGGGCAATTCGGAAGAAATCATGATGATCGCGTAGCCCTGTTCGGTGAGGCTGCGCATCAGCGCGTAGATCTGTGCCTTGGCGCCGACGTCGATGCCACGGGTGGGTTCGTCGAACACCAGCACGTCGCAGTGGTGGTTGATCCAGCGTGCGATCACCACCTTCTGCTGGTTGCCGCCACTGAGGTTCAGCACCCGGCTTTCGCCGCTGGGCGCCTTGATCGACAACTGCTTCATCAAGCCCTCGACACTCGCGCATTCGCGACCCTTGTCGATCAGGCCCGAGGCATTCTGGTATTTGGGCAGGTTGTTCAGGGAGATGTTTTCGCGAATGCTGAAATCGGTGATCAGCCCTTCGCTCTTGCGGCTCTCCGGCAACAGGCCGATGCCATGGGCCAGGGCCTGGGCGGGGTCATCGAGGCTGACTTTTTCACCGCGCAGCCACACCTCCTTGCTCACCGACGGCAGTGCGCCCATCACCCCCAGCGCCAGCTCCGTGCGGCCGGAACCGACCAGGCCGGCAAAGCCGAGAATTTCGCCCTTGTGCAATTGGAAGCTGTTGTGGGGGCCGTTGCGCACCAGTTGGATATCCTTGACCTCCAGCACCAGCGGCCCGCGCTCGGTGACCGGTTTGGGCGGGAAACTGCTTTCCAGCCGACGCCCCACCATCATTTCCACCAGGCGGTCGATATCGCTGTCGGCCACGTCTGTCACACCCACATTGCCGCCATCGCGCAGCACGCTGATGCGGTCGCACACCTGGAAAATCTCCTCCAGGTGGTGCGAGATAAAGATCACCGCCACGCCCTGGCGCTTGAGCTCGCGCATGATGTCGAACAACAGCTCGGCTTCACTCGGCGTGAGCGTCGCCGTCGGTTCGTCGAGCACCAGCAGGCGCGCGTCCAGGGCCAGGGCCTTGGCGATCTCGACGAACTGCTGCTCGGCCACGCTCAGGTGCCTGACCGCGCATTGCAGGTCGATGCTTACCCCCAGGCGCTTGAACAGGGCCTCGCTGGCTTCGACCATCTCGCGCTTGCGCAACAGGCCGAAGCGATTGCTCAGCTCATGGCCGAGGAAGATGTTTTCCACCGCCGTAAGGTAGGGAATCAGGCTGAATTCCTGGAACACGATGCCGATGCCGGCGGCGATCGCATCACGGTAGGTCGCAAACTGCTGCGCCTGACCATCGATCAGGATCTGCCCTTCGTCCTGATGCTCGACACCGCCGAGGATCTTCATCAGGGTCGATTTGCCCGCACCGTTTTCACCGAGCAAGGCATGGATCTCGCCGCGTTCCACTTGCAGGTTGATGGACTTGAGGGCCTGCACCCCCGGGTAACGCTTACAGATATTTTCCAGCTTCAGAAGACTGCTCATACCGCCGACCCCGTGCTCAGAAGAATGACCTGGGCCCCACGATTGGCGTGGGGCCTGGGCGACTTACCAGCTGAAGTCCTTGGCCTTGGCCTGGTCGATCAAGGTGATGTCCACCGGAATGGTGGCGGGCACTTGCGAGCCCCAGTGCTTGGCCAGGGCGATGCCCAGGGCCAGGCGGATCTGGTCGCGAGGGTATTGGGCCGAGGTGGCGATGAATTTGCTGCCCGGTTTCTGGATCGCCTTGATCGCTTCCGGCGCGCCGTCGACGCTCACCAGTTTCACGTCCAGGCCACTGGCTTCGATAGCCGACAGCGCGCCGAGGGAGCCGTTGTCGTTGACGCTGAAAATGCCCTTGAGGGTGGGCTGGGCCTGCAGCATGTTTTCGGTGACGGTCAGCGCCTGGTCACGTTCCTGCTTGCCGTTCTGGATGCTGACGATCTTGATGTCCGGGTGCTTGGCCACGGCTTCCTTGCAACCGCGCACGCGCTCGAGGATCGGCACCACGGCGATGCCATCGAGGATCGCGATGTTGCCTTTGTCGCCGATGTTTTTGGCCAGGTATTCGCAGGCCTGGAAGCCGGCGTCGAAGTTTTTCGAACCGACGAAGGCGTCCAGCGGGCCGTCGGCCTGGGCGTCCACCGCGACCACCACCACGCCGGCGGCATGGGCGGATTTGACCGCCGACTGCACGCCCACCGAATCCGTGGGGTTGATCAACAGGATATCGATGCCCTTTTGCAGCATGTCTTCGACATCGCTGACTTGCTTGGACACATCGTGGCGGGCGTCGGTGACGATCAGCTTCGCGCCGATGGTCGCGCCGGCCTGTTCCAGCGCGTCTTTCATCGTGACGAAATAAGGGTTGTTGATTTCCTGGAAGGAGGCGCCGATGCGCAGCGGCTTGGCGGCGTCGGCAAAGGCCGGGGAAGTAGAGCCGAGGGTGATGCTTACAGCCAACAAACACAGGGTTTTCGGAAGCATTTTCATGGCGTGGGTCTCTGTTTTGTTTTTATTGTTAGAGCAAATGTTATCGTTAACATTTTGTGGAAAGCTAACAAGGAAATTGGAGGGGCGCAAGTCTCCGTTGGTCGGCCTTGGGTGAATATCCGTTGCTGCGGTCACGGCGGCTTATGGTTCCGCTCTTACAGCGGGTCACT
>NZ_JBSVWB010000101.1:0-5967 GCF_054071795.1 Pseudomonas sp. SDO5271_S396
TACACCGCAGTGATGCATCGCAGGCAAGCCAGCTCCCACAGTTGATTGCGGTGAGCCGGATTTTTCAGCCTGCTGCCAGTACCGCTTTCACGGCTGCCACCGACCGCTCCACATCCGCCTCTGTCATCGCCGTGAACATCGGCAACGACACGATCAAACGCCCGACTTTCTCTGCCACCGGGAACATGCCTTCTTTGAACCCCTTCGCCCGATACAGGCTCAGCAGGTGGATCGGCGGGTAGTGATAGCCAATGCCGACGCCATGGGCCTGCATCTGCTCCATGAAGGTGGCGCGCGCCGGCAGGCCGTCCTGACGCTCCGGCAATACCAGCTGAAACAGGTGCCAGTTGCTGTTTTCGAAGTCTGCCGGCGGCAGTTGGGCGCCGTATTGCGCCTCGAAGTCAGCGCCGAAACATTTTAAATAGTGCCTCGCCAGGTGCTGGCGGTGCGCGGTGATTTTCTCGATATGGGCAAATTGTCCCAGGCCGATGGCGGCGGCAATGTCGGTCATGTTGAACTTGCCGCCCAGCACGTCCACGTCCAGCCCGTCGTAACCGCTGCGAGTGACACCTTGCAGGCGGTATTTCTCGGCCAGGCGTGCCTCCTCGGCGTTGTTCAGCACCAGACAACCGCCCTCGGACGAGGTGATGTTCTTGTTCGCCTGGAAGCTGAACGACACGAAGTCGCCCGTGGCGCCAATGCGTTCGCCATCCCAGCTGGAACCCAGGGCCTGGGCGGCATCTTCGACAATACGCAGGTTGTACTTGTTGGCCAGGGCATACAGCATCGGCATGTCCAGGGGCAGGCCGGCGAGGTAAACCGGGATGATCGCCTTGGTGCGCGGGGTGATCGCGGCTTCGACCTGCGCCAGGTCGATGTTGCGGGTAATCGGGTCGATGTCGGCAAATACCGGTGTGGCGCCCACTTCCAGAATCACGTTGGCGGTGGCAACCCAGGAGATGGGGGTGGTGATGACCTCGTCACCTGGCCCGATACCGGCGATGCGCAAGGCGATTTCCATGGTGCAGGTGCCCGAATTGAAGGTACGCACTGGCCGACCGCCAAAGTACTCAGACAACTGGGCTTCGAACGCCTGCACTTTCGGCCCGCTGGTGATCCAGCCCGAGCGCAGTACATCGCCGACCGCCGAAATGGTGGCTTCGTCGATGGTAGGTTTGGAGAACGGCAGGAAGGGCTGTTGGCTCATGACGACGAAGGCATCCGTTTCAGATTGGCGATGAGTGAGAGACGTATCAGTGCTGACATGGTTGCATGGGCTGACTGAATATAGCCTGTCGCCTGTAAATGAATCGTTACCTTGCGGGCAAAAAAATGCCGCTTCATCAGCGGCATTCTTCAGAGTGATGGACTCACTCGGTAACAGCGTTTTTCGCGAGGATGGCGTTGGCCAGTTCCATGTCCGTGGCTTGCAAGCCAGGGTTGTCGGCGCGGACCTTCTGCATGGCGGCTTCCAGGTATGGGCCACGGATGCCGCCGTCGCTGGCAACGAAGCTGCCGGCGTCGTCTTGAGCGGCAACCACCAGTTTGTGGTCCTTGAACGTCAGGTACGTCGAGCCGGTGGTGGCGCCCGATGAGATGACATTGCGCCAGAAACTGTCGGCCATGGCTGAACCGACAGGGAGGGAAAGCACAGCAAGGGTTGCGACAGCATATTTAAGACGCATGATGGGTGACTCCGGGTGGGTTATCTGTACTTTATGATTGTAGTAAGCCCGGCCGAGTTCCATCATTGACTAAACAGTTTCAACCTTTAAAACCACGCCTTCCTGGCCAACCACCCGTACTTGAGCGCCTACCGCGCTGTCGGGGCCAGTGACCATCCAGACGCCATCGCCGACTTTGATCTTGCCGCGCCCCTCAATGATGGCTTGATGCACCACAAAGGTGCGGCCTATCAGTTCTGACCCTCGCTCATTCAACCCTGGCTGATCGCTGGTCTTGGCACTGCTGCGCTGGCGTTTCCACCAGTAAACCGCGGTCAGTATCGACAGCACCGCGAACAGCAGCAGTTGCCATTCCAGCCCGAGTGGCGGGACCAGAAACTTGATCACGCCCACGGCCGCTGCGGCGATACCCATCCACAACAGGTAACCGCCGGCGCCAAAAACTTCGAGGATCAATAGCACCGTGCCCAGTGCCAGCCAGTCCCAGAACGACAGATGCTGCAGGAAGTCCCACATGGCGGCGGCCTCAGCCTTTCTTGTTGTCGAATGTTGCCCTGACGATTTCGCCGATACCCCCGACGGCACCGATCACCTGGCTGGCTTCCAGCGGCATCAGAATGACCTTGCTGTTGTTGGCGGAGGCCAGCTTGCCCAGCGCGTCGACATATTTTTGTGCGACAAAGTAATTGACCGCCTGCACGTTGCCTGACGCGATCGCTTCGGACACCACCTGCGTGGCACGCGCTTCCGCTTCGGCTTGGCGCTCGCGGGCTTCGGACTCAAGGAACGCGGCCTGGCGGCTACCCTCGGCTTCGAGAATCTGCGCCTGCTTCTTGCCTTCGGCGGTCAGGATCGCCGACGCCCGCAGACCTTCGGCTTCAAGGATCTGGGCACGCTTGATCCGCTCGGCCTTCATCTGGCCCGACATCGCGGCCATCAAGTCCGCAGGCGGGCTGATGTCCTTGATTTCGATACGAGTGATCTTGATGCCCCACGGTGCGGTGGCTTCGTCCACGGTTTTCAACAGTTTTTCGTTGATGCCGTCACGCTGGCTGAGCATGGCGTCCAGTTCCATGGAGCCGAGCACGGTCCGGATGTTGGTTTGCAGCAGGTTGCGGATCGCATGTTCGAGGTTGTTGACCTCATAGGCCGCCTGGGCCGTATTGACCACCTGGAAGAAGCACACCGCGTCGATCTGCACGGTGGCGTTGTCGGCGGTGATGACTTCCTGGGGCGGGATGTCGAGCACGCTTTCCATCACGTTGATCTTGCGACCGATGCGGTCCATGACCGGGATGATGATGTTCAGCCCGGGCTTTAGGGTGTTGGTGTAGCGGCCGAAGCGCTCGACCGTCCATTGGTAGCCCTGGGGCACCACCTTGAAGCCCATGAACAGGATGGCGATAGCCAGGCCCACGAAAAGAAGCAGTACGGTTCCGATCTGCATAGCGATTCCCTATCTGATGATGTCGGTGAAACGGTGTTGTCGCCGATTGTAACGGTGTTGCCAGCGATAAGGACGGTTTCACCCGGCAACAATCAAAGGATTTGTTTCAGGATCCCCGGGGGTGACACGCAATACCTCGGTCATCGTGGTCTGGCCGGCCTTCACCTTGTGCATGGCAGCCATCCGCAGGCTGCACATACCGCGTGCGGTGGCCGCGTGGCGCAGGGCCTGCACGTCGGTGCCGGGTGTGATCAGCGCCTTTAGGTCATCGTCCAGCACCATGATTTCATAGACGCCGGCGCGCCCCCGGTAGCCGCTGTTCCGACATTCGGCGCAGCCTGCTGCCTCGTGGGTGCCGCTTTCCGTGCGTTTGCAATGGGGGCACAGCACCCGTACCAGACGTTGTGCCATCACGCCCAACAGCGTGGCCTTGATCAAGTAATGCGCAACGCCCAACTCCAGTAAGCGGCTGATAGCACTGGGGGCGTCATTGGTGTGCAGCGTCGACAATACGAGGTGCCCGGTCAGCGCAGCCTGGATCGCCATTTCGGCGGTTTCCTGGTCGCGAATCTCGCCGATCATGATGATGTCCGGGTCCTGACGCAGCAGGGCGCGAATGCCGCTGGCGAAGGTCAGGTCGATATTGTGTTGCACCTGCATCTGGTTGAACGCCGGTTCGACCATCTCGATCGGGTCTTCCACCGTGCACAAGTTGACCTCTCGGGTCGCCAGTTGCTTGAGCGTGGTGTAGAGGGTGCTGGTCTTGCCCGAGCCGGTCGGACCTGTGACCAGGATGATGCCGTTGGTCTGGCATGTCAGGGCGTGCCAGCGTTGTTGGTCCTTGGGGGAAAGGCCCAACTGGTCGAAGTCCTTGAGCAACACCTGTGGGTCGAAAATCCGCATCACCAGTTTTTCGCCAAAGGCCGTGGGTAAGGTCGAAAGTCGCAGTTCGACTTCCGCCCCCGTCGGGCTTTTGGTCTTGACCCGACCGTCCTGGGGTTTGCGCTTTTCCGCCACGTTCATGCGCCCCAGGCTCTTCAGGCGACTGACCACCGCCAAAATAACCTGCGGCGGGAATTGATAGACGTCATGCAGCAGCCCATCGATGCGAAAGCGTACGCGGCCCTGGTCGCGACACGGTTCCAAATGGATGTCGCTCGCCCGTTGGCTGAAGGCGTACTGCAACAGCCAATCGACGATATTGACGATGTGCGCGTCGTTGGCGTCCGGCTCTTCGTCGCTGGCGCCGAGGTTGAGCAACTGTTCGATTGCACCCGTGCCGGCGGTTTTCTGATCTGCGCCGCTGACCGATTTCGCCAACCGGTAAAACTCACCGGTACAGCGCCGGATATCCTGGGGGTTGGCCACCACGCGCTTGATCGACCGTTTGAGCACCTGTGCCAGCCCGGTCTCCCAACCCGTGACATGGGGCTGGGCACTGGCGACAGTCACGGTCTGCGCATCCACGGCGACCGCGAGAATGGCGTGACGCTGAGCAAAGGCATGGGACATCAGCGGCACCACGGCCGCCACGTCGATCTTCAACGGGTCGATACGCAAGTAGGGTTGTCCGGCCAGCCGGGCAAGCCATTGGGTGAGGGTTTCCAGGCACGACCCCTGCGCGGCAATACACTCCAATGGATGCTGGCTGTTATCGATCGGTTGCGCCAGCACGCGTTTCGCCAAATCCCCAGTGATCAACCCGTCCTTGGCCAGAGCGGGTAACAACTGATGGAGGTCCAATCGTTGATCAACTGACATTCGTGGTGTTCCTGGGGGCATTGGGCGTAACCCCAGGCTAGCCAGGCTTCATGAATCTTCCTGCCAGCGTGTATGTCAGGTTTTTACCGGGCGGCTGCCATCATCGGTGAGGGCCGCACGGAATCGGCCGGCCATATGTCCAGGGCGCAGACGCTGATCAGGTTTCGAATCTTTTCGCCAATCACTTGGGCCCGGTGCCAGCTCAGGCCATCCACCATGATCTCGATGTTGAGCAGATCTTCGTCTCTGTCCACCTTGACCTGTCGAGGCATTAGAAACTGCAGCGCGAAATGGTTGAGCACCCGGCACAGCACATCAGGTTCTGCCTCGGCGACGATCCGGTAATGCGCCTGACAATGGGCGCTGTTGACGGCCCACGCGTCGACGCGGGTAACGCTGTGGTCGGTTTCGACGGCCTGCATGGGAAGTCTCCTGAGTTGATGGGCGAAATTTTTACATTCGTCTCGGGAGATTTCTTATCTAAGATGAGCTGTTTTTCCGATTTATAGACTTGTTCAATTCAAAATTAGCCGCCTAGAAGGTATTTATATGCACAGCGAGCTGGACGTCTATGACCGTCGCATCCTGGCGCTTCTGCAAGAGGACGCATCCCTTTCCAGTGCGCAGATCGCTGAACAGGTGGGCTTGTCCCAATCACCGTGCTGGCGACGGATTCAACGGCTCAAGGAGGAGGGCGTCATCCGGGGTCAGGTCACACTGCTGGACCGCAAGAAGATCGGCCTTAATACGCAGATTTTCGCCGAGGTCAAACTCAACGCCCACGGTCGTTCCAACTTCACGGAATTCACCGAGGCGATTCGCGGCTTTCCGGAAGTGCTGGAGTGTTATGTGCTGATGGGGGCGGTGGATTTTCTGCTGCGCATCGTCACCTCGGACATCGAGGCCTATGAGCGGTTTTTCTTCGAAAAACTGTCGATGGTGCCGGGGATTCAGGAGGTCAATTCGATTGTGGCCTTGTCGGAGATCAAGTCCACCACCAGCCTGCCAGTATTGCGCTGACAGGGATGGCCTCATCGCGGGCAAGCCCGGCTCCCACATTTGGAATGCATTCCC
>NZ_JBSVWB010000102.1:0-5474 GCF_054071795.1 Pseudomonas sp. SDO5271_S396
GAAATCTTCGAAAACTTCTGAAAATAATCACTTGACAGCAAATGAGGCTGCTGTAGAATGCGCGCCTCGGTTGAGACGAAAGCTCTTAACCAACCGCTCTTTAACAACTGAATCAAGCAATTCGTGTGGGTGCTTGTGGAGTCAGACTGATAGTCAACAAGATTATCAGCATCACAAGTTACTCCGCGAGAAATCAAAGATGTAACCAACGATTGCTGAGCCAAGTTTAGGGTTTCTTAAAAACCCAAAGATGTTTGAACTGAAGAGTTTGATCATGGCTCAGATTGAACGCTGGCGGCAGGCCTAACACATGCAAGTCGAGCGGTAGAGAGAAGCTTGCTTCTCTTGAGAGCGGCGGACGGGTGAGTAATGCCTAGGAATCTGCCTGGTAGTGGGGGATAACGTCCGGAAACGGACGCTAATACCGCATACGTCCTACGGGAGAAAGCAGGGGACCTTCGGGCCTTGCGCTATCAGATGAGCCTAGGTCGGATTAGCTAGTTGGTGGGGTAAAGGCTCACCAAGGCGACGATCCGTAACTGGTCTGAGAGGATGATCAGTCACACTGGAACTGAGACACGGTCCAGACTCCTACGGGAGGCAGCAGTGGGGAATATTGGACAATGGGCGAAAGCCTGATCCAGCCATGCCGCGTGTGTGAAGAAGGTCTTCGGATTGTAAAGCACTTTAAGTTGGGAGGAAGGGTTGTAGATTAATACTCTGCAATTTTGACGTTACCGACAGAATAAGCACCGGCTAACTCTGTGCCAGCAGCCGCGGTAATACAGAGGGTGCAAGCGTTAATCGGAATTACTGGGCGTAAAGCGCGCGTAGGTGGTTTGTTAAGTTGGATGTGAAATCCCCGGGCTCAACCTGGGAACTGCATTCAAAACTGACTGACTAGAGTATGGTAGAGGGTGGTGGAATTTCCTGTGTAGCGGTGAAATGCGTAGATATAGGAAGGAACACCAGTGGCGAAGGCGACCACCTGGACTGATACTGACACTGAGGTGCGAAAGCGTGGGGAGCAAACAGGATTAGATACCCTGGTAGTCCACGCCGTAAACGATGTCAACTAGCCGTTGGGGACCTTGAGTCTTTAGTGGCGCAGCTAACGCATTAAGTTGACCGCCTGGGGAGTACGGCCGCAAGGTTAAAACTCAAATGAATTGACGGGGGCCCGCACAAGCGGTGGAGCATGTGGTTTAATTCGAAGCAACGCGAAGAACCTTACCAGGCCTTGACATCCAATGAACTTTCCAGAGATGGATTGGTGCCTTCGGGAACATTGAGACAGGTGCTGCATGGCTGTCGTCAGCTCGTGTCGTGAGATGTTGGGTTAAGTCCCGTAACGAGCGCAACCCTTGTCCTTAGTTACCAGCACGTTATGGTGGGCACTCTAAGGAGACTGCCGGTGACAAACCGGAGGAAGGTGGGGATGACGTCAAGTCATCATGGCCCTTACGGCCTGGGCTACACACGTGCTACAATGGTCGGTACAAAGGGTTGCCAAGCCGCGAGGTGGAGCTAATCCCATAAAACCGATCGTAGTCCGGATCGCAGTCTGCAACTCGACTGCGTGAAGTCGGAATCGCTAGTAATCGCGAATCAGAATGTCGCGGTGAATACGTTCCCGGGCCTTGTACACACCGCCCGTCACACCATGGGAGTGGGTTGCACCAGAAGTAGCTAGTCTAACCTTCGGGGGGACGGTTACCACGGTGTGATTCATGACTGGGGTGAAGTCGTAACAAGGTAGCCGTAGGGGAACCTGCGGCTGGATCACCTCCTTAATCGACGACATCAGCTGCTCCATAAGCTCCCACACGAATTGCTTGATTCATTGAAGAAGACGATAAAGAAGCAGCCCGAAATTGGGTCTGTAGCTCAGTTGGTTAGAGCGCACCCCTGATAAGGGTGAGGTCGGCAGTTCGAATCTGCCCAGACCCACCAATTTTGTGTGGGAAACGCCTGTAGAAATACGGGGCCATAGCTCAGCTGGGAGAGCGCCTGCCTTGCACGCAGGAGGTCAGCGGTTCGATCCCGCTTGGCTCCACCACTACTGCTTCTAGCGTTTAAAGCTTAGAAATGAGCATTCCATCGCTGCGATGGTGAATGTTGATTTCTAGTCTTTGATTAGATCGTTCTTTAAAAATTTGGGTATGTGATAGAAAGATAGACTGAACGTTACTTTCACTGGTAACGGATCAGGCTAAGGTAAAATTTGTGAGTTCTCTTAGTTGAGAAATTCGAATTTTCGGCGAATGTCGTCTTCACAGTATAACCAGATTGCTTGGGGTTATATGGTCAAGTGAAGAAGCGCATACGGTGGATGCCTTGGCAGTCAGAGGCGACGAAAGACGTGGTAGCCTGCGAAAAGCTTCGGGGAGTCGGCAAACAGACTTTGATCCGGAGATGTCTGAATGGGGGAACCCAGCCATCATAAGATGGTTATCTTGTACTGAATACATAGGTACAAGAGGCGAACCAGGGGAACTGAAACATCTAAGTACCCTGAGGAAAAGAAATCAACCGAGATTCCCTTAGTAGTGGCGAGCGAACGGGGACTAGCCCTTAAGTGGCTTTGAGATTAGCGGAACGCTCTGGAAAGTGCGGCCATAGTGGGTGATAGCCCTGTACGCGAAAGTCTCTTAGTCATGAAATCGAGTAGGACGGAGCACGAGAAACTTTGTCTGAATATGGGGGGACCATCCTCCAAGGCTAAATACTACTGACTGACCGATAGTGAACTAGTACCGTGAGGGAAAGGCGAAAAGAACCCCGGAGAGGGGAGTGAAATAGATCCTGAAACCGTATGCGTACAAGCAGTGGGAGCAGACTTCGTTCTGTGACTGCGTACCTTTTGTATAATGGGTCAGCGACTTATATTCAGTGGCGAGCTTAACCGAATAGGGGAGGCGTAGCGAAAGCGAGTCTTAATAGGGCGTTTAGTCGCTGGGTATAGACCCGAAACCGGGCGATCTATCCATGGGCAGGTTGAAGGTTAGGTAACACTGACTGGAGGACCGAACCGACTACCGTTGAAAAGTTAGCGGATGACCTGTGGATCGGAGTGAAAGGCTAATCAAGCTCGGAGATAGCTGGTTCTCCTCGAAAGCTATTTAGGTAGCGCCTCATGTATCACTGTAGGGGGTAGAGCACTGTTTCGGCTAGGGGGTCATCCCGACTTACCAAACCGATGCAAACTCCGAATACCTACAAGTGCCGAGCATGGGAGACACACGGCGGGTGCTAACGTCCGTCGTGAAAAGGGAAACAACCCAGACCGTCAGCTAAGGTCCCAAAGTTATGGTTAAGTGGGAAACGATGTGGGAAGGCTTAGACAGCTAGGAGGTTGGCTTAGAAGCAGCCACCCTTTAAAGAAAGCGTAATAGCTCACTAGTCGAGTCGGCCTGCGCGGAAGATGTAACGGGGCTCAAACCATACACCGAAGCTACGGGTATCACGTAAGTGATGCGGTAGAGGAGCGTTCTGTAAGCCTGTGAAGGTGAGTTGAGAAGCTTGCTGGAGGTATCAGAAGTGCGAATGCTGACATGAGTAACGACAATGGGTGTGAAAAACACCCACGCCGAAAGACCAAGGTTTCCTGCGCAACGTTAATCGACGCAGGGTTAGTCGGTCCCTAAGGCGAGGCTGAAAAGCGTAGTCGATGGAAAACAGGTTAATATTCCTGTACTTCTGGTTATTGCGATGGAGGGACGGAGAAGGCTAGGCCAGCTTGGCGTTGGTTGTCCAAGTTTAAGGTGGTAGGCTGAAATCTTAGGTAAATCCGGGGTTTCAAGGCCGAGAGCTGATGACGAGCTAACTTTTAGTTAGCGAAGTGGTTGATGCCATGCTTCCAAGAAAAGCTTCTAAGCTTCAGATAACCAGGAACCGTACCCCAAACCGACACAGGTGGTTGGGTAGAGAATACCAAGGCGCTTGAGAGAACTCGGGTGAAGGAACTAGGCAAAATGGCACCGTAACTTCGGGAGAAGGTGCGCCGGTGAGGGTGAAGGACTTGCTCCGTAAGCCCATGCCGGTCGAAGATACCAGGCCGCTGCGACTGTTTATTAAAAACACAGCACTCTGCAAACACGAAAGTGGACGTATAGGGTGTGACGCCTGCCCGGTGCCGGAAGGTTAATTGATGGGGTTAGCTAACGCGAAGCTCTTGATCGAAGCCCCGGTAAACGGCGGCCGTAACTATAACGGTCCTAAGGTAGCGAAATTCCTTGTCGGGTAAGTTCCGACCTGCACGAATGGCGTAACGATGGCGGCGCTGTCTCCACCCGAGACTCAGTGAAATTGAAATCGCTGTGAAGATGCAGTGTATCCGCGGCTAGACGGAAAGACCCCGTGAACCTTTACTATAGCTTTGCACTGGACTTTGAATTTGCTTGTGTAGGATAGGTGGGAGGCTTTGAAGCGTGGACGCCAGTCTGCGTGGAGCCATCCTTGAAATACCACCCTGGCAACTTTGAGGTTCTAACTCAGGTCCGTTATCCGGATCGAGGACAGTGTATGGTGGGTAGTTTGACTGGGGCGGTCTCCTCCTAAAGAGTAACGGAGGAGTACGAAGGTGCGCTCAGACCGGTCGGAAATCGGTCGTAGAGTATAAAGGCAAAAGCGCGCTTGACTGCGAGACAGACACGTCGAGCAGGTACGAAAGTAGGTCTTAGTGATCCGGTGGTTCTGTATGGAAGGGCCATCGCTCAACGGATAAAAGGTACTCCGGGGATAACAGGCTGATACCGCCCAAGAGTTCATATCGACGGCGGTGTTTGGCACCTCGATGTCGGCTCATCACATCCTGGGGCTGAAGCCGGTCCCAAGGGTATGGCTGTTCGCCATTTAAAGTGGTACGCGAGCTGGGTTTAGAACGTCGTGAGACAGTTCGGTCCCTATCTGCCGTGGACGTTTGAGATTTGAGAGGGGCTGCTCCTAGTACGAGAGGACCGGAGTGGACGAACCTCTGGTGTTCCGGTTGTCACGCCAGTGGCATTGCCGGGTAGCTATGTTCGGAATAGATAACCGCTGAAAGCATCTAAGCGGGAAACTAGCCTCAAGATGAGATCTCACTGGAACCTTGAGTTCCCTGAAGGGCCGTCGAAGACTACGACGTTGATAGGTCGGGTGTGTAAGCGCTGTGAGGCGTTGAGCTAACCGATACTAATTGCCCGTGAGGCTTGACCATATAACACCCAAGCAATTTGAGCTTAGAAAGCCAGATTGCGGTGTGTGAAGACGCAATGAACCGAAAGTTCGATGCTCACAAGACACCGACAGCTGTCACATACCCAATTTGCTGAAGCGAGGCCAACCGGCCACGAGTCAGTACCCGAATTTCTTGACGACCATAGAGCATTGGAACCACCTGATCCCATCCCGAACTCAGTAGTGAAACGATGCATCGCCGATGGTAGTGTGGGGTTTCCCCATGTGAGAGTAGGTCATCGTCAAGATTAAATTCC
>NZ_JBSVWB010000103.1:0-4881 GCF_054071795.1 Pseudomonas sp. SDO5271_S396
CCCCGATATCGGGAACCACCCTTTCAGATTTCGAGAATTTAGAACTTTACCCGGCAGCATTGTATACAGACGAGGTTAGGGAAATCCTGAAAAAGACTTCCTGATTTGGCAAAATCCCCAGAACGCCTGTCGCCGAGTTTTCCGATGAAGCAAATGACCCTCGCCGATGCCGAGTACGCCGGTAAGCGCAAACAGGCCCACAAGGAACTGTTCCTGATCGAGATGGATCGGCTAGTGCCCTGGAAGCGGTTGGTCGCCCTGATCGAACCCCATTACCCAAAGGGCGAAGGCGGTCGTTCGGCCTATCCATTGATGGCGATGCTGCGCGTGCACCTGATGCAGAACTGGTTCGGCTACAGCGATCCGGCGATGGAGGAGGCGCTGTACGAAACCACGATCCTGCACCAGTTTTCCGGGCTGAGCCTGGAGCGTAGCCCTGACGAAACCACCATCCTCAACTTCCGCCGCTTGCTGGAAAACATGAGTTAGCCGCCAGGATATTAGGTGTGATCAACGGGTATCTTGGTGATCGTAGGCTGTCGTTGCGACAAGGCACCATCGTCGATGCGACGATCATTCACGCGCCAAGTTCGACCAAGAACAAAGATGGCAAACGCGATCCCGAAATGCACCAAACGAAGAAGGGCAATCAATATTACTTCGGCGCCAAAGCGCATATCGGTGTCGACGATCAGTCAGGCGTGGTGCACAGCGTGGTGGTCACAGCAGCTAATGTTGCAGACATCACGCAGGTCGATAAATTGCTGCATGGCGAGGAAAACGTAGTGTGCGCTGATGCTGGCTATACCGGAGTCGAGAAGCACGAAGAACATACAGGACGCCAAGTCATCTGGCAGGTTGCAGCCCGACGCAGCACCTACAAAAAGCACGGTAAGGGCAGCGCATTGTACAAAGCGATGCGCAGGATCGAGAAAGCCAAATCCCAGGTTCGCGCCAAGGTTGAGAATC
The DNA here is from genome assembly GCF_054071795.1 of Pseudomonas sp. SDO5271_S396. Taxonomy (NCBI): domain Bacteria; kingdom Pseudomonadati; phylum Pseudomonadota; class Gammaproteobacteria; order Pseudomonadales; family Pseudomonadaceae; genus Pseudomonas; species Pseudomonas sp. SDO5271_S396. Next base: position 970 of record NZ_JBSVWB010000103.1, read on the forward strand.
CGTTCCGGGTGATCACGCGTCAGTTTGGTTACACCCAGGTGCGCCTCCGAGGTCTGGTCAAGAACACCGTACAGATGGTAACGCTGTTCGCCCTGTTGAACCTATGGATGGCGCGCTGACACTTGCTATCCAATGCGGGAGAGGTGCGCCTGTGATAGAATAAATGGCTGCTGCGAGGTGCTCGCAATGGCAAAAAAGCATGAGATAGACGGCAGATTTGATCCAATTTGTTCGGCTACCGTTTTTGAAAAAGCCTATGACGAAGTAGCCGGAAAACATGGGGCTACTTCAGACCATCCCTAACTCTATGTAGAGCTTGATACTTTGGCCTGAAAATTCATAAACCAGTACAGGTGAGACGGACAAGCTATTGTTAGCAGCCGTCTCATCACCTTCCCAATAGGTGTATGCTCCACTCCAATAGCCAGTTAAACGACCGACTTCGGTCTGCCACCAACTCTTGTTCCAATCGACTTGCAATCACAAACGATAGGTCATGGTGGATTAGCCAGTTTGCCCTACCGCTAACTCTACTCCAGCAGCTTGCGTGGCAATATTGTGTCCCAACAATGTGGCCGCAACCGCCTCCAGGCAAAACGAATGGTAATCCCCCCATTTCTAATACACGTCAGAGATAGACGTCAGGCCACTAAGGCCAACTTCTTTTTAGGGGTGATGCCTCCAAGTGCCATATTCGAGCGCTCGTAATTGTATGTCGAGATCCAGTGTGTGCCGTAACCCTTAACGTCCGCTATCGATTCAAACAGATAATGCCCCAGCCAGTCGTAACGCACCGTGCGGTTATAGCGCTCGACGTAGGCGTTTCGCTGCAGGTTGCCCGGCTGAATATAATCCAAGCGGATACCCCGTTTCTCGCCCCACCCAGTGAGTTTGGCACTTATAAATTCGGGCCGTTATCGCTGCGGATTGCCTGCGGGCTTCTGCGCCATTCGATGACCTGATCCAGCGCTCGCACTACACACTCAGCCGGAAGAGAAAAATCAATTTCCATGCTGCGCGCTTCCGGGCTGAAGTCGTCAATCAGATTGAAAACCCGAAAGCTGCGTCCGTCCGACAACTGATCGTGCATGAAGTCCATCGACCAGCACTGGTTGCTGGCTTGCGGAACAGCCAGTGGTTCAGGCTTTTCGCGCATGGTACGTTTGCGCGGCTTGATGCGTAGGTTCAGTTCCAGCTCGCGGTAAATCCGGTACACCCGCTTGTGGTTCCAGCGGTAGCCTTTGACGTTGCGCAGGTACAAAAAGCATAAGCCGAAGCCCCAGTTTCGCTGGTTGTATGTCAGGCGGATCAAATGATCCGCAATCTCAGAGTTTTCAGACGCCGTGCGTGGCTGATAGCGATAGCAGGGATAGTGACCACGAAAGCCAGGCACACCAGCCTGTGATGCTACACCGACCGGAACGAACAACCTCTAGTGCCATCTCTCGTCGCCGAGATTGCGTCACCACTTTTTTGCCATGGCTTCCTGGATGATCTCGGCTTTGAGGCGCTCTTCGGCGTACATTTTTTTAAGCTACCGGTTCTCTTCTTCCCGCTCACGTATACGGAGCATTAGCGAAGCGTCCATGCCGCCGAATTTGGTGTGCCACTTATAGAACGTGGCAGAACTGATGCCGTGCTCACGCCACAGCTCTGGGGCTGGGGTTCCAGCCTCTGCTCGCTTGAGAATGGCCATGATTTGACTGTCTGAAAAACGCGATGTCTTCATGCAAAATTTCCTTGATCCGGTCAGGAGAAAATTCTACTTCTGATGCGTACTTTTTTCAGGGGGATTACCCTTTCACCGCCCAGATGAGCAAGTGGCGCAGCCATGAACTCGCTACATATGGATACTTGGCTGCCTCAGAGGTTGGATCTTTCCACCAGACCTGCCAATGTGATTGGTGCACACCGCCCTAACGCAAGGAAACCACAATAAAACGCAGGATCGCCGTGTTCACTCGCAGGAACGCGTACATGGTGCCAGAGGCTCAGGTGCTGCTGGGTATTCTCAAAGTTGAAGGCGCATAGTTTTTCAATGGAAGGCAAGCTGCGTAGAGGCGGCCCCGGTTGCTGCGCTCATCAGGGGGGTGAGGTACAGCCTTCCTGACGTTGTTCACAGGTGTATGAAAAGCGGAACGCCAGGAGACGAGGCGATCTGAAGATGCGCCAGCGCTCAGCTTGAGAAACAGTCTTATTCCGACGGATTGGAGCACTAAATTTCAACGGTTTGCGACACGGCATTAATCCGGACAAACAGTCTCGCCACGTTCATTGATCATGCGTCCAACCTCCCGCGTTGACGGTACCCGATGAGACGGATTGATGGAATTCGCTTCAGCGTTTGCGAGGTTCTCTATTACTGTTAATAGAACGTGTCGTGCTGTTTCGACGTCTTGCTCCTTAAGCCCGGCCACACTCACCTCGTTGACTTCTAGCGCCAGAGGAATCAAAACATCCTTCAGCCGGCGTCCTTCCTCGGTGAGGAAAACGTGAACATTTTTTTTATTTTCCGGCCTCTGCTGTCGGGCTACGTAACCCAGTTTTTCCATCGCCTTCACCGCTGCGAAAGTCGTAGGCTCCATCAGTCCAGCCTGAGTGCTGAGCTGTTTTTGAGTCAACCCGTCTGTCTCCCAGAGGATTCGCAAGAATGCCCAATGACCAAAGGATACGCCGTGTTCAGTTAATCGCATCTGCAGCGCTCTGATCAGCGCGCGCGTTGCATCCTTGACCAAGTGAGCGAGACGATCATCAGGCACAACATCGTGCCAATGCCTGAGTATTTCCTGGGTTTCAGGTTGTTTGGGGGCCAAGGGCTTTGGTGCAGTCATATCAAGGTCCGTTCTCATCACTCGCGTCAGCGGAGTAAGCATAACGCGTTGTCGAAACACATGCGTCAGCTCATAAAATAATTAGATATCGTTCCTTTTTCATTGCGTGCAGAAAAAAATCGCCATAGTATCTTAGAGACCTAATAAAAAAGCACGCCAGGCTCCCCAGGCTTTGGCTGCGCTACACAAAGTCCGAGGCGTGCACAATGACAACAACAATGACAGATGCCGTGCCCCATCTTCTCCAGCGCAACCATGAGCGCATCGATAAGATCTATAGAAAAGTCACGTTACGCTTGATGACTTTCATTTTCGTGGCTTGGGTTCTCAATTATCTGGATCGCGTGAACATCAGCTTCGCGCAGGCTTACCTGAAGCACGATTTAGGTATGAGCGATGCTGCTTACGGACTCGGCGTAAGCTTGTTTTTTATAGGCTACATCGCTTTGGAAATACCCAGCACGCTTTACCTGCAAAAGATTGGTGCCCGGTTGACGATCACCCGGATCATGATGCTGTGGGGGTTGATCTCAGCGTCCATGGCATTCATGACAACGCCCACTCAGTTCTACATTGCCCGTGCCCTGTTGGGCGCTGCCGAAGCCGGCTTCTGGCCTGGAATCATTCTTTATCTGACCTATTGGTATCCAGGTGCCAGGCGCGCTCGCATCACATTGCGCTTCTTACTGGCCATCGCCGCAGCGGGAATCATCGGCGGTCCCCTGTCCGGTTGGATACTCACGCATTTCGTTGACGTCATGGGAATGAAAAACTGGCAGTGGATGTTCATCCTGGAAGGTCTTCCTGCTGCTGTAATGGGAGTGACGGCCTACTTCTATCTGGTAGACAAACCCGAGCAGGCAAAGTGGCTCGACGACGAGGAGAAGTCCATTATTCTCGACGCGCTGGCCGCTGACCGCGCGGGCATGTAGTGGTCAACTCATCCCGGACACGGTTTTGAGTTTTTCTTCCGTTTTCGCTGGGGCCAATCCATCGTTAAATTGATGAGGTCGGATCCAGTTGTAGTGAATCGCCCCGGATTCTCTAGACACCTTGCAAGCTCATTGTGTAACGTTTTTCA
>NZ_JBSVWB010000104.1:0-4714 GCF_054071795.1 Pseudomonas sp. SDO5271_S396
CAGTAGCAGCAATGCAAGCTGACCCGCCGCTATCGCAGGCAAGCCAGCTCCCACAATGTCATCGGTGTTGTGTCAGTTGATCAATCGTCCGCCGTGGGGTCCATGTCGGGGAACATCACTTCGATAAAGCCGAACTTGCTGAAGTCAGTGATCCGCGATGGGTACAACCGGCCGATCAAATGGTCGCATTCGTGCTGCACCACCCGCGCGTGGAAGCCCTCGGCGACGCGCACGATCGGCTCGCCCTTGGGGTCGAAACCTTCATAGCGAATCTGCTGATAACGGTTCACCGCACCGCGCAGGCCGGGCACGGAAAGGCAACCTTCGTAGCCCTCTTCCAGCACCGGGCTCAGCGGGGTGATCAGCGGGTTGATCAGGATGGTCTGCGGCACGGGAGGCGCGTCCGGGTAGCGCTCGCTGGCTTCGAAACCGAAGATCACCAGTTGCAAATCGACGCCGATCTGCGGCGCTGCGAGCCCCACACCGCCCACGTGTTCCATGGTCTGGAACATGTCATCGATCAGTTGCCACAGCTCGGGGCTGTCGAACATTTCCGGCGGCACCGGTGGCGCGATACGCAGCAGGCGCTCGTCGCCCATTTTCAGGATTTCACGGATCATCGATCAGACTTCGTCGGTAGTGGGCTTGAGGGAAGGGTCTCGGCCTAAGCCTGAGACATGCTGTTTTTCATCGCTCTGGTGTTCATCGAAATCCTTTTCGCCAGGGTTCTTGCCTTCCTCTGACATGTGCTCGATCACGGCGTTCATCTCTGCGCCCAGCAGCAGCACCGCGGCAGAAATGTAGAAGTACAGGAGCAGGACGATGATCGCGCCGATACTGCCATACATGGCGTTGTAGTCGGCAAAGGTTTTCACGTAATAACCAAAGCCCAGGGAGGCGACGATCCAGACCACCACCGCCAGCACGGAGCCCGGGGTGATAAAACGAAATTTCTGCTTAACGTCGGGCATCACGTAATACATGAGGGCCACGGCGAACATCAGCAGGATCACGATCAACGGCCAGCGCAGGATGGTCCACAGGGTGACCACGAATTCCTGCATGCCGATCTGCCCCGCCAGCCACTCCATCACTTGCGGGCCGAGCACCATCAGTGCGGCGGCGGCCAGCAGCATGCCGGCGATGCCCACGGTGTAGAAGATCGACAGCGGGAAGCGCTTCCAGATCGGCCGGCCTTCCACCACGTCGTAGGCGGCGTTCATCGCGCTCATCATCAGGCGCACGCCGGCGGAGGCGGTCCACAGCGCGATGACGATACCCACCGAGAGCAGGCCGCCCTTGGACTGTTGCAACTGATCGATAACCGGATTGACCTGCTCCAGGGCCTGGGGCGGCAACACCAGTTCCGATTGCAGGCGCAACCAGGTGAAAAAGTCCGGCAGGTGCAGGAAACCGATCAGGGCAATGAGGAACAGCAGGAAGGGAAACAATGAAAACAGCATCTGGTAGGCCAGTGCCGAGGCGTAGGTGGGCATCTCGTCATCGACGAACTCTTTGACGGTGCGCACCAGCACCTGGTGCAGCTTGAGGCCTTGCAGAACCGGAAAGATCATAGCGTCTCCTTTCGCCGCATCATGGTTGGATAAGAGGGCGACTCAGGGGCCGTTTTCTACATCAAGGTAGCCTATTTGGCGACCTTGAAACAATTTCGAAACTTTAGCGCCGGCAGATGACATAAAAACGGCCATCCGGGGATGGCCGCTGGTGCGGTGTGAAAGCACGCTTATTTGGTAGCTTTCTTTACCGCATCCTTGGTGTCGCCGATGGCTTTTTCGACTTTGCCTTTCTTTTCCTGTACCACGCCTTCAGCGCGCAGTTTGTCGTTGCCGGTGACTTTGCCAACACCTTGCTTGATGTTGCCGACGGCTTCGTCTTTCAAACCTTTTGCCTTATCCGCTGTGCTGCCCATGGTATCTCTCCAGAATAACAATCAAGGATTGAGGTGCTTACCCAGAAATTGACCCGACGCGGTTCGGCAGAGTTTCAATTATTTTTCGGGGGCATTTCATCGCCCTGCACAGGTTTGGCTTTATGTTTTGCGGCCAACCCACGAGAATGCGCGGCACATTCAGGCTATAACGCTGAATAACAGATCCCGTAGGAAAGTTATGAAACTCAATAAAGCACAGGCCATCGCCCGCAGAAACCAGGAACTGGGCGGTGCCGTACTCGGCGTCAACAACTGCCACTTCACCGACCTGGACCGCAAACGCAACATCTGGTGGTTCGACCTGCCGGTGGGCCGTATTGCCGTGGGCCAGTACGAGTGGATTCACCTGTTGATGCACAACGCCGAGACCGACCAGTTGCTGCACCTGAAGGTGCCGACCGTGTTCCTGCGCGAAAAGCTCGATGGCCTGGTGGTGCGCAATGCGGGCAAGCGCAAGCCGGAGATTACGCTGGAGCTGAGCGCAGACAAGGATTCGTTCTTGAAGGATGTGCGCCCGGCAGGCGCGGGCGTGGGCTTCGCACAGTTCGCCCTGTAGGGATGCGGTCAAAACTGTGGGAGCTGGCTTGCCTGCGATAGCGGTGTATCAGCCAGCCCTTCAGTGACTGACTCTCCGCCATCGCAGGCAAGCCAGCTCCCACATTGAATTGCATTCCAGTCATGGGAATCAGCAAGCATTAAAAAACCCCGCATCAGCGGGGTTTTTCATGGATTACTTTTTAAGGCCCAGCTTCTTCAGCTCTTCATCGCGCAACTCACGACGCAGGATCTTGCCCACGTTGGTGGTCGGCAACGCATCGCGGAACTCCACGGCCTTGGGCACCTTGTAGGCGGTGACGTTGGCACGCATGTGCTCCATCACCTGTTCCTTGGTCAGGGTAGCGCCCGGTTTGACCACGATGAAGATCTTGATGACCTCCCCGGACTTCTCATCCGGCACGCCGATGGCCGCGCACTGCAATACACCCGGCAGGGTCGCGAGCACGTCTTCCAGTTCGTTGGGGTACACGTTGAAGCCAGAGACCAGGATCATGTCTTTCTTGCGATCGACAATGCGCATGTAGCCATCCGGCTGGATGATCGCGATGTCACCGGTCTTCAGCCAGCCTTCGCTGTCGAGGATTTCGGCGGTGGCGTCTTCACGCTGCCAATAGCCCTTCATCACCTGCGGGCCCTTGATGCACAGCTCGCCGATCTCGCCCAGCGGCAGCTCGCTGCCGTCATCGGCGATGACTTTGCACAGGGTCAACGGCACGGGAATGCCGATGGTGCCGACCTGGACGCATTGGATCGGATTCACCGTGGCCACCGGGCTGGTTTCGGTCATGCCGTAGCCTTCGCAGATGCCGCAGCCGGTCACGTCTTTCCAGCGCTCGGCAGCGGCCAGTTGCAGGGCCATGCCGCCTGAAAGGGTAAGTTTGAGCGCAGAGAAATCCAGCTTGCGGAAACCTTCGTTGTTGCACAGCGCGACGAACAAGGTGTTCAAGCCGACAAAGCCGCTGAACTTCCACTTCGACAGTTCCTTGACCATCGCCGGCAGGTCGCGCGGGTTGCTGATCAGGATGTTGTGGTTGCCGATCAGCATCATCGCCATGCAGTGAAAGGTGAAGGCATAGATGTGGTACAGCGGCAGCGGCGTGATCAGGATCTCGCAGCCTTCGTTGAGGTTGGAGCCCATCAGCGCCTTGCATTGCAGCATGTTGGCGACGAGGTTGCGGTGGGTGAGCATCGCGCCCTTGGCCACGCCGGTGGTGCCACCGGTGTATTGCAGCACGGCGACGTCGCCGCTGGCCGGGCTGGCATCGTTGACCGGCTGGCCGTGGCCCTTGGCGAGCACGTCGTTGAACTTGATCGCCTGGGGCAAGTGATAGGCCGGGACCATTTTCTTCACGTACTTGATGACGCTGTTGATCAGCAGGCGCTTGAGCGGCGGCAACAGGTCGGCGACTTCGGTGACGATCACATGCTTGACGGCGGTCTTGGGCACGACCTTTTCCGCCAGGTGGGCCATGTTGGCCAGACAGACCAGGGCCTTGGCCCCGGAGTCGTTGAACTGGTGTTCCATTTCCCGCGCGGTGTACAGCGGGTTGGTGTTGACCACGATCAGGCCGGCACGGATGGCGCCGAACACGGCGACCGGGTATTGCAGGACGTTGGGCAGTTGCACGGCGATGCGGTCGCCGGGCTTGAGGTCGGTATGCTGTTGCAGGTAGGCGGCAAATGCGCCGGACAATTCGTACAATTCACCGTAGGTGATGGTCTTGCCCAGGTTGCTGAAAGCCGGTTTGTTGGCGAAGCGCTGGCAGGACTGTTTCAGTACCGCCTGAATATTCGGATACTCGTCTGGATTGATGTCGGCAGCAATCCCGGCGGGGTACTTATCCTTCCAAAAGTCTTCGTTCATGGAAGCCCACTCCTCAGCGTCGCGAATTCATCATCGCATTTGATGCGATTATTATTGGTGTATGTTTTTTTAAGGTGAGTCTGGCGCTTCAAAGCAGGCCGAGATGTCACAAAGCGCGCCGAGAGTAGCAGCTTTGCCAAGGGTCGACTAGAGCCAAAAGAGGGCCCCACAGTCATATTCCTGACTGTCCTACAATATTTGGTCACGCTTTAAACGAAGCCGAAATAATTCAACAAACTGCTCTGGAACAAGGCTTTCAAGGCAACACAATACAAATGTGGGAGCGGGCTTGCTCGCGAAAGCGGTGGGTCAGTCAACATAGCGGTGACTGACAGTCCGTC
>NZ_JBSVWB010000105.1:0-3484 GCF_054071795.1 Pseudomonas sp. SDO5271_S396
CATCACTGCGGTGTAACTGATACACCGAGGTGCCTGCATCGCAGGCAAGCCAGCTCCCACACTGATCTGTATTGTCTCAGCTACCTGTATCTACTCGCCAATGGCGGCTTTGTAGCCGGCGGCATCCAGCAACTTGGCCAGGTCTGCGTCCGCATTGCTTGGCTTGAGCTTGAAGATCCAGGACTCGTAAGGGGTTTCGTTCAACGATTCCGGGCTGTCGGCCAGTTGTTCGTTAACCGAGATTACTTCACCGGCTACCGGCGAATAGATGTCCGAAGCGGCTTTCACCGACTCCACGACGCCAGCAGTGTCACCCGCGGCGAAGACTTTGCCCACTTCCGCCAACTCGACAAACACCACATCACCCAACGCTTCCTGGGCGTGGTCGGAGATCCCGACAGTCACGGTGCCGTCAGCTTCCAGACGGGCCCATTCGTGGCTTTCGGCAAAACGCAGGTCGGCAGGGATATCGCTCATAGTCTGTGTCCTCAAGAAGTAATGTCAGCGGCCTTGGGCCTGCCGGAAATAGGTTAGATCAAGGTTTTACCATGGCGCACGAAGGTCGGCTTGACCACTCGAACCGGGTACCACTTGCCGCGGATTTCCACTTCGGCCCGATCGGCAGTCGCCGTCGGTACTCGCGCCAGGGCAATGGATTTGCTCAACGTAGGAGAGAAACTACCACTGGTGATCTCTCCTTCGCCAACATTGGCGATACGAACCACCTGATGAGCGCGTAAAACCCCGCGCTCTTCCAGTACCAGCCCCACCAGTTTGGATTGCACACCGCCCGCTTTTTCGGCCTCGAGCGCAGCACGCCCGATGAACGTGCGTTCGGTCGGCTCCCACGCAATGGTCCAGGCCATATTGGCGGCCAGCGGCGAAACATCCTGGTGAATATCCTGGCCGTACAGGTTCATGCCGGCTTCCAGGCGCAAGGTATCCCGGGCGCCCAGACCGATGGGTGAAATACCGGCCCCCACCAGGTCGTTGAAAAAGGCCGGTGCCTGATCGGCAGGCAGCACGATTTCCAGGCCATCTTCGCCGGTGTAGCCGGTACGGGCGATAAACCAGTCGCCATCGGCCAGGCCTTCAAACGGCTTGAGCTGATGGATCAAGGCCGCGCGAGATTGGGACACCAGCTCGGCAATCTTCTGCCGTGCATGGGGGCCTTGGATAGCGAGCATGGCCAGCTCGGGCCTCTCCTGCAGCTGCACCGCGTAGTTGCCCGACTGCGCCTGCATCCAGGCCATGTCCTGGTCACGGGTGGCGGCATTGACCACCAACCGATAACCGGTCTGGGTGCGATAGACGATCATGTCGTCCACCACACCGCCCTGCTCGTTGAGCATGGCGCTGTACAACGCACGGCCGCAGCCGTGCAAACGATCGACGTCATTGGCCAGCAGATACTGGAGCCACTCCTTGGCCTGAAGGCCTGTGACATCGATCACGGTCATGTGAGATACATCGAACACCCCGCAATCGCGTCGCACCTGATGGTGTTCTTCAACTTGCGAGCCGTAGTGCAGAGGCATATCCCAACCGCCAAAATCGACCATTTTCGCGCCGAGGGCGAGATGCAGGTCATACAGAGGCGTACGCTGTCCCATGGGTTTCTCCTTCCGGGCTTGGCGAAGGTGCGGCAGGTTGCCTTTCATGCTGAACACCTTGGATTACAAGGCTTGCAGCCATGTCCAGCGTCCCGACCCGAAAGACGGACCGCACCGAATGCCGCGCATTGTAGCCGCAAGCCGTAGGACTGGCACCTAACCGATTGGCCGCGCGGAGCGTCGAATGAGCCCGATGACCGGCAACAGGCCCACCAGCACCAGGGTCAACGCCGGCAAAGAAGCCCGCGCCCACTCGCCTTCGCTGGTCATCTCGAAAATGCGTACCGCCAGGGTGTCCCAGCCAAACGGACGCATCAGCAAAGTAGCGGGCATCTCCTTGAGCACATCGACGAACACCAAGAGCGCGGCGCTCAATGTCCCGGGCAGCAACAGAGGCAGATACACTTTGCAAAACAGTCGTGGCCCGCTCACACCCAGGCTGCGTGCGGCTTCAGGCAATGAAGGACGGATTCGCGCCAGGCTGTTTTCCAGCGGTCCGTAGGCCACCGCCAGAAAACGCACCAGATAGGCCAGCACCAGCGCCGACAGGCTGCCCAGCAGCAGCGGCTTGCCCGCGCCACCCAGCCACCCCGACAGCGGCACCACCCACTGGCGGTCCAGGTAGCTGAAGGCCAACATGATCGACACCGCCAGCACCGAACCCGGCAAGGCATAACCGACGTTCGCCAGGCTGATGCCGGAGCGGATCGCCCGGGTCGGTGCGAGGCGATTGGCGAAGGCCAGCACCAGCGCCACGCTCACCGTGATCAGGGCAGCAATGCCACCCAGGTAGAGGGTGTGGGCGATCAGGCCTGAATAGCGCTCATCCAGGTCGAAGCGGCCGCGCTGCCAGAACCACACGACCAGTTGCAGCATGGGAATCACAAAGGCGCAAGCGAACACCAGGCCGCACCAGAAGCTGGCCGCGGCCCCCTTGAGCCCGCTCAGGTGGTACAGCGCCTTGCCCCGCGGCCGTTCGTTGCTCGCTCGACTGGCACCCCGGGCCCGCCGTTCGCCGTACAGCACCACCATCACCACTAGCAGCAACAGGCTGGCTAATTGCGCAGCGCTCGACAGGCTGAAAAAGCCGTACCAGGTCTTGTAGATAGCCGTGGTGAAGGTGTCGAAGTTGAACACCGAGACCGCCCCGAAATCCGCCAGAGTCTCCATCAGCGCCAAGGCCACACCGGCGCCGATCGCAGGCCGCGCCATGGGCAGGGCCACACGCCAGAACGCCTGCCACGGCGACTGCCCCAGCACCCGCGCGGCCTCCATCAAACCTTTGCCCTGGGCCAGGAACGCAGTGCGCGCCAGCAGATAAACGTAGGGATAGAACACCAGCACCAACACGATGATCACGCCGCTGGTGGAGCGCACGCGAGGTAACCTCACACCACTGCCGAACCACTCACGCAGTGCCGTTTGCACGGGGCCCGCGAAGTCCAGCAGCCCCACGAACACAAACGCCAGCACATAGGCCGGAATCGCGAAGGGCAACATCAACGCCCAATCGAGCCAGCGCCGGCCAGGGAACTCGCAGAGGCTGGTCAGCCAGGCCAGGCTGACGCCCAGCAAGGTCACGCCCATGCCGACACCCAGCACCAGCGTCAGGGTATTGCCCAGCAGCCGGGGCATCTGGGTGTCCCAGAGGTGGGACCAGATTTGCGCATCGATGCTTTGCCAGGACAGCAGCAGCACGCTCAGCGGCAGCAATACCAGGGCGGCGACGCTGAAGACCGGCAGGTACCAGCGGCGTTGGGCGGGGTGGGCCAAAGGTGATTCTCAGTGGATGAATATTTTGAAGTCACCGCGAATCAATGTGGGAGCTGGCTTGCCTGCGATACAGGCACCTCGGTGTATCAGTGATACCG
>NZ_JBSVWB010000106.1:0-2630 GCF_054071795.1 Pseudomonas sp. SDO5271_S396
GGAAATGCATTCCAAACTGTGGGAGCGGGCTTGCCCGCGATTGCGGCCTCAGGCACGCCGAACTCCACCTGACACACATCAACACCATTTCCCATAATCCGACCTAAACTTGTCAGTATTCCCACTCCGACAAGGCCGTCGCCCCATGATTTCCATGCCCTCGTTCCACGCCATGCTCATTCCCATTCTGATCGGCATGATCATGCTGGCGGTCGGCTTCAACTTTCGCGACAAGCCCCTCGGCGTGTTTGGCATGTGGCTCGGCATGCTGCTGATCCTGGGTACCGTGGTGTACAAGATCCTCGCAAAACTGGCTGAATGACGATTGCACTCGTACACTCGGTCAACCCGTCGTTTTCAAGGTTGACCGCCTCGTGTTTTCCCGTCTGTTCGCCCTGCCCTGCTACCTGCTGATCGCCCTGCTCACGCTGCTGCCCTTCGCACCTGCCCAGGCCGTCAGCCTGCCCGGCCTGCTGGGCAGTGCCAACAAGCCCCAGCCCCAGGCCGACGTGCCCTTGGGCCAGTCGCTGGACGAAGTGATCAAGACCCTGGAAAACGATCAGCAACGCACCCAGTTGCTGAGCGACCTGAAGAAGCTGCGCGAGGCCACGCAAAAAGCCCAGCCCGCCGCCGAACAAGGTGTACTGGGCCTGATCGGCGGCACTCTGGCCAACCTGGAAGCACAGTTCTCCGGTGCCGACAGCCCGCTGGGCCGCTGGTCGAATGAAATCGACCAGGCCGGTGACGAACTCAGTGCCCTGATGCTGCCAGCCAATGAATGGTTGCCGATCATTTTCGGTTTCGCCCTGATCCTGGCGGTGTGGAGCCTGTTGGCCTACGCACTGATCTGGCTCAGCCACCGCGTGCGCGAGCGATTCGGCCTGCCGGAAGAGCTGCCGCAACATCCGCGCACCTGGGACATGTTGCGCTTCGCGCTGCGCAAGCTCGGGCCCTGGATGATCGCACTGGTGATCACCGTTTACCTGAGTTACGCGCTGCCCTCGTCGCTGGGCAAATCCCTGGCCATGGTGCTGGCCTATGCGCTGGTGGTGGGTACCTGCTTCTCGGCGATCTGCGTGATTGCCTTCTCCCTGCTCGACGGCCCGCACCGCCACCGCGCGCTGTACATCCTGCGTCATCAGGCATTCCGCCCGTTATGGTGGATCGGCAGTTTTGCCGCCTTCGGTGAAGCCCTGAGCGACCCACGGCTGGTCCAGGCCCTGGGCCAACACCTGGCCCACACGGCGGCGACTGTCGCCAATGTCATGGCCGCGCTGTCCACCGGCGTGTTCATCTTGCGGTTCCGCCGTCCCATCGCTCACCTGATCCGCAACCAGCCGCTGTCGCGCCGCCTGACCCGCCGCGCGCTCAGCGACACCATCGAAATCATCGGCTCGTTCTGGTATCTCCCGGCCTTGTTGCTGGTGGGCATCTCGCTGTTCGCCACGTTCCTGTCCGCCGGCGACACCAGCACCGCCTTGCGCCAATCCTTGCTGTGCACGGTGCTGCTGGTGTTGTGCATGGTGATCAACGGCCTGGTACGCCGCCATGCCCTCAAGCCGCAACGCGGGCACAAACGCCATGCGCTGTACTCCGAACGCCTGAAAAGCTTTGTCTACACCCTGGCCCACCTGGTGGTGTGGCTGGTGTTTATCGAACTGGGCCTGCGGGTATGGGGCCTGTCGCTGATCCGCTTCACCGAAGGCGATGGCCATGAAGTGAGCGTCAAGCTGTTCGGCCTGGCCGGGACGCTGTTGTTCGCCTGGCTGATCTGGATCCTCAGCGACACGGCGATTCATCACGCCCTGACCCGTTCGCGCAAAGGCCTGGCCAACGCTCGTGCGCAGACCATGATGCCGTTGATCCGCAACGTGCTGTTCGTGACCATTTTCATCATTGCCGCCATCGTCGCCCTGGCGAACATGGGCATGAACGTCACCCCGTTGCTGGCCGGTGCCGGTGTGATCGGCCTGGCGATCGGCTTTGGTGCGCAGTCGCTGGTGGCGGACCTGATCACGGGTCTGTTCATCATCATCGAAGACTCCCTGGCCATCGATGACTACGTGGACGTCGGCGGCCACCTCGGCACGGTGGAAGGCTTGACCATCCGCACCGTGCGCCTGCGGGACATCGACGGCATCGTGCATACCATTCCATTCAGCGAAATCAAGAGCATCAAGAACTACTCGCGGGAGTTCGGCTACGCGATCTTCCGCGTGGCGATCCCCCACAGCATGGACATCGACGACGCCATCAAGCTGATGCGCGACGTCGGTCAGAAGATCCGCAACGACCCGCTGCAACGCCGCAATATCTGGTCGCCGCTGGAGATTCAGGGGGTGGAAAGTTTCGAGTCGGGCAGCGCGATCCTGCGGGCTCGCTTCAAGACCGCGCCGATCAAACAATGGGAAGTGTCGCGGGCGTTCAATCTGTCGCTCAAACGACATCTGGATGAAGCCGGACTGGACCTGGCCACGCCGCGCTTGAGTGTGCAGGTGGTGACGGGAGCATCGGGCGGATTGGAAAAAGAGAAAACCAGCTAGAAAGCAACACTGCTTTAATGTGGGAGCTGGCTTGCCTGCGATAACGGTGTATCTGTGCCAAATGTGCCGGCTGACCCACCGCTATCG
>NZ_JBSVWB010000107.1:0-2142 GCF_054071795.1 Pseudomonas sp. SDO5271_S396
TGTCCACCGAGCGCTGCATGCACACCGGCACGATGGATTCGCGGCCAATACCGGCGGCGCGCAGGGCGCGGGCCAGGGTTTGCGCGCGGTGGTCCAGTTCGGCGTAGCTCAAGCGTTGATCTTCGAACACCAATGCCGGCGCGTTCGGGGTCAAGGCTGCCTGCTGCACGAGGGCCGTGTGCAGGTGGGCAGGGCCTGGGTAATCCCGTGCGGTGGCGTTCCAGCGCGCCAGTTGCGCCTGGTCCTGTTGTTGCGGGAACAACTCGACCAGTGCCCGCTCCGGTGTCGCGACCAGGGCGTCGAGCAATGCGCACCATTGTTCGCTCCAGCGCTGCATCGTCGCGGCATCGAACAGCGCCGCCTGGTATTCCAGGGCCAGGGTCATGTCGGTGCCGTCGTCGTGGACTTCCCAGCTCTGTTCGAACTTGGCGTCCAGCGCGGGCAGAAGCTGCTCCTGCAAGGTCAGCCCGGGCCACTGGCGGCTGTCCAGGCGGCCATGGTTCAACGAGAACAGCACCTGGAACAACGGCGTGCGGTTCAGGTCGCGGCGCTGGGCCACGGCGCCGACGAGGGTGGCGAATGGCAGGTCGGCATGGGCCTGGGCGGCGCGCAGGTCGGCTTCCAGTGCGGTGAGCAACGTACTTGCCGGCGCCTGTTGATCGACGTCGCTGCGGATCACCAGCGTATTCACCAGGCACGCCAGCAGTGTTTGAGTGTGCGGCTGGTCGCGCTGATCGGCGGGTGTGCCGAAGCGAATATCGCGCTGGCCGCTGTAGCGGGCCAGCAGGGCACTCAAGGCCGTGGCCAGCACCACATACGGCGTGGTGCCGCGTTGACGGGCGAACTGGCGGATACCAGCCGCGCGCTGAGTGCCGAGGCGCACGTTCAGTTGTGCGGCACGGCGCTCGGCCTCGGCGGCGCGCGGGTGATCCAGCGGCAGTTCGAGGCTGTAATCGTCCTGGCCCAGGTGGTGTTTCCAGTAGTCCAGACTGGCACTGCGCCGGGCCTGGGTGTCCGGGTGTTGTTGCCACACGGCGAAGTCGAGGTAGTCGAGCGGCAAGGCTGCCCACTCCGGCGCTTGCCCGGCGAGACCGGCGCGATACGCCTGGGCCAGTTCGTCGATCAGCAATTGCATGGCCCAGCCATCGGTGGCGCTGTGGTGCAGGCACACCCGCAAATGGTGTTCGTCGCTGCCCTGGCGTTGCAGCAACTGTGCACGCCACGGTGCGGCGGCGGCCAGGTCGAACGGCGCCATCAATTCGGCGTGTGCCTGCTGGCAGGCGCTGTCCCAATCGTGGGGCGCGACCACGGTCACGTGCAGTGCGGGGCCTTGCGGGTCGATCTGCAAGTACGGTTCGCCGGCGACTTCCACGATACGGCTGCGCAGCACGGTGTGACGCTGGCTGACCTGGGCGAAAGCGTCGCGCAACGCCTGCACATTCAACTCGCCGCGCAACGTCAGGGCGAATGGCATGTGGTATTCGCGGGAGTCCGGCACCAGGCGGCTGAGCATCCAGAAGCGCCGTTGCGCCAGGCCCAGGGGCAATTGCGCCGGGCGTGGGTGCACGGTGATCGCTTCACCGGGCGCGGCCTCGCGCACGTGGGCGGCCAGCGCGGCGACGGTCGGCTGGCTGAACACCAGCGCCAGCGGCAAGCTCAGACCCAGGCTGTCGCGCACGCGGGCGACCAGGCGAGTGGCGAGCAATGAGTGCCCGCCCAGGTGGAAGAAATGGTCATCGATACCCACCTGCGGGCATTCCAGCACTTCGCTGAACAGTTCGCAGAGGCGGCTTTCGGTAGCATCGCGCGGGGCACGGTAGGCGTGCTCGCGCTCGCCATCCGGCAGGGCCACGGCGGCCAGCGCCTTGCGGTCGAGCTTGCCGTTGCTGTTGAGGGGCAGGTGCGGCTGCTGCACCAACAGGCTTGGCAGCATATGGGCCGGCAACTGTTCGGCCAGCGCCGTGCGCAGGCGCGCTTCATCGGCGTCGCCGCTCCAGAAACTCACCAGACGCTGATCCAGCAGCAGGGTGGCCGCTTCGCGGACGCCTGGCTGGGCCAGCAAGACTGCGTCGATTTCACCCAGCTCAATACGTTGCCCACGCAGCTTGACCTGATGGTCGAGGCGCCCCAGGTACTCGATAT
>NZ_JBSVWB010000108.1:0-2066 GCF_054071795.1 Pseudomonas sp. SDO5271_S396
AGGCACGTCTGCGCGAGCAGGCCAGCGTCGGTGAAACCGTGGTGGTGGCCCAGGACAGCCCGACCGGCAAGCAGCTGGTGGCCTATGTGGTGCCGGCTGACGCTGCGTTGGCCGAGCCGGGCCCAGCCCAGGTCGAGTTCCGTGAAGCACTGCGCCGTGCGTTGAAAACCCGCTTGCCGGACTACATGGTGCCGGCGCATTTCATGTTCCTGGCGCAAATGCCGTTGACGCCCAACGGCAAGCTCGACCGCAAGGGTCTGCCGCAGCCGGACGCGGCGCAGTCCCAGGGCGTGTGGGTCGAGCCGGTTACCGAATTGCAGCAACAGATTGCGGCGATCTGGGCCGATGTGCTCGGTGCTGAGCGGGTAGGGCTTACCGATCATTTCTTTGAAATGGGTGGGCATTCGTTGCTGGCCATGCAGGTGATTTCCCGCGTGCGTCACTTGCTGGGGCACGAAGTGGCCCTGCGCACGCTGTTCGAACAGCCACAACTGGAAGGGTTTGTGCTGGCCTTGCAGGCCGTGGACGCGACCCCGCTGGCCCCGCCGATGTTGGCGGTGCCCCGTGACCGTGAGTTGCCGCTGTCCTACGCCCAGGAACGCCAGTGGTTCCTCTGGCAACTGGAGCCCGACAGTGCCGCCTACCACGTACCCAACGCCTTGCGCCTGAGCGGGCAACTGGACCGGGCGGCGTTGCAGCGCAGCTTCGATACCTTGCTGGAACGCCATGAAACCCTGCGCACCGTGTTCGTCAGTGAAGGCGAGCGCACCGTGCAGCGTATCCTGCCGTCGGTTCCCCTGGCCCTGGACGAGGCCCGGCTGGAACAGGCCTCGCCGGCCCAGGTGCAGGCGCGGGTGGAGGCGGAAATCGCCAGGCCGTTCGACTTGCGTCAGGGCCCGTTGCTGCGGGTCAGCCTGTTGCAACTGAGCGCGCAGGAGCATGTGCTGGTGCTGGTGCAGCACCATATCGTTTCCGATGGCTGGTCGATGCAGGTGATGGTCGATGAGCTGGTGCAGCTGTATGCCGCGTTCAGCCAGGGCCAGTCGGCGCAGTTGCCGGCGATGCCACTGCAATACGCCGACTACGCCCTGTGGCAACGCGATTGGATGGAGGCTGGTGAACAACAGCGTCAACTGAACTACTGGCGCCATCTGCTCGGCGGCGAACAGCCGGTGCTGGAGCTGCCGCTGGACCATCCGCGCCCGGCAGTGCAAAGCTATCGCGGCGCACGCCTGGACGTCGACCTCGACGCCGGCATCGTCGCCGGTCTCAAGGCCCTGGCCCAGCGCGAAGGCGTGACCCTGTTCATGCTGTTGCTGGCTTCGTTCCAGACCCTGTTGCACCGTTACAGCGGGCAGTCCGACATTCGTATCGGCGTGCCGATCGCCAACCGCAACCGCGTGGAGACCGAGCGGCTGATCGGCTTCTTCGTCAACACCCAGGTGCTCAAGGCCGATATCGACGGGCAGATGAGCTTTGTGCAACTGCTGGCTCAGGTCAAACAGCGGGCGCTGGAGGCCCAGAGTCACCAGGACTTGCCCTTCGAACAGTTGGTGGAAGCGCTGCAACCGGAGCGTAGCCTGAGCCTCAACCCGCTGTTCCAGGTGATGTTCAACCATCAGTCCGAAGCCCGCGTACCCCGTGGCGAGCAATTGCCCGGCCTGTGTGTGGAAGGGCTGGAGTGGGACAGCCACACGGCCCATTTCGATTTGAGCCTCGACACTCAGGAGTCCGCCGACGGCCTGTGGGCGTCCCTGAGTTATGCCACCGACCTGTTCGAAGCGGCCACCGTGGCGCGTCTGGCGCAACACTGGCAGCACCTGTTGCAGGCGGTGGTCGCCGATGCCCGGCAGCCGATTGGCGCCTTGGCGCTGCTCGACCGCCAGGAGCAGGTGCGCATGCTGCACCAGTGGAATGCCGGCGGCCCGGCGACTTCGGTTCAGCAGGCGGTGCATCGGTTGTTCGAAGCCCAGGTGCAACAGCGTCCCGACGCGGTTGCCCTGTGCCTGGGCGAGCAGTCGATCAGTTATGCCGAGCTGAACCGCCGGGCCAACCGCCTGGCCCAT
>NZ_JBSVWB010000109.1:0-2028 GCF_054071795.1 Pseudomonas sp. SDO5271_S396
TATCAGGCCTACCGAGGTGATGCTATCGCAGGCAAGCCAGCTCCCACACAAAACCTCTCCCACATTGGGTCTGCGTGGATCAGTCAGTTGGTACGCGCTCCCTGATTGATCCAGGTGCCAATCAAATCCCGCTCCTGCTGGGTCATCTGGGTGATGTTGCCCAGCGGCATGATCTGGCTGGCCACGGCCTGCGCCTGGATGCGTGCCGCTTGCTGCTGGATCTGCGCCGGGGTGTCGAACATCACCCCGGCCGGGGCGGTGCTGAACAGCGGGCTGGTGGGCTTGGCCGAATGGCACACGGCGCAGCGCTCCTGGATCACGCTGTGCACCTTGCCGAAGTCGGTGGAGGCTTGGGCGGGTGCAGGTTCGGCGGCGGGTACTGCGGGGGCGGCAGGCGCGGCGGGTTTCAAGCCACCGCCCAACGCGGTTTCCGGCAACGGCTGGTATTCAATGGCGGCCGGCGCCTTGGCCACGTCTGGCGTGGTGGCCATCGGTTTCGGGCCGGTCACGTACGCCAGGCAGATCATCGCCAGTGCGCCCACCGGCAAGGTCCACGCGTACTTCTGGCTGTCATGGCGCGTGTTGAAGTAGTGACGCACCAACACCGCCGCCACGGCGATACCGGCCAGGATCAACCAGTTGTACTGGCTGCCATAGGTGCTCGGGAAGTGGTTGCTGATCATGATGAACAGCACCGGCAGGGTGAAGTAGTTGTTGTGGCGTGAACGCAGCAAGCCTTTGGCCGGCAGTGCCGGGTCCGGCGTGCGGTTCTCGGCAATCGCCGCCACCAGCGCGCGTTGCGCCGGCATGATGATGCGGAACACGTTACCCACCATGATGGTGCCGATCACCGCACCCACGTGCAGGTAGGCGCCACGGCCACTGAACACTTTGCTGAAGCCGTACGCGGCGGCGATCAACAGCACGAACAGGATGAAACCGAGCAGGGCAGGGCGCTTGCCAAGGGCCGAATCGCAGAGGAAGGAGTAGATGAACCAGCCGGCGAACAGTGAACCAATGCCCAGCAACACGCCTTCAGGACCGCTGAGGCTGCTGCCCGGGGCCAGCAGGTACAGGGTGGGGTTGGAGTAGAACACCACGCACAGCAGCGCGATCCCCGACATCCAGGTGAAATAGGCTTCCCATTTGAACCAGTGCAGGTTGTCCGGCATGGTTGGCGGGGCCAGCTTGTATTTTTCCAGGTGGTAGATGCCGCCACCGTGGATTGCCCAGAGGTCACCGGACAGGCCGTCCCTGGGGTTGACGCGGTTGAGGTTGTTTTCCAGCCATACGAAGTAGAAGGAAGCGCCGATCCAGGCGACGCCAGTAATCATGTGAACCCAGCGAATGCTCAGGTTCAGCCATTCCAACAGATGTGCTTCCACAGTCTTTACCTCTCGCCTGTCACCCTTGTTTTCGGGTGATCAGACCTTCTCTTATTGGTGGGGGGCGAGGATCAATCGCTCATCCTCTTTGAAGAAATGCTCATCGCAGTTATTGCCTGTGCCACTGCGATCAACCACCAGGAAGTCATCCCGCTTTTCGATCGTCAGCACCGGGTGGTGCCAGACGCCGCGATGGTAATTAATGCCCTGCCTGCCGTTGGTGACGAAGGCGCGGACCAAGCCCGATACAGGTGCATCGCCAAGTGGCGCGACCACGATCAGAAAGGGGTTGCCGAGCAGCGGAATGAAAGCCTGGCTGCCCAGCGGGTGTCTCTCCAGCATGCATACGGTCAAGGGCATTTGCAGCGCGTCGGCGCGGAAAATGCTGATGATGGCGTTGTCCTCTGGCTTTGCGGTTTCGACCGTCGCCAGTTTATGGAAGCGCATGGTCGACCCGTTGTTGATCATGAAGTGATCGCTGCCATCGGTTTCGATAACGTCTCCGAAAGGGGCGAAGGCTTCTTTGGTCAGGGGTTCGATCATCAGTGTGCGCATGGCTGTCTTCTTAAATTTTCGAGTGTGATGGTGTCTGGTCTACCGTTATCGCGGGCAAGCCCGGCTCCCACATTTGACCGCATACCCC
>NZ_JBSVWB010000110.1:0-1839 GCF_054071795.1 Pseudomonas sp. SDO5271_S396
AATCGGCATAGGGGACGGCTTCATAGGCCGCTCCCCTGCCACACCACCCGGCATGCGGGTCCGCACCGGGCGGTTCGAGAGATTGAGGTTATGAGAGGCGCGCCAATCCCAGCCTGTCGAACCACGCAATATTCAGCACACGATTCAACTCAAAACGGCTATTACGCCACCAGCGATGAGAGTTACTGGCCACCCTCTGCGCCACCTGCTGGCTCGCCCCCAGTGTCCGCAGCTCTCGATAGATCGTAGGGCCACGCTTCCACTGCCTGAGCTGGATCGCTCTCAGTCGATGTCGTATCCATTCGTCCAGCTTGCGCCAGACTGCCGGTGTTTGCGACAACGTGAAGTAGGCTTTCCAGCCCAAAAGATAAGGCCGGAGATTATCTGCGACCTGTTGCAAGCTACGCCCGCAGGAGCGCCGGGTAAGCCAGCGGATACGCTGCTTGAACTGTTTCTGCGCCTTATAAGAGACCGCGCGCTTGACTTCACTTCGGGCTGACCACAACTCATAGCCCAGAAACTTGCGACCAAACGCGCTCGTCACTGCACTCTTGCTCTCGTTGACGCTCAAGTGCAGCTTTTCGTACAGCCGCCTCAGCAGGGCCATTACCCGCTGCCCCGCCTTCTGACTGCGCACATACACGTTCGCATCGTCGGCATAGCGCACGAAACAATGGCCTCGGCGTTCAAGCTCCCGATCCACTTCGTCCAGCAGCACGTTCGCCAACAACGGCGACAGTGGGCCGCCTTGCGGCGCCCCGCAGCGGCTTTTCTCGACCACGCCATTGATCAGCGTTCCCGCATCCAGATAGGCGCGAATCAGCCGGATAACCGCCTGATCCGTAATCCGTTTGCGCAAACGATCCATCAAGATGTCGTGATCGACCCGGTCGAAGAACTTCTCCAGATCAACATCCACCACCACTTTACGTCCTGAAGAGGCATAGCGCTGAGCCGCTAAAACGGCGTCCTGCGCACAGCGTCCCGGACGGAAGCCGTAGCTGTGTTCACTGAAGGTCGGATCGAGTAATGGCTGCAAGGCTTGCAGCAACGCTTGTTGGATCAAACGGTCGGTGACCGTTGGGATACCCAACTCGCGTTGACCGCCGTCAGGTTTGGGAATGACCACACGCCGTACCGGACTGGGCCGGTAGACTCCTGAAAGAAGCTGTTCACGAATCCCCGCCCATTGGGTCAGCAGGTACTCGGCCGTCTGATCAATATCCAGACCGTCGACTCCCGCTGCACCTTTGTTGGCCTTGACCCGTTTCCACGCCCGTTTCAGGTTTTCTCTCGCAAAGGCCCGTTCCAGCAGCCCTTGTCCTGCGTTATCGGGTTCATTTTGCGGGCGATTGACCTCGTCGCTGACAGGATTTCTCACGGTTTCACCGCTCGTTATCTCCGTCCGCCCCGCGTTTGGCAGGCATCTGACTTCCGGTCTTTCGCATCAACATGGCCTATGACGCTTTCTCTCGTTCGGCCCTTCGTCAAAAAAAAGACTACTACGGCCTCTGCTGACTTCTCGCTCCGACTCGCGCCGTCGCCCTTTCAGGCACAAGGCGAGATCTCCCCAGGTAAGAACGCAATCCTTCACCGCACAACCGCCGGATTTACGCTGCCTGACCCTTGACCACAAGAGCTTCGCGGTTTTATGCCCGCTCGCCCTGGTCGGCTTCGCCTTGTATCCGGTTCTTGTACATCGGCTCGCGGTTTCGATTCACGCTTCCTCCCCACACTCGGTCGCCCTCATGCAGTTGCGCTTCACTTCGTTCGCTGTGGTCAGCTTACGGCGGGACTTTCACCCACAAGATTGCGCCCATGCTGGGCGCACATAAAAAA
>NZ_JBSVWB010000111.1:0-1764 GCF_054071795.1 Pseudomonas sp. SDO5271_S396
CGAGCAGTCGATCAGTTATGCCGAGCTGAACCGCCGGGCCAACCGCCTGGCCCATCACCTGATCGCCCAGGGCATCGGCCCGGAACGACTGGTGGGCGTGGCGGTGGAGCGTTCGTTCGCGATGATCGTCAGCCTGCTGGCCGTCTTGAAAACCGGGGGCGCCTATGTGCCGCTGGATCCGCAATACCCGCGTGAACGCTTGCTGCATATGCTCGAAGACAGCGGCGTGCAGTTGGTGTTGACCCAGGCTCACGTGGCGATGCCGTTGCCTGAAGGCATGACGACGGTTGACGTTGCAGACAGCGCTTTGGCGCTGAGCCCTGAACATGATCCGCAGGTGGCCGTCTCCCCGCAAAACCTGGCCTACGTGATCTACACCTCCGGCTCTACCGGCAAGCCGAAGGGCGTGGCGATCAATCATGCCGCGCTGACCGAGTTCTCCAGCATCGCCGCCGGCTATTCGCGCCTGACCCATGACGACCGCGTACTGCAATTCGCCACCCTTAACTTCGACGGCTTTGTCGAGCAGCTGTACCCGGCGCTGACCCATGGCGCCACGGTGGTGCTGCGCGGTCCGGAGCTGTGGGACAGCGCGCGGCTGTACGACGAAATCATCAGCCAGGGCATCACCCTGGCCGACTTGCCGACCGCCTACTGGAATCTGTTCCTGCTCGACTGCCTGGCGTCGGGGCCGCGCTCTTACGGTGCACTGCGCCAGATCCATATCGGCGGCGAAGCCATGCCGCTGGACGGTCCGGCGCAGTGGCTCAAGGCTGGACTTGGCCATGTGCGTTTGCTGAACACCTACGGCCCGACCGAAGCCACGGTGGTGTCGAGCGTGCTGGATTGCACCTCGGGCAACGAACTCATCGGCGCCACCGCCAGCCCGATCGGGCGTTCATTGCCCGGGCGTGCGTTGTATGTGCTGGACCGTGATTTGAACCTGGCGCCGCTGGGCGCTGTGGGTGAGTTGTATATCGGCAGCAGCTGCGGCCTGGCGCGTGCGTACTTGAACCGTCCATTGTTGACGGCCGAGCGTTTTGTGCCGGACCCGTTCGGTGAAACCGGCGAGCGCCTGTACCGCACCGGCGACCTGGCGCGCTATCGCGCCGACGGGGTGATCGAGTACGTGGGCCGGGTTGATCATCAGGTGAAAATCCGTGGTTTCCGTATCGAACTGGGGGAAATCGAAGCGCTGTTGCTGGCCCAGACAGGCGTGCGTGAAGCGCTGGTGTTGGCGGCGGATAACCAACTGGTGGCTTATCTGGTTGCCGAACATCGCGATGCCGAGGCTCTGAAAGCGATCCTGCGCGAACAACTGCCGGATTACATGGTGCCCGCGCACCTGATCTTCCTCGACCGCATGCCGCTGAACCCCAACGGCAAGCTGGACCGCCAGGCGCTGCCGAAACCCGAGGCCAGTCAATCGCAACAGGAGTGGGTCGCGCCGGCCAGCGAACTGGAGCAGCAAGTGGCGGCGGTATGGGCCGATATTCTTGGTGCCGGGCGGGTAGGGCTGACCGATCACTTCTTCGAGATGGGCGGACATTCGCTGCTGGCGATGCGGGTGGTGTCGCGTCTGCGGCAGGTGCTTGAGCGTGAAGTGCCGTTGAAACTGGTGTTCGAGCAACCGCGCCTGCAAGGTTTTGTTGCCGCCTTGGCGAGCGACAGCGGCGCGCCTCTGGCCCCGCCGTTGCTGGCAGTCGAGCGCGATCAACCGCTGCCGCTGTCCTATGCCCAGGAACGCCAGTGGTTCCTCTGGCA
>NZ_JBSVWB010000112.1:0-1231 GCF_054071795.1 Pseudomonas sp. SDO5271_S396
TGAATCGCCCCGGGTTTCGTAGACACCTCTTTGCCTTAAACTGAGGCCAATTAGGAGGTGCCATGAGCAACCCGCGTTACCCCGAAGAATTCAAAATCCAAGCGGTCAATCAAGTGACCGAAAAGAAGCTGCCTGTCGCTGAGGTAGCGGCTCGTCTCGGCGTGTCGACGCATAGCCTCTATGCCTGGATAAAGCGCTACAGCAAACCTCAACAAGAACGGCAACAGGATGATGATCAGCACGCTGAGCTGCGTCGTCTGCGAGCGGAACTCAAGCGCGTCACTGAAGAGCGAGACATATTAAAAAAGGCCGCCGCGTACTTTGCCAAGGAGTGCGGCTGAAGTACGCCTTTATCAAGCAGCGCGCGGGCGACTATTCGATTCGACGGCTTTGCCTGACGCTGAAAGTCCATCCCAGCGGTTATTACGCCTGGCTGTCTGAGCCGCAATCTGTACGCGCCAAAGACGACCAGCGACTGCTGGGTTTGATCAAGCATTCCTGGCTGGAGAGCGGCGGCGTTTATGGCTATCGCAAAGTCCATGACGATCTGCGCGAAGTCGGTGAGGATTGTGGTCGGCATCGTGTGGCGAGGCTGATGCGTCTTGAAGGTCTGCGCTCTCAGACAGGGTATCGACGCCGCCCTGGCAAATACGGCGGTAAGCCAGCCGTCGCCTCACCCAATTTACTGAAGCGCCAGTTTGATGTCGTAGAACCCAACAAAGTTTGGGTTACCGACATCACTTACATTCGTACATATGAAGGCTGGCTGTATTTGGCAGTGGTGCTGGATCTGTTTTCTCGTCAGGTCGTTGGCTGGTCAATGAAGTCGCGGATGACCAGTGATTTGGCCATTGATGCGTTATTGATGGCGGTTTGGAGACGAAAACCGAAACAGGAGGTGATGGTTCACTCCGACCAAGGCAGCCAGTACAGCAGCTCCGATTGGCGCAGTTTTCTGAAAGCGAACAATTTGGTTGCCAGTATGAGTCGCCGAGGCAACTGTCATGACAACGCTGTGGCCGAGAGCTTTTTCCAGCTTCTGAAACGGGAACGGGTCAAGCGGAAAATCTACACCTCGCGGCAAGATGCTCGTAGTGATGTATTTGATTACATCGAGATGTTCTACAACGCAAAACGCCGCCATGGTTTCAACAATCAGCTCTCACCGGTAGAGTTTGAAAAACGTTACACAATGAGCTTGCAAGGTGTCTAGAGAATCCGGGGCGATTCA
>NZ_JBSVWB010000113.1:0-1226 GCF_054071795.1 Pseudomonas sp. SDO5271_S396
TTTGGTACCCGGACCACAGCCATCAGCGGCTGGTGTGGAACGAACGCGGGCAATTGCTGGAGGAGCAATTGCCCCATGGCGGGATCAAGCGCTATCGCTATGACGATCTGGGCCGACAGGTGGCGCAGGAGGATGAACACGGTGCGCTGACCGAATACCAGTGGGATGCCGTTGGCCGGTTAGTTCGTGTGGTCTTGCCGGGCGGTGCTTGTAGGGAATACAGCTACAACCCTTACGGAAAAATCACCGCCGAGCGCGATGAGCTGGGAAACGTCACCCGCTACGAGTATGCCGACGGCCTGCACCTGATCAGCCGGCGTCTCAATGCCGATGGCAGCCAGGTCAAATACCGTTACAACAACGCGCGGTTGCTGCTGACCGAGATCGAAAACGAGGTTGGCGAGGTTTATCAGCTCGACTACCACGCCAACGGGTTGATCCAGCAGGAGATCGGCTTTGATGGCCAGCGTACGGCTTATATCTATGACCTCAATGGCAACCTTCAGGAGAAGACTGAGCATGGCGACGATGGCAGTCAGCTGGTTACCCGTTATGAGCGCGACTCTGCCGGACGCCTTGTAAGAAAAACCCTTCCCGATGGCAAAACCGTCGATTACACCTACGACCGCCAAGGCAACCTTCTAGGCGTCGAAGACGGCCATTGGACGCTGGCCTACGAGTACGACCGCCAAAACCGCCTCACCGCTGAGCACCAGGGCTGGGGCACCCTGCGATATGGCTATGACGCCTGTGGGCAGTTGCACATGCTGCGCCTGCCGGATAACAACCGGGTGGTGTTCAACCACGGTAAAGGCGGTCAGCTCGCCACCGTCGAACTGAACGGTTCGCTACTGACATCACACCTGTTCCGCGCAGGGCAAGAACACCAACGCCAGCAGGGCCAGCTCGTCAGCCACTACCACTACGACGACCAACAGCGCCTGCACAACCATGCCGTGATCCAGCAGGAAAACCTGCTGTACCAGCGCCAATACACCTACGACAAATCCGCCAACCTCACCCGCCTGCTCGACACCCGCAAGGGCCAGCACGACTACCACTACGACCCACTGAACCGCCTGACCCGCGCCAATCACTCGCAAGACGTGCAGGAACGCTTCGGCCACGACCCCGCCGGCAACCTGCTGATGCACAACCGCCCCGGCCCCGACATCGTCGCCGGCAACCGCCTGATGATCCAGGGTGACCGGCATTACGACTACGAC
>NZ_JBSVWB010000114.1:0-1203 GCF_054071795.1 Pseudomonas sp. SDO5271_S396
CAGCGAAAACGGAAGAAAAACTCAAAACCGTGTCCGGGATGAGTTGACCACTACACTGACACGGTTGATAGATCGCAAATTGACTTCGCTGCCCAGCTCCTACGCTCATAAGTAAACATCAAACAGGTATGTGCGTACTGCCATCATGCAGAGAATGTCCGCCTCAGCCCGTGAGTGGGTGAGGCAGGAGAATCTCCTCGACTATTACAGGAAAGGACTCGAATGTATCTCCGCGCCTTGGAAATTGATGGTTTTAAATGTTTCAACACAGGCTTCACCATTGAGTTGCATGATGGCCTCAACGTCCTGGTAGGGGAGAATGGGGCTGGTAAAACGGGGATCATCAGTGCAATTCGGCAGTTGTTCAATGACTCCGAGTCGGGAAAGCGAAACATCCATGAGCGAGACTTCTACCGCGGCTTCGAGCCAGGGGCATTAGCTACCGAGGCTATTCGTATTGAGGCCACGTTCAGCGGGCTGGACCAAGATGAGAGCACAGCCTTTATCGATTGGTGCGGCCAGGAGCCTGAGGCCAAACTTACCTTCACTGCAACGAACCGGGAGTCGCGCGGCCGATATCGATACTCCATCTGGGGTGGGCATCAGCGGATCAAGCCTGTAGAGGTCGAAATCCTCGATCTGATCCACTGCGTCTATCTCCCGCCGTTGCGTGACGCCGAAGTCAAACTTCGCGAAGGTCGCCAGTCACGGCTTGCCCGGTTGATGAAGGCGCTTTGCCGCAAGGAGATCGACGAGTGCCGCAAGGCAGGAGTGGCTCATCCGCTCGAGCAGCGGGTTGGAGAATTCAATCAAGAGTTGGCCGAGAGCGATGACTACGCCATCAAGCAGGCCAACCAGCGGATTGGAGACAACCTCAAGGAAGCCTTGGGCATGAATCTCTCTCAGGGCACGCTCATCCAGTTTTCGGAGGTCAATTTCTCGAAAATTGTTGAGGGTCTCAGACTGCTGTATTACCCAGACCTTAATGGCGCCGATGCTACTCAATTCAGGTCACTCGAAGAGAACAGCCTCGGGTACAACAACTTGCTGTACATCGCATCGATTCTGGCGGAGCTGATCCTAGAGGTAGATGAGGACCGAGGTGAAGAGACGTTCCTGCGCCTACTACTGATCGAAGAGCCAGAGGCGTGAATCGCCCCGGATTCTCTAGACACCTTGCAAGCTCATTGTGTAACGTTTTTC
>NZ_JBSVWB010000115.1:0-1139 GCF_054071795.1 Pseudomonas sp. SDO5271_S396
TAGTGATGCATCAGGTACTGGCTAATGTCTCTCTGAGCCTGGTGGCCGGTCATGTAGCCAGTGGTTGGTATCCACTCTGTTTTCAAGCTGCGAAAAACCCGCTCCATCGGCGCATTATCCCAGCAGTTTCCTCGGCGGCTCATACTCTGACGCATGCGATAACGCCACAGCCGCTGGCGAAAGTTGCGGCTGCCATATTGCGATCCCTGGTCTGAGTGAAATAGCAGGCCTTGCGGCTTGCCACGCTGCTCGTAAGCCACGTCCAACGCCTTGATCACCAAGTCTGCATCCGGCTTTTCTGATAACGCCCAGCCCACCACTCGGCGAGCGTAAAGATCCATGACAACCGCAAGGTAGTGCCATTTCTCCTGTGCCCAGATGTAGGTGATGTCGCCGCACCAGACCTGGTTGGGCGCTTCGACAACAAATTCGCGGTTCAATATATTTGGGATATCCGGCCGCTCGACTGTCGCCTTTTTATAGGCGTGTGATCCTGGCTGCTTGCTGACCAACTCCAGCTCACGCATCAGCCTGCGTACCTTAAACCGTCCAATTTGCTCACCTTCTTCTTGCATCATCAACGTGATGCTTCGACTGCCGGGAGCACTTCGGCCCTGGGTGAACAACTCGCTCACTCGGCTACGCAGCCTGAGCCGCTCAACATCTGGTGTTCGCCGCCTTAGACGATGCGCGTAGTACCCCGAACGAGCGACCTCAAACGCCTCGCACAAGCAGTCAACAGGCTCATGGACGCTTAGCTGATTGATCAGCGCGTACGCTCGAGATCTTCCGACATCAAGAGCGCGGTAGCCTTTTTTAATATTGATTTCTCGCGCTCGAGGCGAGCAATCCGAGCTTCCAACTCCTGGATTTTTTGCTGCTCTGGTGTCAGGGCCTTGCTCTGGGGCGTGACGCCGGTGCGCTCTTGCTGAAGCTGGTCGACCCAGCGGCGCAGCGCCGACTCACCAACACTCAGTGAGCGACTGGCTTCGATGAAGCTGTAGTTTTGCTTGAGCACGAGGTCGGCAGCCTCGCGTTTGAATTCTGCGGAAAAGGTACGGCGTTGTTTGGTCATCTGACACCTCGATCTGGCGAGTATTCTCGCCTAAAAGGGTGTCCGGTTTCATTAGACCACTACA
>NZ_JBSVWB010000116.1:0-1037 GCF_054071795.1 Pseudomonas sp. SDO5271_S396
GACTCCGCCGCCATCATCCGCGCCAAGGCCGCCCTCGACAAACTCGACATCGCCGAAGGCCTCGCCGAACTCGAAGGCGCCTCCGCCCGCGTCGCCGTCGACGAAAAGCGCATGATCAACTGCCGCGCCGACCTCAACCAACTCGTGCCGTTCAAGTACGACTGGGCCTGGCAGAAGTACCTCGACGGCTGCGCCAACCACTGGATGCCGCAAGAGGTCAACATGACCGCCGACATCGCCCTGTGGAAAAACCCCGAAGGCCTGACCGACGACGAACGCCGCATCGTCATGCGCAACCTGGGCTTCTTCTCCACCGCCGACTCCCTGGTCGCCAACAACCTGGTGCTGGCCGTGTACCGCCTGATCACCAACCCGGAGTGCCGCCAGTACATCCTGCGCCAGGCCTTCGAAGAAGCGATCCACACCCACGCCTACCAGTACTGCATCGAATCCCTGGCCATGGATGAAGGCGAAATCTTCAACATGTACCACGAGATCCCATCGGTCGCCAAAAAGGCGGCCTGGGGCCTGAAATACACCCGTTCGATCTCCGATCCGAAGTTCGAAACCGGCACCGTCGAGACCGACAAGGAGCTGCTGCGCAACCTGGTCGCCTACTACTGCGTGCTGGAAGGCATCTTCTTCTACTGCGGCTTCACCCAGATCCTCTCCATGGGCCGCCGCAACAAAATGACCGGCGTGGCCGAGCAGTTCCAATACATCCTGCGCGACGAGTCGATGCACCTGAACTTCGGTATCGACGTGATCAACCAGATCAAGATCGAAAACCCACACCTGTGGGATGCCGAGATGAAGGAAGAAGCGACCCAGATGATCCTGCAAGGGACTCAGCTGGAGATCGAATACGCACGCGACACCATGCCGCGCGGCGTGCTGGGCATGAACGCGGCGATGATGGAGGACTACCTCAAGTTCATCGCCAACCGTCGTCTGTCGCAGATTGGCTTGAAGGAAGAGTATCCAGGGACCACCAACCCGTTCCCGTGGATGAGCGAGATCATGGACTTGAAGAAAGA
>NZ_JBSVWB010000117.1:0-897 GCF_054071795.1 Pseudomonas sp. SDO5271_S396
GTTGAGTTGGGAGTCCAGCACATAGCCGCTGCGGTTGCCCAACAGCGTGCCGATGGGCGCATAAACCGCACCGCACGGGTCGCCCTGACGGGCTTTCCACAGCAACGGTGTGACCACGGTTTCGGTCGGGCCGTAGCCGTTGAACAGGTAAGTGGGCTTGAGCGCGCGCCAGGCCAGGTCGTAACTGGCCTGGGCCACCGCATCACCACCAAAGCAATACACCCGCACCGCCGGCGGGTTGCCGTCACGCTCGGCGTGTTCGGCCAACTGTTGCAGGTACACCGGCGGGAACACCGCCAGGGTCACGTTGTGACGATGCATCTGCGCGTAGGTGTATTCCGGCAGCCACAGGCTGTCATCGCGGATCAGCACGCTGGCGCCGTTGATCAGCGGGTGCATCCAGCCTTCGTGGGAACCGTCGAAAGCGAAGGACATGAAATGCAGTTCGCAATCGCTGGGACGGGTTTCGTAACGCTCGCCGGTGGCGATGATATGCGCCACCAACGGTCCATGGGACACCGCCACGCCCTTGGGCATGCCGGTGGAGCCCGAGGTGTAGATCACGTAGGCCAGGTTGTCGCCATCCAGCGTCACGGCGGGTGCCGTGTCGGGGTAATCGGCCCAATCGTCAGTGCGATCGATGGCCAATGCTGCGAGCCCATCCGGGATCGGCAATTGCGCCAGGGCGCTGGTGTGAGTCAGCAGCAGTTGCGCGCGGCTGTCCTGCATCATGTACAGCAGGCGGTCGCGGGGGTATTCGATGTCCAGCGGCACGTACACGCCGCCGGATTTGAGCACCGCGAGAAACGCCACCATGCTTTCGGCACTGCGCGGCATGGCGATGGCCACGCGCACTTCCGGGCCGACGCCACGGGCGATCAGCGCGTGGGCCAGGCG
>NZ_JBSVWB010000118.1:0-837 GCF_054071795.1 Pseudomonas sp. SDO5271_S396
GCGATCAACCGCTGCCGCTGTCCTATGCCCAGGAACGCCAGTGGTTCCTCTGGCAGTTGGATCCGCACAGCGCTGCTTACCATATCCCCAGCGCCTTGCGCCTCAAGGGCGCGCTCGACAGTGCGGCGCTGCAACGCAGTTTCGACGCACTGGTGGCGCGCCATGAAAGCTTGCGCACCTGCGTGCAGGTGCACGCGGACGGTGCGCGGCAAGTGATTCATTCGCACCTCGCTGTGCCGATTCGGCTGGACGAGGTCAGCGAGGCGGGCTTGCAAGCCCGGGTCGAGGCCGAAATCGCTCGCCCGTTCGATTTGCAGGAAGGGCCATTGCTGCGCGTGAGCCTGTTGCGCCTGGCCGAAGACGACCATGTGTTGGTGCTGGTGCAGCACCATATCGTCTCCGATGGCTGGTCGATGCAGGTGATGGTCGATGAACTGGTGCAGCTGTACGCTGCGTTCAGCCAGGGTGCGGAACCGCAGTTGCCGCCTATGCCGATCCAGTACGCCGACTATGCCGTGTGGCAGCGCGGCTGGATGGAAGCGGGGGAGAAGGCCCGCCAACTGGACTACTGGCGTGGCCTGCTCGGCGGTGAGCAACCGGTGCTGGAGCTGCCCTTCGACCATCAGCGTCCGGCGCAGCAAAGCCATCGCGGCGCACGTCTTGAGGTGCCGTTGCCGCCTGCGCTGGCTGCCGACCTCAAGGCCTTGGCCCAACGCGAAGGCGTGACCTTGTTCATGCTGCTGCTGGCCTCGTTCCAG
Organism: Pseudomonas sp. SDO5271_S396; assembly: GCF_054071795.1. Taxonomy (NCBI): domain Bacteria; kingdom Pseudomonadati; phylum Pseudomonadota; class Gammaproteobacteria; order Pseudomonadales; family Pseudomonadaceae; genus Pseudomonas; species Pseudomonas sp. SDO5271_S396. The sequence goes on from NZ_JBSVWB010000118.1 coordinate 759, forward strand.
ACCCTGTTGCACCGTTACAGCGGGCAGCAGGACATCCGCGTCGGCGTGCCGATTGCCAACCGCAACCGCATGGAAACCG
>NZ_JBSVWB010000119.1:0-647 GCF_054071795.1 Pseudomonas sp. SDO5271_S396
GCCGGGTAAAGTTCTAAATTCTCGAAATCTGAAAGGGTGGTTCCCGATATCGGGGGATTATCAAACCAGGGTTGAAAACATAAGCTTCCTCTCACGCCAACAACGGCTAAATGAAAGAGGATCTACAGATGGCACGTATTACTATTCCAACTCGCGACCAAGCTCCCACCAACACCCACTCCACCCTCGATGCAATTGGTAGCCAAGTTGGTTTTATTCCAAATATGTTTCGTATGCTCGCTTCCAGCCCAGATACTTTCGCAGGTATCATTGGTTTTCAAGGTGCGATGTCCAAGGCGCTGAACGTAAAAACCCGTGATGCTATTGCTTTGGCTGTGACTCAGGTCAACGACTGCCATTACTGCATGAGCGCGCATACGTACATTGCGACTAACCTGGTGAAAAGTTCGGCCGAAGAAATTGCAATGAATCGCCAAGGTCGCTCCGAAGATCCAAAGCGCGCTGCTGCCGCTACATTTGCCAAAACGCTGGTAGAACGCCGCGGCAAGGTAACCGATCAAGAACTCGCAGCCGTACGTGCTGCCGGCTACACAGACCCAGAAATTATCGATATCACCGCTTTGGCAGCGCAGTTCCTTCTGACTAACTTCATCAACAACATGGCTGACACTGATATTGATTTTCCT
>NZ_JBSVWB010000120.1:0-602 GCF_054071795.1 Pseudomonas sp. SDO5271_S396
GCCGGTATTGGCCGCGAATCCATCGTGCCGGTGTGCATGCAGCGCTCGGTGGACATGGTGGTGGCCCTGCTCGGCGTGGTGCATGCCGGTGCCGCCTGGTTGCCGCTGGATCCGGAACTGCCGGCAGCACGCCTGACGTTCCTGATCAACGATGCCGACGCGCAAATCACCCTGACTCAGCCCCAGTGGCTGTCGCACTTGCCCGCAGGCCATCCAGCCTGGACCCTGGATGCACTGCCCGACGCCCCGGCTGCCGAGCCGCTGAACATGGCGGCCAACGACCTCGCCTACGTGCTCTACACCTCCGGTTCCACCGGCCAGCCCAAGGGCGTGATGAACGAACACGGTGCCCTGATGAACCGCCTGCACTGGATGCAGGATGCCTTCCCCATCGGCCCGCATGACCGCGTACTGCAAAAGACCCCGTACAGTTTCGACGTGTCGGTGTGGGAGTTCTTCTGGCCGCTGATCACCGGCGCCACGCTGGTGGTCGCTCGCCCGGACGGCCATCGCGACCCGGCGTACCTCAGCCAGTTGATCCAGCAGGAACAGGTCACCACCCTGCACTTCGTGCCGTCGATGCTGCGCGCGTTTGTCGAGGA
>NZ_JBSVWB010000121.1:0-480 GCF_054071795.1 Pseudomonas sp. SDO5271_S396
CGCAGCGATGCGGCGACCCGACAAGCCAGCTCCCACAGGGGATCTCTGTTGTTGAAGAGAAAGCGCCCGGCGCGATGGCCCTGGTGGCAGCGTTTTTTCAGCCACTGCGAATCCCCTGTGGGAGTTGTCGAGCCCCAGCGAGGCTGCGAAAGCGGTGGGTCAGGCGACATCTGTGTTGACTGTGCCGTAGTCATCGCAGGCAAGCCAGCTCCCACAGGGGATCTCTGTTGTTGAGTAGAAAGCGCTCGGCGCGATGGCCCTGGTGGCAGCGTTTTTTCAGCCACTGCGAATCCCCTGTGGGAGTTGTCGAGCCCCAGCGAGGCTGCGAAAGCGGTGGGTCAGGCGACATCTGTGTTGACTGTGCCGTAGTCATCGCAGGCAAGCCAGCTCCCACAGGGGATCTCTGTTGTTGAGTAGAAAGCGCTCGGCGCGATGGCCCTGGTGGCAGCGTTTTTCCAGCCACTGCGAATCCCCTGTGGG
>NZ_JBSVWB010000122.1:0-420 GCF_054071795.1 Pseudomonas sp. SDO5271_S396
GCGATCAACCGCTGCCGCTGTCCTATGCCCAGGAACGCCAGTGGTTCCTCTGGCAACTGGATCCGGACAGTGCGGCCTACCATGTGCCGAGCGCCTTGCGCCTTAAAGGGCACCTGGATCGAGACGCCTTGCAACGCAGTTTCGATGCGCTGGTGGCGCGCCACGAGAGCCTGCGCACGCACCTGCACCAGGATGGCGAGCGCGCGGCGCAGGTCATTGCCGCGACGGCGCAGATCAACATGGCATTCATCGACGTCAGCGAAGCCTCGTTGCGCAGCCAGGTGGAAGCCCGGATCGCCGAGCCCTTCGATCTGACCCGCGGGCCGCTGCTGCGCGTCAGCCTGCTGCGCGTGGCCGAGGATGACCATGTGTTGGTGCTGGTGCAGCACCATATCGTTTCCGATGGCTGGTCGATGCAGG
>NZ_JBSVWB010000123.1:0-393 GCF_054071795.1 Pseudomonas sp. SDO5271_S396
CAGGGCTCTCGCACCGGACGCTTTCTCACCAACAATAGAGAACCAATGTGGGAGCCGGCTTGCTCGCGAAGGCGGTGTCTCTGCCGGTATGAATGTTGGCTGAACCACCGCTATCGCAGGCAAGCCAGCTCCCACAAGGAATTGGCAGTGGCTGGAAAAACTACATCAACAGGGCCCCCGCACCGGACGCTTTCTCACCAACAATAGAGAACCAATGTGGGAGCTGGCTTGCTCGCGAAGGCGGTGTCTCTGTCGGTATAAATGCTGGCTGAACCACCGCTATCGCAGGCAAGCCAGCTCCCACAAGGAATCGGCAGTGGCTGGAAAAACTCCATCAGCAGGGCTCTCGCACCGGACGCTTTCTCACCAACAATAGAGAACCAATGTGGGAGC
>NZ_JBSVWB010000124.1:0-369 GCF_054071795.1 Pseudomonas sp. SDO5271_S396
AACAGGTCACCACCCTGCACTTCGTGCCGTCGATGCTGCGCGCGTTTGTCGAGGAGCCGAGCCTGTCTGCCTGCACCAGCCTGCGGCAGGTGTTTGCCAGCGGTGAAGCCTTGCCCGCCGATCTGGTCCAGCGTTTTATGGGGCAACACCCGGCGGCGCTGGTCAACCTGTACGGCCCGACTGAAGCGGCCATTGATGTCTCGGTATGGCGTTGCTCGGCCAACGATACGCGCGTGCCCATCGGCAAACCTATCGCCAACCTGCACCTGCATATTCTTGACGAGGCCCAGCAGCCGTTGCCGATCGGCAGCATCGGCGAGCTGTACATCGGCGGTGTCGGCGTGGCGCGCGGTTACCTGAAACGTGACG
>NZ_JBSVWB010000125.1:0-341 GCF_054071795.1 Pseudomonas sp. SDO5271_S396
CCACGGTTTCACCGACGCTGGCCTGCTCGCGCAGACGTGCCTCGATTTCCCCCAGTTCGATACGGAAACCGCGGATCTTCACCTGGTGATCCACGCGTCCCAGGTAATCCACCACCCCATCGGGGCGGCCACGGGTCAAGTCGCCGCTGCGGTACACGCGGCTGCCGGGTTTGCCGAACGGGTCCGGTACAAAACGCTCGGCGGTCAGTGCCGGACGCTCCAGATAACCCCGCGCCACACCCTCGCCGCCCAGATACAGCTCGCCGGCCACGCCTATCGGTTGCAAGTTGAGTTGGGAGTCCAGCACATAGCCGCTGCGGTTGCCCAACAGCGTGCCGATG
>NZ_JBSVWB010000126.1:0-323 GCF_054071795.1 Pseudomonas sp. SDO5271_S396
GGATTTGCCTTTCGAGCAACTGGTGGAGGCGCTGCAACCGGAGCGCAGCCTGAGCCTCAACCCGCTGTTCCAGGTGATGTTCAACCATCAGGCCGAAGGCCGCCCGGGGGACGCACCACAGGCGTTGGCCCATCTGCATATCGAAGGGCTGGCCTGGGACCGGCGCACCGCACATTTCGACCTGGACCTGGACGTGCAGGAAAGCCCCGACGGACTCTGGGCTTCGCTGGGTTACGCCACCGACCTGTTCGAACCCACCACCATCACACGCATGGCGCGCCACTGGCAGAACCTGTTGCAGGCCATGGTTGCCGATCAACAGC
>NZ_JBSVWB010000127.1:0-312 GCF_054071795.1 Pseudomonas sp. SDO5271_S396
CTATCCGGCTCATACAGATAACTGCGATGCCGATCCTTGTGATGCTCGGCAATCAACTTGTTGCCTTGCCAAAAAAACTCCGTGGTAACGCCGTCGACGGTTTTGCTGATGCGCCGTCCAAACGGGTCGTAGCGGTAGCTGGCGGTCTGCCCATTGGGTTTTGTAATACCGATCAGCCGGTGCTGGCCGTCGTAGCGGTATTCGGTGACGAGCGTATGGCCTTTACCGCGCCGCTCACGGATCAAGTTGCCAAAGGCGTCGTAGTCGTAATGCCGGTCACCCTGGATCATCAGGCGGTTGCCGGCGACGATG
>NZ_JBSVWB010000128.1:0-284 GCF_054071795.1 Pseudomonas sp. SDO5271_S396
GTAAGGTCACCAGCACCTGAAGCTGGCGTGTCTACCAATTTCACCACCTGGGCATTTCAAGCAGCGTCGCCGCTGTTGATGGAGCGAACTATACGGAGGGCTTTTTGATCTGTAAACCCCTGATTCAAAAAAATAAATCAAGTTTTTCGTTAAAAATCAAAGGCCTGTAACGCAAAAAACCCGCTTTCGCGGGTTTTTGTAAAACTCAAGGCTGACCTTGAATTTGAAATTGGTGCCCAGGAGAAGACTCGAACTTCCACGACCGTAAGGTCACCAGCACCTGA
>NZ_JBSVWB010000129.1:0-284 GCF_054071795.1 Pseudomonas sp. SDO5271_S396
GGGAGCTGGCTTGTCGGGTCGCCGCATCGCTGCGAAGACGGCGGCACAGTCGACAAAGATGTCGACTGAGACACCGCTTTCGCAGGCAAGCCAGCTCCCACAGGGGATTGGTGGTGGTTGGAAAAGCGCCGTCAGCAGGGCCATCGGGCCGGGCACTTTCTCGCCAAGAATAGAGAAATTCTGTTGATTGTTCCCACGCTCCGCGTGGGAATGCAGCCCTGGACGCTCTGCGTCCGCTTTTGAAGTCGTGACGCGGAGCGTCACAGGATGCGTTTCCACGCAGA
>NZ_JBSVWB010000130.1:0-268 GCF_054071795.1 Pseudomonas sp. SDO5271_S396
GCTCATAACCCGAAGGTCGTCGGTTCAAATCCGGCTCCCGCAACCAAACATCAAAGAAGGTCACTCGAAAGAGTGGCCTTTTTTGTTTGTGTCGTTTTTTTAAAAACCTTTTCCGATCGGGAACTTAGGGTGCACAGGCAAAAAAATCACACTTATTTGACTCATCTGCCAGTTATCGGTTGACACCCCATCGCTGGGCTGTAGAATGCCGCCCACAGACGCGGGATGGAGCAGCCTGGTAGCTCGTCGGGCTCATAACCCGAAGGTC
>NZ_JBSVWB010000131.1:0-251 GCF_054071795.1 Pseudomonas sp. SDO5271_S396
CATTGGAATTCTGTTGTTGGTGAGAAAGTGTCCGGCACGATGGCCCTGTTGGCAGCGCTTTTTCAGCCACTGCAAGACCTCTGTGGGAGCTGCCGAGCCCCGGCGAGGCTGCGAAGGCGGTGGATCAGGTAGCATCTGTGTCGGCTGTGTCGCAGTCTTCGCGGGCAAGCCCGCTCCCACATTGGAACGCTGTTGCTGGTGAGAAAGTGTCCGGCACGATGGCCCTGTTGGCAGCGCTTTTTCAGCCACTG
>NZ_JBSVWB010000132.1:0-248 GCF_054071795.1 Pseudomonas sp. SDO5271_S396
TGGCCACGCGCACTTCCGGGCCGACGCCACGGGCGATCAGCGCGTGGGCCAGGCGGTTGGCCTGGCGCTCGAGTTCGCCGTAGGTCAGGGTTTGCGTGTCGAACTTGACCGCCACCGCATCGGGATTTTCCCGGGCGCGGTCGCCGAACAACTCGTGCACAAAACGCGTGGCCGGGAAGCCCGAGTCGGTGCAGTTCCACAGCTGGAGAATGTGCTGTTGCTCGTCAGCATCGAGCAAATTCAATCGG
>NZ_JBSVWB010000133.1:0-239 GCF_054071795.1 Pseudomonas sp. SDO5271_S396
GTGGAGAAGGGCGATGAATTCCGCCGTGCGCGTGAGCGGTTTGACCACGCCTGATCAGGCAAACAGCCGCGCTTTGAGAAAGTCGATAAACACGCGCAGCTTGGGCGACGGGTGCCGGCTCGATGGCCACATCATGCGAAAGCTGCCGCGCTCGGTGCAGTCGTGCAGCACCTGCACCAATTCGCCGCTTTCGAGCCATTCACGTATGGCAAAGTCAGGCAAGTAAGCGAGGCCAATGC
>NZ_JBSVWB010000134.1:0-238 GCF_054071795.1 Pseudomonas sp. SDO5271_S396
GGTGGTGCGGGCCGGACGCCCGTATGGAACCTTGAATACATGTAGTGACAGGAGAGTGGCGTGCTGGGAAGAATGGGAATAAAAGGCCGCGTACTGTTGCTGACCTTGCTGCCGACCAGCCTGATGGCCTTGCTGCTGGGCGGGTATTTCACCTGGATGCAACTGTCGGAGCTGCAAAGCCAGCTGTTGCAACGCGGCGAGATGATTGCCGAGCAATTGGCGCCGTTGGTAGCGCCCG
>NZ_JBSVWB010000135.1:0-231 GCF_054071795.1 Pseudomonas sp. SDO5271_S396
AAAGGATATTCTTATCCTGCGAGCTGGGTCAGCCAAACAGTCATGATCCTCGTTGTAGTGAGGTTTAAATAAGTGGCTGAATCTTATGGTTTGACGTTTCAGAACTCATTAGATAATAGGGTTGTTATTGATTCTGAGTTTACGAGGCTTTCTGTTGTATGCAAAGGAAGGTATGTAAATAACTCAGGCCTTTACGCAATAACATCTTTCCCGTTCACAATAAAGTCGCAG
>NZ_JBSVWB010000136.1:0-229 GCF_054071795.1 Pseudomonas sp. SDO5271_S396
GATGACATCCCCTGCTTTGCCCTGACCGGCCCGCTGGCCGGCTCCGATGCCGGCGCCATGCCCGACACCGGCGTGATCTGCAAAGGTGAATGGGAAGGCAAGGAAACCCTGGGCCTGCGCCTTAACTGGGAAAAACGCTACATCACCCTCGGCCCGGTCGCGACCCTGCTGGGCCTGGCCTTCAAGGCCCATGACCCGGACCACCTGCTGGGCGAAGAGGAAGACCTGG
>NZ_JBSVWB010000137.1:0-225 GCF_054071795.1 Pseudomonas sp. SDO5271_S396
GTTCATGTTCTCCTGGTATCCCGACCGACGCTGGCTGAAGTCCTCGCCCTACCTCAACTGCAAGCCCCAGCAGATGGCCAGTGCCAGCAGCACCCAGGGGGGCTGAAGCCGCGAGAGGCCGCAGGCCCTCGGCCCGCCGTTGACACTGCGGCGAACCACGCCAGGTCGATAACGTGCCGCCGGGCGAGTGCAAGTCGCCCTAATAGCGGACAATCTCCAGGCCTT
>NZ_JBSVWB010000138.1:0-224 GCF_054071795.1 Pseudomonas sp. SDO5271_S396
GGATGCATCACAATAGACAATGAAATTCTTACCTTCCACTGGCAGGGTAAGGATTGGTGCAGTAGTCAACAAGGTCTTGAGCTTCTGAAAGCTTTCTTCACATTCATCCGACCATACAAAGGGAACATTCTGCTTAGTCAAGAGTGTCAATTGGGAAGCAATGGAAGAGAATCCCTTGACAAATCGACGGTAGTAGCTAGCTAAACCAATAAAGCTCCTTATTT
>NZ_JBSVWB010000139.1:0-224 GCF_054071795.1 Pseudomonas sp. SDO5271_S396
TCGGGCTTCGCCATCCGCCGCAAGTTCAGCGCCAGTCATTTCTGGGAGGATGCACGGCGGTTCAAGGCCACCACGCTCTGTTACGTCGGCGAACTGTGCCGCTACCTGGTCGACCGGCCGGCGGCCGCTGACGATGCCGACAACCCGGTGGTGAAGATGATCGGCAATGGCCTGCGTCCTGGCGTCTGGACCGAGTTCAAGGCGCGTTTCGCCATCGACCGGGT
>NZ_JBSVWB010000140.1:0-223 GCF_054071795.1 Pseudomonas sp. SDO5271_S396
GGCAGTCGGGGTAGTTGCTGATCAGCAGGCGCTGCTCGCTGGCCGAGTTGATGACGCCGTCCGGCAGTTGGATTTCGCAGGGCGTGCCGTAGAAGTTGTTCAACACCAGCAGGCGTTCGCCATGGCCCTCACGCAGGTACGCCCAGACCTGCAAATGGTCTTGCAACAGTTGGCGATAAACGCCTTCCTGGATCAGCGGCTCATGGCGGCGCAATGCGATCAG
>NZ_JBSVWB010000141.1:0-220 GCF_054071795.1 Pseudomonas sp. SDO5271_S396
TGAGGGCCAATGGGTGAGCCCGAACGATATCGCCTTTACCCTGGCGCAATTGCTGGGCCGCGACGTTCGCGCCGAGGTGGTTGCGCGTGATACTTGGGAAACCCTGCTGCGTTCGCACGGTGCGCAGAACCCGATGCCACGTATGCGCATGGTGGATGGGTTCAATGAGGGGTGGATTTGTTTTGAGCATGGCCAGGTGCTCAAGGGTCATACGACGCTG
>NZ_JBSVWB010000142.1:0-220 GCF_054071795.1 Pseudomonas sp. SDO5271_S396
ACAACTGGAACAGGAGCGTTCTTTCAACGCGTCGATCCTGAACAATACCGCCGAAGGCATCCTGGTGGTGGGCAGCGATGGCCGCATCCGCTTTGCCAATCCGGCGATCACCCGCATGCTCGGTTGTTCCGAGAGTGAACTGCAGGGCAGCGAGTTGATCGCCTGGGTTGAATCGCCCCATGAGGACACCTGGCAAGACTCGGTATGGCTGGAGTACTTT
>NZ_JBSVWB010000143.1:0-220 GCF_054071795.1 Pseudomonas sp. SDO5271_S396
TTGCAGAAGTCTTTGACGACTAAGCCGGTCGATACTTTCAACAAATATATAATCGCCCTCTTTGATATGCATATCGCTAATCATATCAATGAGTTCTTTTAGTTTTCCTTTTCGTTTGTTGCTTCCATCGTGTGCAGATATGCCCGTATCCGAGTAGATATTCTCGGGCGGCAACTCAATACCTTGTTGCTTTGTAATGGCTTGGATTGATGCCATTTGA
>NZ_JBSVWB010000144.1:0-219 GCF_054071795.1 Pseudomonas sp. SDO5271_S396
GGGGGCGCGCAGGTTGAGGATGGTCGCGACCACGTTGATCGCCCCCATGATCGAGCTGACGCCCATCAAGTGGATGGCAAAGATGAAAAACGTCACGCTCTCCGGCGCATAGGTGGTGGACAGCGGGGCGTAGAAGGTCCAGCCAAAGTTGGGCCCGCCGCCGGGCATCAGCAGGGTAGACACCAACATCAGAAACGCCGCGGGCAACAGCCAGAAGCT
>NZ_JBSVWB010000145.1:0-216 GCF_054071795.1 Pseudomonas sp. SDO5271_S396
GCGCCTTCATGTCGACATCGGCCAGTTTACGGTCGGGCAGTTTGTCCAGGGTTTGCTGGACAGACTCGGCGCTCGGCGGGTCGGCGGCCTGTACGGTGCCGACACAGAGACTCAGGCCCAGCAGGGCAGTGGCTAAAAAAGTGCGCAGGATTGTCATAGAGACCGGTCGAACAAAATGTAGAAGGTGGGGGCGCCTGGCGTCGAATGCGCCGTCGC
>NZ_JBSVWB010000146.1:0-214 GCF_054071795.1 Pseudomonas sp. SDO5271_S396
GGTGCCCGGGCTGTGGTAGGACTTCATCTCCGACTCCAGCAGCTCCTCGCGACTGGCCTTGCCTTCGGCGTAACGCTGGCGGACGTCGGCCTTCTGCTTGTTGGAAATGCCCGAGACCATCGGCCCGCCCGGCACGAAGATCGTCGGCAGGTGACCGAAACGCAGCGCGCCCATCATCAGGCCAGGCACGATCTTGTCGCAGATACCGAGCATC
>NZ_JBSVWB010000147.1:0-213 GCF_054071795.1 Pseudomonas sp. SDO5271_S396
GGCCTGGACAGCAGCGCGTTGATGAGCATCGGCAAACTGCGCCTGCGCCTGGCGTTCGAAGGCGATGTAGCGGACGCCTACACCACCCTGGGCATCGCCCATGTGGTGGAAAAGCGCGCCGACAAAAGCGTGGTGCTCGACCGCACTTACTGCCCGCCGTGCCTGGACATCCGTGCCGCCGAACGCCTGGGGGCGTTAGTCGATGAGCTGCTG
>NZ_JBSVWB010000148.1:0-212 GCF_054071795.1 Pseudomonas sp. SDO5271_S396
TCGGCCCCCACTTATCCCCTCAGCACGTCCAGGGCGCCGCACGCTCCGTCTGCAGGCGGTAACGCTCGATGGCCTGCTGGCACACGCGGGCGTCCAGCGCGCCCTCTTCCACCAAGGCCGTCAACGCCGCCAGCACCAGGTGGTGGCGGTCCACCTCAAAGAAGTCACGCAGTGCCGCCCGCGTATCACTGCGGCCAAAGCCGTCGGTGCCC
>NZ_JBSVWB010000149.1:0-211 GCF_054071795.1 Pseudomonas sp. SDO5271_S396
CCCGCGACCCCCGGCGTGACAGGCCGGTATTCTAACCGACTGAACTACCGCTGCGTATCGCTTGACTGACTGAGCAGATAACTCTCAATCATCTTTTAAACATCTGATTGACCAGCCTTGGCTGTTCAATCTCAGATCCGATGCATCGAACCTGGAAAATATGGCGCAGCGGACGGGACTCGAACCCGCGACCCCCGGCGTGACAGGCCGG
>NZ_JBSVWB010000150.1:0-210 GCF_054071795.1 Pseudomonas sp. SDO5271_S396
TCGGCGACGCCTCAATCAAGACTTCCTGGAGCCTGGGGCGTGGCTATGAGCCCCGCCTTTTTTGCTTGCTTCAGAAGCCTTCTCGCGGTCATTGGCGAAGTTGCCGCCTGAACCCTGGCCGCCGCTTTTACGGTTTGGGTCTTTCTGTTCTTTGTGACCAGCACCTGGGGTAGTTTTTCCACTATTAGCCATTTTGAAAACCCTCAATGA
>NZ_JBSVWB010000151.1:0-210 GCF_054071795.1 Pseudomonas sp. SDO5271_S396
GGCACCATTGATTGCATCGACCTGGACCTGATTCCCGAAGACCTGCCGTTCGGGCAGTTGTCGGCGGTCGCCGGCGATGCGGCCTATCAATACATCGCCCGTGCCGTCGAACTGGCGCAGGCCAGGCAGATCGACGCCATCTGCACCGCGCCGTTGAACAAGGAAGCGCTGCATGCCGGCGGTCACAAATACCCCGGCCATACCGAATTG
>NZ_JBSVWB010000152.1:0-208 GCF_054071795.1 Pseudomonas sp. SDO5271_S396
TCACCACCAGGTCGCCCACGGTGCCGTTGGTCATGCTGCTGCCTTCCTTGAGGTCAAACGCACGATGACCGTCGCCGGTGCCCGCCATTGCCGGTGGAAACACGTGAATTTCCAGGGCGGTGAGGCTGCCGTCGGCATTGGGCATGGCCGCCGAGCCGATGTAGCTGCCGGGCTGGATGTCTTCGATCTTGGCCAGGGTGACTGCCCG
>NZ_JBSVWB010000153.1:0-207 GCF_054071795.1 Pseudomonas sp. SDO5271_S396
CCCTGTTACCGCCGTGAAAGGGCGGTGTCCTAGGCCACTAGACGAAGGGGACACAAACCTTCTATACAACTGATCAGTGCTGAGAACTGATCGATTCAAGGACGGTGTGGCCAGACCTTGAACCTGTAAATTGGTGGAGCTAAACGGGATCGAACCGTTGACCTCTTGCATGCCATGCAAGCGCTCTCCCAGCTGAGCTATAGCCCC
>NZ_JBSVWB010000154.1:0-207 GCF_054071795.1 Pseudomonas sp. SDO5271_S396
ACACGGCCAAAAGTACTTGGCTGACCTGAGCATTGTTCCAGTTACCGAGGATGGCCGCGCCATTGCCGGTTTGCTCACCGGCGCCGTCACCCAGCCTGCGCCAGTGCTGCGCCAGAAGCTGGAACTGGTCAAAAACTCGATGCTGGAGATGCGCAAGGCCAGCGCCGAACGAAAAACCGAAATGCGGATTGAAGCGGCCAATGAGTT
>NZ_JBSVWB010000155.1:0-206 GCF_054071795.1 Pseudomonas sp. SDO5271_S396
GCCGCCGCCCGGCCCGGGTTGAGTGACGAGGAGGCGGAAGCCCAGGCCCTGGCCGAAGCCATCGAGAACGAACGGCGCCAGTGGGAAGACTGATTGCCGCGACGGGGTGCGCCGACAAACTGCTACTCTGTGATGCGCGAAGCCGCGGATCCGCGTATGATTCGCGACCCTTCGACGATCCTATCGTCCAGAACAGGTTTTTTATC